>CALDZJ010000016.1 GCA_937944055.1 uncultured Verrucomicrobiales bacterium | reverse complement strand
CTTGTCCAAAATTCGGCGCCTTCAAAGCAATTCCGCCCAACATCTTCCCCGTCAAACAATCCAGTTTCTCCAAATCTGACATCTCCGCTACCTCTTCATTCTTCATAACTTCAGCCCCCTCCATGCCCCAAAAACCCCCGCTCGTCAAGACTGGTTGCCTGTCACCTAATTTGTATGTCGCCTAACTTTGTTCCCGCTTCGCTTCGAAGGGGCTCAGGATTTAGTCGACTGCCGCAAATTTTCTCTCGACGACTTTTAGGGCGAGCGCCTCGAAGGATTCAAAGCACTTCGAAGGCCCGTTTTCAATTTGTTCACACGACCTGGGCGCTTCTGAGTGAGGGCTTGTCGAGTTGTCCCGCTAAGTTAGTTTCTTTTCAGCGAGATTCCTGCCCAATGCTAACCAATTGCAATATTCCCTCTCCCGACTCTTCCCTTTGTTCCGATCTTTGCGATCTCAACGATCTTCGCCCGCTCGCTGTTTTTGCCGATGATGTAAGCTCTGAGACGATTTCTCCTAGTGGAAAAATTAACGAAACTAGCCCCGCTGGGCGGTATTTAATCGAGCAAGATTGGGGGAAAAAATCGCCGCTCGGTGACTTCGCCTCCCACGATAAAAACGACCACCTGATGATACGGGGCACCTTCGACCACCCTTGCCTCAATAATACGATGACGCCCAATGCTCCGGGCGCTTACACTCAATATTTTGGAGACGCTCACGTCACCGCTCCCGATCACTACATCCCTGCCGCAAAGATGGCTAAAGCAACCTTCATCTTCGATGCTGCCATCGCCTACCAACAAAGCGGACGCCAATTGACCATCATCGCTGGTGAAAATTACGGCTGCGGCCCCACCCAACACTGGGCCGCAAAAGGCAGCGCTCTCCTCGGAGTCAAAAGCATCATCGCCAAATCAATCCACGAAAACCAGCGAACCCAACTCCTCCGCTTCGGAATTCTTCCCCTCACCTTTAAAAACAAGGGCGACTACCAGCGGGTCGCCCACCTCCACTCATCCATCTTCAGCATCGTAGACATCACGGAGAGCCATGAGCTTAAACATGGCCAATCTCCCTCACCTCAGTCCCCGGCCGCTCGAATCACCCTCGTCGCCACCCTCCTGAGTGATTGTGGCCTCCAATTACCCCTCATTGCGGAACTTCACAGCTTCGCCGAAATCGAGTTCTATCTCTCCGGCGGCATCGCTCCCTATTCTCTGAATCCCAATCTCGAAGGTCACAACTCCGCGTCTAGCGCAAAGTGATTTTCTCAAAATCAGGATGCCCCGTTTTAAATTCCGCTAAAATTTCGGGCTCATATTTTCGACACAAAGGGTGCTCTCCTTGAAGGAACTTCGCGAAGCCCGGCGGTCCGCCACAGTCTTCCGGCGGACCATGACGCTCCCCCGTATGAAGGTGAGGCCTGAGCTCCTTGCGAGTGCCATTCAGACCGGCTCGCACCAAATTCTCAATCACAATGCGATGCCGCCACTTGTCCTGAAAGTCGTAGAGATATTGAAATTCCGAGACATTTTCTCGAAAGAGATCGATCAGCCGATTCTCCACCTCGCAGTAATCTTCCCCGTCTTCAGACGCGCTAAAACTCACTTCCAATTGCCCCTCTTCCCAAATTTCAAAACGGTGATCTTGCCTCCCCTCCCAGCCAAAAGCATCCTGAATCGCTTCATGCAAATGAACATATGCACAATCCGCTGGGAGGCTAAAACGTCGCCAAATAAGGGGTTCAATTCCTAAAAGAGACACCCTAATGACGAAACGAGCCGGGCTTTTAAGAGAGCGCTTTTCCACGGCCGCCTCCTCCTCTTTGAGCATCGTATCCAGTGAGCCCCCCGCCGTGATTTTCCCGGCAAAATCGTGGATTAACTCCGCGCCGCCCGGCGTATTCATCACTCTCTCCATGAAGCTCTCAATCTCAGCCTCAGAGGCATCCGCAGGCGGCATTTGAGCAAGAAGGTCATCAAGTGGATCTGTCATGAGAAAAGAGACCAGAGGCAGGAGAAAAGCTAGCGAGGCGTAAATGCACGCTCTTTAAAGAGGCGAGAATTCCGGACATACTTCTCGGCCCATTTTTTGATTTCTTGTTGCTCCTTGAGATCGAGAGTTTTGATCACCTTGGCAGGACTCCCCAACACGAGTGAACCTTCTGGTATGACCGTCCCCCCTGTGACGAGAGCATTCGCCCCTATGATGGAACGCGCGCCAATCACAGCCCCATCCAGCACACAAGCGCCCATCCCCACCAAGACCTCGTCTCCCACCGTGCAGGCGTGTAAAATCGCCGAGTGCCCGACTGTCACCAGTTCGCCAACATGACAGCCGAAGTCATCGGCCAAATGAATCACAGCATTGTCTTGGACATTACTCTGAGGCCCAATCGTAATCTCGTTTATATCCCCTCTCAGCGTGGCATTGTGCCAGATACTTGACTGCTCACCGAGCGTGACACGCCCAATAATGTCTGCGCTAGCCGCAATGAAACTCGAGTCAGGAATGCTGGGCCAAATATCGCAGAAAGGTTCAATTGCCATCACCGAAGCCTAGAGAGTTCAAAAGGAATTCGCAAGGAATGGGAGAAAATCATTCGCATTCTTAGAAATCTGCCTGAAGTTCCCAAATCTGGAAAACTAGGCGAGAATCTAACAGAATCTTGCTGACTTGAATCTTGCCCATTTTACAGACCCTCTCCCGCGCGGAGCCCTCCGCACCCACCCTAGCTCTCATGCACAATTTCCTCATCATTCTGGCCTGCCTCATCGTAGGTATCGCATTGCGCTCTTGCCGGACTTTGCTTTTCAGAAAATTGGGGGCTCTCACTTTTCTGATCGCTTCATTTCTGACCTTCTACTTGCTCTTTGGCTCTCTTTGGGCAGGAGTTTTTGGCGCTGCTCTGTGGTTTTTTCTCCCCTGGTATGATCTTCTCACTCGGATCCGCAAACAGCGGATCCCGCTTGAAAATCGCCTCAACCAGCAGAGCCCACCATCTGAAGACTACTTCCCCAATGCGCCCCGCCTGATCCACGAGATTGAGGAGGCAGAGTTCGATCATGTCATCGATAGCGGTTGGGACTGGGCGGGCATGCAGCAACATTTCCGCTTTTTTTGGAACCCAGAAGCCAAAGCCGTCGCCGCGGTGTGCCTTTGCGAGCAAGAACAAGTGGCCTTCGCCTTCGTCACCGTATCCTCGCGCGCTCCGGATGGGCGTTCTATTCACACCACTAATTATCCCTTTTCACCGACCCTTAAGCACTCTCCTCACGTTCACTGGGACCACCTACCTTGTGAGCGTAATAACTTCGAGGCCATTTACCGTGACCATGAGAGCCACCTTGCGAAACTCGGCATCTCTCGTGAATCCCTCATGATGCCTGATCCTGATGAAGTCCTCAAACAAGTGGAGGAGGAGATGCAGCGCCAAATTGATCATAATGTTGATTGCGGCCTCATCGAGATGACCGGAGATGGGCATTTCCGATATTCCACGAAAGGGCTTTTTTTCCTTTGGATCCAATCAGTGAAAGACATGATCCGTCTCTGTTGAGACATGTCGATTAGTGAACTTCTAGCCACCACGAATGAGAGCCCTCTCGAAGCCTCCTTCAGCGCCCAGCTGCAAGGGATCCGGCAACGCGAAACTAAGGGCGGCAAGCCCTACCTCGAATGGGCCATCGCAGACGCCACCGGGATCATCACCTTAAAAGTCTGGAATAATCACCCCCAGTTCGCGAGTGCTGAAGAAATCGACCCAGAAACCCTCCTCCACTTCTCGGGTGAGTGGACCCAGAACCAATACGGAGTGGATGGTAAGGGATGGAAATTCCGCTTCTTAAGCGATGAAGAAAAGAACGATTTCTTAGCGGGCGACCCCGCAACACGAGAAAAGCAAATGGCTGATTGGGAAGATCTCAGCGATTACCTCAGCCAGATTAACGACCCTAGATTAAAGGCGCTTTGCGATGACTTTGTGGAGCAATTTGAAGACCGTTTCCGCAGGACCGCCGCCGCGCGGAGAAACCACCACGCACGGCGCGGCGGTCTCGTAGAACACGTTGCACAGATGATGCGCACCGCGGTGGCAGTCTGCGAACTCTACCCCTATCTAAATCGCGATCTCATGATCGCTGGCGTCCTTTTCCATGACTGTGGTAAGCTCTGGGAAAACACCTACCCAGAGGAGGGCTTTAATCAACTGCATCTCATGCATGGGGAAATGCTGGGTCACATTCCGCTGGGGATGGAATTGGTAAATAAGCTCTGGCGTGAGCTTCCACTTAAAACTTGGAGAGACCTCACTCCAGCCAGTGAAGAAGTGCGCCTACATCTTCTCCATCTCGTCGCTTCTCACCATGGGCTCTACGAGTTTGGCTCCCCCACTCTTCCTCGCACTCCCGAGGCCCACGCCTTGCACTACATCGATAATCTCGATGCAAAATTGGAAATGGTCAAAGATGCCTACGCCACTGCAAACGAGAGCGCACCGGGGATTTTTGAGAAAAAATTCCCTCTCCCCGCTCCTCTCGTGGCTCCGCTAGCACCCGTCGCTGGGCCGGCCAGTGCTAACGCGGAGGTGACAGAGACCCCGCCCGATGTGACGCGTGAGCTTTTCTAAATCTCCTCACCCCTAAACCGAACTCCGACGATAAACTCCGACGCTGAGCGCGATTGTCATTACTCGGAAAGCGACTTAGGATCTTGGCAATGACGATATGGTTGACTGGTTGCACGGCGGGATTAGGCAGGGCTTTAGTGCCAGAATTTTTAAAAGCGGGGCACCTTTTGGTCGGCTGCGGACGGAATGAAATCGCCCTCGCTCACCTGAAGAAAGAATTCCCAGACGGGCATTTTTTTGCGGTGGATGTCGCCAGTGACTCTTCCGTAGCAGAGTTCTGTGAATCCGCTCTAGCCTGTGGCGGCGCGCCGGACCTCGTCATTAACAACGCCGCTATCATTCACCCCCCCGCTCCTCTTTGGGAGATCAGCGCGGATGACTTTGATCAACTGACCTCGATCAATATCAATGGGGTTGCCAACCTCATTCGCCATGCCCTCCCTGCCATGCTAAGCGCAGAAAAGGGGATCATTGTGAATCTCTCCTCCGGCTGGGGCCGCTCTACCTCAGCGGGTGTCGCGCCTTATTGCACCAGCAAGTGGGCTATCGAAGGCCTCACCAAAGCCCTCGCTGAGGACCTCCCAGCGGGCATGGGCACAGTTGCTCTGAACCCCGGAATCATCGCCACAAGCATGCTTTACACCTGCATGGGCGAAGCCGCCGCAGACTATCCCTCAGCCGAAAGTTGGGCCACCACCGCCGCTCCCTATCTGACCTCCCTGACGCCCGCAGATAATGGAGCCTCTCTGACCGCTCCATGATTCTGAAACTTCCAGCAAGGAGTATTTCCTTTCCCCGCCGCCCCCTGCTCATGGGCATCGTAAACATTAACGATGACTCATTTTCTGGCGATGGCACCCTAGACCCGCGCGAAGCACTGGAGCAGGCGCGCCGTCACATTCAGGAGGGCGCAGACATCATCGACATCGGAGCGGAATCGGCCCGCACGAACCGCGACGCTATTTCGGTCAGTGAAGAAGTCCGCCGCTTGAAGTCATTTTTAAACCATTGGCCAAGCCTCCGAGATGAAACACGCGGAGCTGATGAGGAGCAACTTTCCCCCGTCTTACTCTCTATTAACACTTGGCGGCCCGAGGTCGTCGCTGAGATTATCAAGGAGCAGGTCGATCTCCTGAACGACATGTCAGCGCTCCCAGATGATCGGAATGCCCGACTTTGCGCAGCGCATGGCGTGGCCCTTCTGATCATGCACTCGGTGGGGCAACCTAAAATTTCCCACACTCATCAACGCTGGGATGACCTGATGGGCTCCATGCTCACCTTCTTTAAAGAGAAGATCAAAATCGCGCAAACTGCTGGCCTTTCTATAGAACAAATCATCCTCGATCCGGGGCTCGATTTCGCCAAGCAGAAGGACGATAACCTCCTCGTCCTTCGCGAATTAGAAAAACTCACCAAGCTGGGCTGCCCCGTCCTCCTTCCCATTTCTCGAAAGACCATTATCGGGGACGTTCTAGAGCTGCCTGATCCGAGGGAGCGTGACCCAGGAACCATCGCCTTACTCACCCAGGGCTTCGCGAAAGGAGCTCACATCTTCCGCGTTCATAATACGCGGGCCTGTTGGGAGGCTCTCAAGGTCCTGACTCCGCTGCCTCCGAAAAAATTACGCATCATCCTGAACCTCGCCATCTCTGCTGATGGGAAAATTTCCACAAGCGGGAAATCTCCCGCTCATTTCACCTCGGAAAACGATCTCGCTCGCCTTCTTGAAATCAGAAAAAGAGCTGATGCGATCCTCGTGGGGCGCGGGACCTTAGAAGCGGATCAGATGACGCTCTCCGTGGCGGATCTGAGTCCTTGGCGCTGCGTCATCTCGGAGAGTGGTCAATTTGATCCTCAGCATCCCCTCTTCACCTCCGAGGGTGGTGAGCGCCATCTCATCGTGACTTCTGCTTCTACCGTTCCAGATCTCCCCGCCAAAATCCACCGCAGCACCCTCGCAGAATTTCTAGAAAAACTCCGCCAAGAGCCCAGAATGAACACCCTGCTTTGCGAAGGAGGAGGCCGCTTGGTGAAAGAACTCTTCGAACTCGATGTGGTGGATGAAATAAATCTCACTTGGGCGCCTCACACTGTGTTGGGGGGGAGAGATGCGCCGACCCTTACTGGCCAGCCTGGTGATTTTCTCCCTCAGTCTCGCCACTATGAACTCTCACAATTTTCACCCAATGATGAGGATGAGTTCTTTTTAACCTACACTAAAAAGCTCCCTTGATTCTTCCTAACAGGTGGATGCATAATTCGCCCCATTCCTCCTTCTCGTTTTGCCTTTCTCTCGCCGACGTCTCATCATCATCCTAAGCGCCTTACTCCTGATGTATATCGGTGGGCAGCTTTGGGATATCCACAGAGTGGGCCATCTTGATCTTAAACGTGAGGCGGACTGCGTGATCGTTCTCGGGGCCGCTGCTTGGCATGACAAACCCTCTCCCGTGCTACGTGAACGGCTCAACCACGCGATTCATCTCCATCAAAATGGCGCAGTGCGTAGCTTAGTCCTAACCGGCGGATACGGAAAAGGTGCTGACTTTGCCGAATCAGAAGTGGGCCTAGAATACTGTGTAAAACAAGGAGTCCCGCGGGATGCCATTCACGCGGAGCTCGAGTCTCTCAATACCCTAGACAATCTCAAGGAGGCTAAAGTCATCATGGCGGAGAAGGGCTTTGAACATGCCGTTCTCGTCAGTGACCCTTGGCACCTCAAGCGAGCTCGCCGAATGGCCTGCGACCTCGATTTAGAAGTCTATGTCTCAGCCACTCCTTCCTCTCGCTTCCGCTCCCTAGGGGCGAAGTCGAAATTCCTCTTCGGGGAGTTCGCGCTCTATCACTGGTATCTCATCACGGGGAAGTAGCTCTCTCTTCTCTCCGCTTTTACCGCCGCGCTCAACGCCTTTACCATGGTCAAATCCATCTCCCCTCATTAGGCTCACCGCATGACCTCCGCCGCTGAAAAAGCCTCCGTGCTCATCAAGGCCCTTCCCTACCTCCAACGTTTCCGCGGGAAAACCTTCCTCATTAAGATGGGGGGCTCAGCCATGGATGATCCCGCTCTGGTCCGCGAGGTCATGCGCGATATCGTTTTCCTAGAAGTTGCCGGAATCCGCCCCGTCATCGTGCATGGCGGGGGCAAGGCCATCTCTGCCGCGATGAAAAAATCCGGATTGAATGCTGAGTTCATCGGCGGACTACGCGTCACCTCCGAGGAAGCGATCAAAATCGTGGATGACACGCTGCATGGCGAAATCAATCGATCCCTTGTGGAGACGATCAATGAATTCGGGGGCAAGGCGACCTCGATTCACGGGACCTCAGTCTTTAAAGCTCGGCAGCTTTTCGGCACTAATGCCGAGCATCAAGAGGTCGATATTGGGCGCGTTGGCCAAGTCTCACAGGTTCTTGTTGAAGAAGTCGCCACCGCTCTTTCATCAGAATTTGTGCCGGTCATCTCCCCCCTCGGTCAGCATGAAGACAGCGGGGAAACTCATAATATTAACGCTGATCTCGCGGCGGCAGCCCTCGCCTGCGCTCTCAAGCCCGCCAAACTCGTCTACCTTTCTGACGTTCCCGGGCTACTGCGTGACCCTTCTGATGAGACGACCTTGATCGAGTCAATCTCGAGCGATGAAGCGCAAAAACTCATGGACGACGGCACCATTTCTGGCGGAATGATCCCTAAAATCACCTCTGCACGAGAGGCCCTACAAAGCGGCGTTGAAAAGGTCCACTTCATCGATGGCCGCACTCCGCACACTCTCCTTCTAGAGATCTTCACCCAATCAGGGATCGGCACCGAAATCCGCTAAGATCATTCCGAAAATACCGCATATTTCTGGATGACAAAAAGAAGATTTGGTCCAACTTCCCATCGACCCGAAGGGGTCTTACGTTGTTGTTCCTTGTGCAGGAGAGAGGGATGAAAGTCTCCACTCTCCTGCACATTGGGATCAAGCTAGATTGCTCCGCTAAGCTAGATTGCTCCGCTAAGGCTAGGGCCTCAGCTTAAGCCTCAGCCTAGGCTTAAATCTACGGGTTCCTCGATCAGGACTGACCCCCACTTTCATCTCGCCATCTACCACGTCACCGTCGCTCCTAGCGAGAAAGCCCGTCCCGGTCCTATGATCTCACTTCCTTGACCAAAGGCATTTGAAAAAAGTTCATAATTTTCATCGAAAAGGTTCTCGATCCGAGCATGAAAACGCACGGACTCCGTGAGTTGATATTCTCCATAAATCCGCGTCACGAGGCGGTCGTCAGTTTGTGGATTTCCCGCCGGAAGGTAAGCGGCCCCATCAGCATAACTCACCCCGATTCCCAGCAAATATGAACCGCCATCATAGGAGACATCGAGGCTTCCGAAGTAGTCAGGGAGATCGATCACCTCTTCATCAAACTGCGCCGTGAAAGCGAGCCGATAGCGCAGGCGTTCATTGAGAAAATGACCACTCGCCGCCAACTCCAAGCCGCTCAGCGATGACTCCCCCGGAGAGTTGATCCGCCGAGTCCGCCCCAGTCCGAGGCTCTCAGTCACCACAGCATTCGTGACCTCTTGATGATAATAAGTCAGCTCCGCCTTGTGATTCCCGAAGGCTTGAGTCACTCCGATTTCATAAGCCCTGATCGTCTCAGATTGCAGATCCGGGTTCGCCTCTTGAGTCGAGAAAAGCGACTGGAAAAACTCAGAATCAAGGCGCGTGGGATTTCGGAAAGCCTCACTCAAGCGCGCATGCAAACGGGTATCGCTTTGCTCGATGGTGTAAATGGCTCCCAAGCTCCACGCACGATCCCCGCCGAATTCATCATGCTCATCATAGCGCCCCCCCGCCTCTAGTGAGAGACGTTCCGAGAGGCGGTAGTAAAGCTTGGCGTAAGCGCCATAATTCTCCTGCTCAGTCGCTTGGCCGCTCGTGTTTGAGAAATCACTTTTCCCAAGCTCCACGCCAGCCACCGCGCTCAGCGAATCAGAAACTTCTAATTCATGACTCCAGTTGAAGGTGAAGCGCTCGTAATCGATCCCGAAGCGAGACGAGCCGAAAGCGGACAAAAAATCACCCGCAAAGTTCTCCTGATAGTAACCTAGCGTAAAGCGCGACTGCCAAGCAGGGTTGACTTGATAAAAGGCATTCAGCGCGAAGATCGAAGTCTCAGTGTGGACCTCAGAATCCGACGTGCCGAACTCCGTGATGGAGCGGGTTCTTAAAAAATTATCGGTCCCTCGGTAGCTGAACTTCAAGCGTAGATCATCTCCCACCTCCCACTCCAGAGCGAGGTTCGCGTATCCTTGCTCGAAGTCGTGAATCGGCAACGCGGCATAAGTATCATTCGCAGTGACCTGATAGCCCAGCTCGGCTCCGTATGAGAAATTGCCAATTTTCCCCTGTGAGCTAAGGCCGCTCCGGAAACTCTCGAAACTCCCCCCTTCTCCGAAGAACTTGAAGGAAGGGGCTCCCTCACCAACCGCCGTCTCATAGCCCAAGACTCCCCCACCCGCTCCAGTGCCAAAGAGGACACTCTGAGGCCCCCGGAGGACTTCAAGGCGATCAATCTGACCTAAATTGGCGCTTCCTAGAAAACTCCCTACCGGGTTTGCCACATCGGCAATTTTCACGCCATCCACCACGATCTGTTGGTAGCTCGATGGCAAACCTCGTATGATCACCGTCCCCGTATTCCCCGTTAGACCAGCGGTAGAAAGCCCCTGTGTCCCCGGGTTCAGATTCAGTGACTCCAGAAGAAGATGCCTCTGCTGGCGAGCCAGTTCCTCACCGCGAATCGCCGTGATGCGAGAGACATGCTCCTCGCTCGTTGAAGTGATCCGCCGCGCTAATACGGTGACCGCCTCGAATTCCTCGACCATCTGAGCGAAGCCTTGGCCAGTGCTCAGTAATCCTGTCAGCCCGATGAGGGCCCTCATTTGATGTGTCATTAAGTGCTCTAAAAAAGACCCCTGAAATCCGCAGGTTTCTGATTCTAAAAAAGACATCAGGCTGGCGATCTGGCTCGCTCCGATTTTCAAAGAAAAAAAATCAGCGCTCACAGTGGCGGGACCGCTCCGGAATTCTTCCACCCTAAGGCACGAAAGGCACCGGATTCCCCATCAATTTCCTGCCCCTACGAAGGGCTTCCCGAAATCACCGCTCCCTTTCGAGGGGAGCGGCGGGGCTCGATAGCCTAGGAAAATGGTCAAGAGAAGCTAAAAGCGGAATTTTTCAAATGCCTATCCTTGCTGAGAAGCTGAATTCGTGAGATTGTCACAGCGTCTCAAAAGTAACAGTCTTCCCTGAGCAAGCCATCGGCTCATCAAAAAAATTCACCCTCTTGAGATCCACCCCCCTTTCACTCATGTTTCTGCGATTCTGCCAACTTTCCGTCCTCCTTCTGACTTCTTTCATCTTCGTCAGCTGCTCCGGCTCCAAGGGGACGCCCGCTTATAATCCAGATGTTGGCCCCTTTGATGAAGATGGAAACTACGTGGAAGCATGGGCTGATAACCCGCCAAAGCGTGGCTCAAAGCGCCGCTCAGCTCGCACGGCCCAAGCCAAGGCAAAGCCCAAAGCAAGCCCGAAACCCAAAGCTCAGCCTAGAGTCAAACCAATCGCTAAAGCAAAAGTAAGACCTGAGCCTAAACCACGCACCAGACCAGCACCGCGTCCCGCTCCAGTCGCTCAGGCTACCCCAGTCCCAGTGGTCCCAGTTACCCCGATCGCCCGTCCAGTCACCCCGCCCAGAGTTGTGCCCAGAGTCGCGCCAGCTCCTAGACCTCAGCCCAGACCAGTCCTCGTAAAGCCTAAGCCTCGGCCCAAGCCCGTAGCCGCCAAACCCACAACAAGGCGGCACGTCGTGAAAAAGGGAGACACCCTCTACGGCCTCGCCAAGCGCTACGGCACCTCCATCTCAGCCATCAAGCGGGCCAATGGCATCTCCGGAAGCACCATCATCACCGGGCGCTCCTACATCATTCCCCGCTAAAAGCACCCGCCAGCACTCCGGTGAAATTTGCGAGCCCTTCGCAAACGTAATAGAACTCCTCTATGAAGGTTTTTTTACTCCTCACTTTGTTCATCGCCTCCCTCCGAGCTTACGATGGGCAGCTCAAAGGTCCCGGACTCGCGATCGACCTCATTTCTGAGACTCGCAGCGTCAGCCCCGGGCGCCCCTTCACGCTGGGCCTTCACCTTCATCATTTCGCGGGCTTCCACTCATACTGGAAAAACCCCGGAATCGTAGGCGTCGCGACCTCCATCGAGTGGACCCTTCCTGCAGGTTTTACCGCCTCAGAAATTTCTTGGCCCCATCCAGAAAACTCCTTCATGGGCCCCTACCCCTGCCACGGATATGAACGCCCCGTCACCCTCCTTGTCACCATCACCCCTCCAGCAGAGCTCGTAGCGCCCTTCGTCACTCTGCGTGCCAAAGCCCAGTGGATGTGCTGCGCAAAAGGCTGTTTCCCCGGCCTAAAGAGCTTCGACATGACTCTTCCGGTAAGCGCAGAACCGATCGTAGATCCCACCGCTCAGGCCCTCATCAAAAAAGCCCTATCAGAACTCCCCACCAGCGAACACCAGCTCCACGCCACCCTGCTCAACGAACCAGATGCCCCCCTCCTTAAAATGCGTCTCTCTGGCCTCAAAAAAACCTCCCCCGCCGAGCTCTACTTCTTCTCAAGCGATGGCCAAATCTCATCCGATCAAACACAAAAATTCAGCCTCCAAGACGATGGCTCATGGCTCTTCACCGTCCCCAGATCTGAATTCTCGCCCAAAGGCGCTAGCTCCCTTCCCGGCGTCCTGAAAATCGCCCAGCAGTACTTTTCCATCACCGCTCATTTGAAAAAATGAAGCAACGGCTCCCAAAACAGCCTTTTTCAAAAATCACCTCAGCCCCCCAAATAAAAGAGGATTTTATTGCAAATTCCCCCTCACTCAGGATAAGTTCTAAAAAAAATCACCGTTAGTTCTGGCCGAAAGTTCACCCCTTGCCGGTCAGAAAACCCTAACCCACTGCGACTATGACATCCTCACCGCTGAATCCTTCTCAGCATGTTGAAAGGATCCGTGAGATCCTGATCGGAAGAGACCTGCAAAATATGCACGGTCGTCTTTCTCGCATTGAGGGCGCCCTCGAGAAATCTCCACCCAGTCAAGATCCCTCCCAAGTCGAGGCTTCTCTGGCCCGCCTTAAAGAAGAGCAGACAGCTCTGCGCGAAGAACTTCAGGTCCAAAAATTAGAAAAAAAAGATTTCCCCCCGCACAATGAGCCCGCGCCTACCGCATCCGTCGCGAATGGCTTGACCGCACTGCAAGCACAGCTTTCCTCAGAAATGGCCGCTCATATCGATGCCCGTTACCGCGAAATCCTCTCTCATCTGGAAAAAGAGCTCGCCAAGCTGAAAGGCGAATTTAACGAGGAAGTTCATGATCTAAACTTCAGCAAAGCAGACCGTAGTGAACTCAGCGAACGTTTCACCCGCCTCGCCACTGCCGTCAGCGCCGCCACCAGGCCGCCAGCTCAAAATGACGGAGAAACAAGTGAGGCCTACTTCGCTTAGAATTCGAGCCGAAAGATCAGCCACCAGCTCTCCCTCCAAGACTTCTCCCCCCTTTGCAGATGACCGACTCAGCGAAAAGCAGCCTCGACCAGCCCGAGAGATACGCCTCCTTCCCCCGTATTACCGAGCTTCTCTCAGGGAACACCATGCCCTCATCTTGTAGCGCCCCTTCCGCCCCTCCCTCGCCCTTCACCCCTACCACCTTTGAGACCGAGCTACCCGCCTTTTTAGAAAACTCCCCTTCACCCGCCCAAGACCCTGCCGACCTCACTCGGCTCGATAGCCTACCCTCCCTACCGCACCCGAGAGAACTCGGCGAATTGAGCGAGGCAGTGGCCACTGCAATGCATGCCCCACCCGTCGCGATGCCGGCTCCCGTGATTGCGGACCCCATCGTCCCGAATCCCTTCACCCCCGCACTCCCACTTCCACTCGCCGCAGAAGCCAGCCCAGCAAGGCCCCTCACCCCCACTCAACTCGCTCTGGAACCCCTAATCACTCCAGAGCCCGCAGTCAAAAACGAGAAGCAGCCTGAAACTCAGCCTGAGATAAAAACTGAAAACACCCACCCCTTCAGTTCTTCTAACTCCATCGCTGACTCTCCTTCTTTCTCCGCCCCGACAACTCCGCCCAGCGAGCCCGCTCCCCTCTCCCCAGTCACCCCGATCGAGGACCCCTTCATCACCACTCCATCGCAGCTCGAACAAGAGCCGCAAAAAAATCCCGAAAAAGATCCCGAAAAGCCCCCCCCAGAAGAACTTTCTCAAAAAAGCCCCGAGAAGGAACCCACCGAGCCGACTCCCATTCGCTCTTCAGAGACCTCTCACCAGACTGCTCCCTCCTTCCCCAACTCCCAACAAACCCTTCCCGGCTTCGAGGAGATCGAAAGAAATACCACCGACTCACAACTCGTGGAGGCCCTGCTCCCCATTGTGGAAAGCTCGCTCGAAAAAGCCCTCTACGCTCCCAAGACCGGCCTTCACATGTATCTCGAGCCCATGCTCCGGGCCACCGTTCGCCGCGCCATTGCCGAGCAGATGCAGACCATCCACCACTTCGGCCAGATTAGCTTGATCGACCGCATTTCTTGGAAGCTCAAGGCTCTTTTCACCAGCCGCACATACGATGACATCGTCTTCGAGCGCACCCATCGCTACCGCGTCGAGGAAGTCTACCTCCTCCGCTATCAATCAAATTCCCTCATCTCATACGCCAGCCACGATCCGTCGCGCCACGCCACACCGCGTAAAATTAAGTATGACCTCAGCCGCCTCGTAGAAGAACTCACCGATGACGAGGGCGAGCTCCGCAAAAGTTTCCAGCTTCCCAATAATAATACCGCCGTCGTCCGCTGCGGCCAAAATTGCTTCCTCCTCGCCTCCATTCGCGGCCCGATCAACGCCCTCGCCCGAGCCGATCTAGACTACGTCTTAAGCCAGGTCGAGCAGCGCTTCGGGGATCGCCTTCGTGACCAAGGCCAGCAATTCGTCCACGTATTGCAGCCCCTACTAGAGGGCTGCCTCCTCATCCAATCACCTCCCCCTCCGCACTAGAAACGAGGAGAGAGAAAAGGAAAACACAATCGAAGTCCGGACCCGGACGCGTGGAGGATTTTTTAAGAAAAAATCTCAGCCACCATACGCTCCAGCTCCCTTTGATCCACCTCATCAAAGGTGCCCTCCTCCGTGGAGTCAACATCCAGAACCGCGATGATTTCCCCGCTGGCATCCCTCACCGGCACCACGATTTCACTGCGCGTTCTCGAATCACAAGCAATGTGCTCCGGAACCTTGCAGACATCCGGAACCACCTGCGTCTCCTCCAGCTTCAGCGCAGTCCCACACACCCCACGCCCAAATTTAATATGCACACAGCCCACCGTTCCCTGATAGGGGCCAATCAATAAATCACCCCCCACCACACGGTAAAACCCAGTCCAATAATACTGCGCCATCTCATTATGCAAGACGCCCACCAGTGAGGCCATCTTCGCGATCACATCACGCTCACCCTCACAGAGGGCCACCGCCCGCTCCCGGCACTTCGCATATTGCTGCTCCTTCTCAGAACTCATCGGCGCGAAACGTATTTCCAAAACTCGGCACTGACAAACCCTCATTCATCCCTACAATCCCCCCGTGAGCTATCAGGTTTTTGCCAGAAAATACCGCCCCCGCACTTTTGCCGACGTCTTAGGCCAAGACCACGTCGTGCAAACCTTGCGTAACGCCATCGAGCAAGATCGCCTTGCCCACGCCTACCTCTTCGTAGGTCCACGCGGCACCGGCAAGACCTCGACCTCCCGCATTTTTTCAAAGGCCCTTAACTGCCCCGGCGGCCCCTCTATCGACTTCGACCCAGATGATCCCCTCTGCATCGAAATCGCGGAAGGCCGTTCTCTTGATGTCCTAGAAATCGATGGCGCCTCTAACAATAAAGTAGATGAAGTCCGCTCCCTCCTAGAAAGCGTAGGCTTTGCGCCCGCCTCCAGTCGCTTCCGCATCATCTACATTGACGAGGTCCACATGCTCACCACCGGCGCCTTCAACGCCCTCCTCAAAACACTCGAAGAGCCCCCTCCGCACGTCAAATTCATCTTTGCCACCACCGAGCCGAACAAGATTCTCCCCACCATCATCTCACGCTGCCAGCGCTTTGACCTCCGCCCCATCCCCACCGAGATCATCGCAAGTCACCTCCAGCACATCGCCTCTGAAGAGTCCGTAAAACTGGATGACTCCGCCGCTTGGGCCATCGCGAAAGGGGCCGATGGCGGCATGCGAGACGCCCAATCGATGCTCGATCAGCTCGTCGCCTTTTGTGGCAATGAAATCACCGAAGCCAATGTCCTAGACATCTTCGGCTTCACCTCACGAGAAACCGTAGCCTCCCTCCTCCTCGGCATCCTTCAAAAAAACCCGGCTCAGCTTCTCGCCGTCATTCTAGAACAGTTCGAAAAAGGCAAAGACCTCTCCCAGCTCCTCGGCGAAGTGGTCAGCGGCATCCGCGCCCTCGTCGTAGCCCAGCTCGATCCCTCCGCTGGCCGCGAGGGCTTCCCTGAAGCGCTTTGGACGGACCTCACAAATGCCTCCGCCTCGCTGAAGCCCGATCGCCTCCTCGCCGTGATCGATACTTTCTCAGAAGCAGAAAGCCGCATGAAATGGGCCTCCAACAAACGCCTCCACCTCGAGATCGCCGCCTTAAAGGCAGTTCAGAACCTCCAAGAAATCCGCCTCAGCGATGTCATCTCCGCCATTGGCAAGGCAGACCCCGCTGAACTGAACACAGCCCTACAAAGTTCACCCTCACCCCCACCTGCTGCCACGCCCCCACCTGAAACACCAAGCACTCCCACTCCCGCAAACACTCCCGCTCCCCCAGCCAGCCCTCCTCCCGCAGCAGAAAAAACAGCCAGCCCTCCCGCTGAGGACCCCAAACTTTCCACGATTGATAATCTCATCGCCAATGCTCCAGAGAGCGCCCCAGAACCAGAAGCACAGCCTGTCACCCTGAACCCCGCGCCCGCAGATAAGGCTGCGACTCCCGCAGAAGAAGCCCCCTCAGACCAAGAAAACACCGCCGCTCCAGCGAGCGACTTCCATCAGGACCCCCTCATCATCGAGGCCCTAAAAGTCTTCAAAGGGCGGCTGATCACCTAGCCTCTCCACCCATGATTTACCGCCGCCCATGGCACCCTCTCCCGATGGCCCTCCTCGGCCTCTCACTCCTCCTGCACCTCTTCACCCTCATCCTCTATATCCGCCTCCCCGCACCCTTCGCGGCCTTCACCGTCTTCCCCATCTGGCTTTGGGGCTCCTTTGGCCTCTTCCTCGCCGCCTTCTCCTTCATCTTCTACCGCGCCCGCTTTTCTCTCACCCTCGTCCTCGTGTGGACCTTTACCATCCTCACCCTCTCAGACGAGGCGCGCTCGCTCGGACGGATCGGCATTGAACCGCTTACCCACTCAGCGCCAGAGCCTCATGCCGGCAGCCAGGTCCTGCGCGTCATCACCTATAATTGCGCCCGCTCCGCCAACCCCGTGGAAGCCATTCGCGGCTTCAAACCAGACATCATCTTCCTCCAAGAAGTCCCACATAACTACCTCCTTAAGCAACTCATCGACCAACTTTTTAACGGCGCAGGAGACTACCGCTTCGCCCCCTCAAAAGGCTGTGCAATCATCGTTCGCGGCACCCTAATGAACGAAATTAAAATCCCCAAATACCGGAGCCAAATTCTCCTCGCCGAGCTCCCAAATGGCCGTAGCGTGCAACTCCTCAACCTCCACCTCCAACCCGCCGCCACTAATCTCCGCTTCTTCGATCGTAAATGCTGGCAAGAACATAGCGAAAACCGCCGCCTCCGCCAGATCGAGCTCTTCTACGCCCTCGGCATCCTAAAACAACAAAGCTCCTTCCCCCGTGTTCCCACCCTCGTCGCAGGAGACTTTAACGCCCCCGCCAATGACGTCGTTTACCGCATCCTCGAGCCAGAATTCATCAATGCCTTCTCAGAAGTCGGCACCGGCTGGGCCAATACCTACCACCGCGCCCTCCCCCTACTCCGTATCGATCATATCTACGGCTCAGACAAACTTGTCCCCGTCCGCGCGCGTGCCTTTAAAGGCGGCAACTCAGATCACCGTCTCCTTGTCGCCGATTTCGTCTTCCGAAATTAGAAATCCGTCTCTGGTCGCCGTTTCCTGACCGAGACCCTCCCCCCGCGCGCCCGCCGCAGCGGCTCGAAGACTTGATCCGCCCCCGTCGCCTTAATCTCACAAACCATCTCCATCAGCTCGCCCAGCCTCCCCTGAGGCCAGCCGCGCTCCTGAAACCAAGTGAGATACTCCGGCGGTAAATCAGTCAGCGGAACCCCACGCGGAGGATAATCCTTCGGCCCAAATTTACCAAAAGGCATGTAAGCCCCCGCAATCTCACTCAGGAGATTGCGGAAATCCTCCCGATCAATCTCGGTAAAATCCATTAATCATCCCCCTGGCCGAGGAGTCTGAAGAGATAGTACGCTAACCACGCCAAAGAAGAAATCGCAGCCACCATATACGTCATCGCAGCCCAAAAGAGAGCATTTCTCGCTCGGCCCTGATCCATCGATCCCGCAATCCCGCTTCCCTCCATCCAAGCCAGAGCACGCTTACTCGCATCAAACTCGACCGGCAAGGTCACCACCGCGAAGAGCGAGGTGACGGCCAAACAGGCCACCACGATCCATAGCAAACCCGGAATCTGGAGGGCGAACATCCCCACAATCGAAATCATAAAAATGACATTCATGAGCTTCGAGGCAAGCTGAGTCATGGGAACCATCTTTGAGCGGAAAGTCAGCCACGCATAAGCCTTCGCATGCTGCACCGCGTGACCGCACTCATGCGCGGCCACCGCCGCCGCCGCAACATTTCTCATATTGTAAACGGACTCACTCAAGTTCACCGTCTTATCGCTCGGATTATAATGATCAGTCAGGCGTCCCGGAGTGCTAATCACCTTCACGTCATGAATCCCAGCGTCCGAGAGCATCTTCTCCGCAATCTCACGTCCAGAGAACTGCAAAGGAGCCTCAGAATGCTCACGAAAGCGGCTCTTTAACTTAGAACTCACCAACCAACTCACCAACATCGATCCTCCTAAAATCAAAAAATAGAGCATCGGAATCCCGAAAAAACTCCCCCCAGAAGGGGCCATCGCCAGAAAATCAAAAGTGCTTAACATGTTCTCATCTTATCCTCCTAAGCCCATCCTGCAAGAATGATACAATAGAAAGATCCGTTTTTGACAAAGTCTCTCTTTCACTCCTACTATCCAGACCACATCCATGAACACCACGAACCTTCTCCTAGGAACGACGTCTCTCCTTCTCGTCGTGGGCTTTGCCCTTTCCTTCGGCAATTTTACGCAAAGCCGCTCCAGTGACTCTGATAAGGAAGAAGTCGCCGAACTCCGCGCAAAACTTGCGAAGCTCGACGCAGAAGAACGGGCCTTTGAAATCGCCCGCCTCCGTGCCATGGCGAACCCCGCTCCGATCCTCCCCCCCGTTACCACCCCCACACCCACTCCAGAACCCACCAAAATGGTAGAACCTGAGCCCGCGCCCATCTCCGCTGACATGCAGGCCATCATACAATCTCAGCAGGAAAAGATTGATGCCCTCGAAAGCGAGAAAGCAGAGCTCGCCATGGACAAGACCACCCTTGAAAAAGAAAACGAAGAGATCTTTGAAGAGAAAAAAGAAAACCAAGACGAGCAACGCATGGCCGCCTTTCGCGTGAAAAACGCCCTCACAATGGGGACCGTCACCTCTGCTAGTAAAGAAAATGCCGTCGTCATCTTCACCCCCACACAGAGCAGTAATTTCCAACCCGGCCGCATCCTCGCGGTCCGCCGTAATACCGGCATCATTGGTAAAATCGTGATCGACCGCCTTGACGAGAGCGGTGAATACGTCGCCACCATGAAGCCCCACGGATACTCCCCAGATGGCTACCCAGACATCCAAGCTGGCGATACCATCATCATCGACCTCGGGAGTTAAATCCTCTCACCCGCGTCCCCTTAAGGGAGTCCCCCCTTTTAACGGGTCACTGCCTCGATCCGCTTCGACAACACGGCCGCGTCCTCAGCCTTCCCTAGCTTAGAAAGAGCCCCCTGATAGCCCTTCAAAGTGGCGAGATGATTCGGCCGGACCTCTAAACCCTCACGGTAAGCTCTTCCCGCTTTCTTAAACTCGCCCTGCCCCATGTAGAAATCGCCAAGGCGGAGCTGCATCGGGTAAGCAAGCGCTGGCGGCAAAAGATTCGCCGACCAATGCTGGCGGTCGATCGCGCCGCGAAACCAATTCACCGCCGTACTCTTGGTAGGCTCTGGCTCCAAGGCTGCAAGCATCCCTTTTAACTCATAGCTCGCCAAGCCGAGCGTCCGCGTGGCTCGCCGCCAACTCGCATAAGAACTCGTCTTTTGTGCCACCTTAGCGCGCTGCCTCAAGGCCACCACCCGCTCCACAAACTTCGTATAAAGCCCCTGCGCACTCTCCGTATCTTTTACGCTCAAAGCCACCCGGATCCCCAAGTAGAAAGCCAAGCAATCACGATAGTAGATCGCAAAGGACTCCTCCTTAAACCACTGATCCTCTGGCAAGATTTCCAACATTTTTTGCCCAGCATAGAAGGACTCTTTATCACTCCGCCCCATCATCAAGCGGGCTCCCGCACTCCGCCCCTCCCACAGAAGTAGGCCCGCCCCACGGGAAAAAATCCGCTCCTTACGCAGCCGGATTTTTCCCAACTCCGTGGCCAGCTCCACCGCCTTCGCATGATCCCCCTTCGACTCATGGAGATTGACCAAATAAACCTTCGCCCGCACCCAGCCCTCACAATCGTAAAGCGGGACCTTCTCCTCTGTCATATACTTCGTATAGAGCTCCGCCGCCTTCTCCGCCGCCTCAATCGCCAAAGCCGCATTTCCACAGTGCGCCTCGGCATGAGTCAGCATCAGATAAAACGGAGCATATCCCGGATGCAGCCGCACTAATTTCCGCGCCACCGGCAACACATCCGTTCGCAATTTCGGGTGCTTTAGTGGCCCCTCCGTCTGGCTCGTCACCCAAAATGACATCACGGCTAGATTCTCAGGATTCCGCTCTAAAATCTCAAAAATCGCCTCCCCAGCCCGCTGCTGACCGATGCGGGGCTTGCCAAATTCATCAAAGCCATCCCGCTTTAAAAACTCAGAAAAAAGCCGCGCCTGCACATCATTTGGAAACCTCTCAGCAAGCAGTGCGAAGGTCTCCCCGGCTCCCTTGGCCCCCTCCGTCAAAAGACGCCCGGCCGCCTGTGCGTAACCCCGCTCAATCTCAGTCCACCTCTCCACTCCTTCTCGCTGCGCCCACTCCATAAGATCCAGCATCCGATCCACCGCCCTCTTTCGCTCGTCAAAAAACTCATGCTGACTCCCCGCCAGACTCATCGTAATCCCCCAATACGCCATCAAACAATCGGGATCCAGCTTCGCCGCCTCCACAAAATGACGATACGCCTCAAAGTCCCAAGAACCATTCAGCTGCCCCATCCCCTGCGCAACATGCTTCGCCGCCTCATCTGAATTCGTAGAAATCGCCATGAATCCCTCTCCAAATCCCTCCATCACCTTCGGCGCAGGCAACTGAGCCACAATCGGGTGAATCACCTCCTCCACCTTAAATTCCTCAGCCCACACGCTAGAAAAAAAGGCATGACATAAAAAAAGAGGGAGAAACAAGAACTTCACGTCGCATTCTCTTCAAATTCACCCCCTTTGGCAATCTCTCAGTCATGAGTCTCTTCCCTCTATGGGGCTGAAGGGGCTGAGTCTGTGCGCTCGCTGGTGCAGGGAGAAAAAAGAACTCTGGAAAAAAGCCCCCTCTCCTCCTAGCTTCCTCCTACAAGGATATGATCACGGTCACCGAAAAAGCTGCCACTGAGCTCTCTGCGCTTCTGGCTTCTAAGAATGCACCAGAGGGCAGCGGCCTCCGACTGGGAGTCGAGCGCGGTGGGTGCGCCGGCCTCGCTTACACCATGCGGATTGCTGAGGCTGAGGAGGGTGATGAGGTGATCAATCTAAATGGGACACGCTTTATTGTGGCGCATGATTCTTTTGATTTTCTGGAGGGTTGCACGGTGGATTTTGCAGATGAGCTCTCAGACCGGGGCTTTAAAATCTTTAATCCAAATGCCTCCCGCTCTTGCGGATGTGGAACCTCATTTGAGCCGAGCGAGGAGGGAAAGAAGCCCAGCTATGATCCCGCGCTGGACGGCACGAATTGTAAGTAATCTTTTTTAAGAATGGCCCGCAGCGATTTTGACGATTTTCGTAAGAAGCGCCCGCCTCTTTTTTGGTGGCTCTTAGCGAACATCTTGGCGATTGCCTTCGCGATTACGGCCTGGATTGTGTGTTTAAATCTATTCCGTGATCCTACGAATCCTACCAGCTATGAGCTGATGATGAAGGTGGGCCGGATTGCGCCTTTAGAGGCCTTTGTGGGCAAGGATGTGCCGCCCGCGCAAAAGGTGAGTAATGCACAGGCACTGGAAGCACAGTTTAAGTCCTTCAGCGCCTCAGATCTAGACACGCTGAACCGCGAGCTCCGCAGATCCTATCTCACCAATTATAAAAAGCCTAAGTTCCTGACCTTCGTGCGGGGTGAATTTCGCATTCTGGGGGTGCGTGAACTGGGAGAGGATGATTTTTTAAGCCCCGGGGTGGTGGTGAAGGCGCAGGCCCTAGTGCGGCCAGATGCAGTTGCGGACCCGATCTCTTATCCAGTCTTTGTGGAGGTGCTCTTCCCCACTGAGGAGGCGGCTTTGGAAAATTTCAAAGTCGGTGAGATTCTGAAATTACGAATGCATAAAAAACAGCGTGATTGCGCCGCGATTCTAAATGTCGGCACGACGGAGTTCGAGGGCCGTAGCGTCTTGCTGCTCACCTTGGTGCCGCTAAATGCAGTGAGATACCAGAGTGAAGGCGCCAGCCCCTTTCAGATCAAACCTCCTGCGATGGCGAACTTAAAAGCGCCTCTCCCAGTCTTCCCCTAATTTTTTAACGTATCAATGAGCTGGAGTTCCTACCACCGCGAATCGCGCTGGAGCGGCTTTGTGCGTTTTTTAAGGCGCGTTTGGTCCTTCACTTGGAAGGCCTGTCTGACTTTGCTAGTCCCAGTTCTTTTAGCGATTGCTTGGTATGCTTATCAGGCAAATCAGTTCGATCTAGCCGAGGTGACGCGCATGCCAGCGCGGACGGTTTTGATCGACCGCGAGGGCTTAGAATTCGGCAGTATCCACGGCGAAAACCGGCGACTGGTAGAGTATGAGGAAATCCCGCAATTCTTGAAGAAATGCCTTTTTGCTCGGGAAGACGCACGTTTTCTAGACCATGAGGGAGTTGATTTTCTAGGCCTTGCACGGGCGAGCTTGCGAAATCTCAAGGACTTCGATTTCACCCAAGGCGCCTCTACGCTCTCGATGCAGCTCGCTCGGAACACTTACGACCTGCGCGAGAAGAAATCGCTCAATCGGAAGTTCCTAGAAATCGCGCTGACTTATCGGGTAGAGGCTAAATTTTCTAAGGAGGAAATTTTAAGGAGTTACTTGAACCGGATCTACTTTGGCTCTGGGTGCCATGGGATTGAGGAGGCGGCTCAAACCTACTTCGGCAGCCCTACGGCGAGGCTAAGCAGAGGGCAGTGCGCTCTTTTAGTAGGGATGATCCGAGCTCCTCACGCATGTAGCCCTCGGCGAAATCTTAAGGGGGCTCTCCGCCAACAGGCGGAGGTGCTAGCACGACTCGTGGCGACTGCGGTGATCACGGAAGAGGAAGCAGCTGCCATCAAGGACAGCCCTCTCAATCTCCGCACTCCGGATGAAGGGGGGCTTGAATCGAGCCACGGGAGCCGCGTCCTCCGCCGCCCTCTGGAGATCGTCTTAAGCAATGCACAAATCACCTCGGGAGGGCTCCGCGTGATCACCTCTATCGATTTCACGGTGCAGGCTGCTTTGGAAAAAATGGTCAGCGAATTAGCCCTGCCGATCGGCTGCCAAATCGCAGCCCTCTCGCTTGATCCGCGCAATGGTGACATTCTTGGAGTGGTCGGATGCCGGGAAGAAAGGCCGACGGGGTTTAATCGTGCACTTGATTCTCGCCGTGATCTGGGCCCAGCGATGATCGAGCCGCTGATCGGGACGATTGCGCTAGAACGCGGCCACCTCCCGATCGCGGGGAACCCAGTGGCGACCGGACGCCAGCTTCAAGAGAGGGATGCCATTCAGCTGCTGAGCCGCTTCGGTCTGGAGGGAAAATTCCAGCAAGGAGATGATCTTTACCGAGGCTCGCTGAGTGTGTCCTTACTTGAGCTAGCCACGGCCTACGCCACGATTTTGCAGGAAGGATCCCGCCCCGCTCCAGTCTTCATCAGAGAGCTGCAACGCGAGGGAAAAAGCCTCTTCCGCCGCCCTCCTGCCTTTTATCCAGCCTTCTCAAAACATGCCCGTCTTGAAGTCATCCCGCGCTATTTGAGCGGGCTTTCTTTACCAAAAACCGACCTCTGGGCCGCCGCCCTTAGCGAGGAGCAAGTCAGCGTCATTTGGATCGGCTTTGATCGCCCCAAAAGGCTCCAACTCACTGAAGAACTCCGCGAGACCATCCGCCGCAAGCTCGATGCGATCTCAGCAAAATAACTTAAAATTTCCCGAGCATCTGGCTGCGGGAACTATCGACTAAAAACTCACGCAGGGTGCGGCGCCCGAGCCGTAAGAGATATCGGCTCGTTCCTCGCTCGCTGAGCTGAACCAATAGCTGATGCTCTTGCTCATCTAGGCTCAGCAAGCTGAGCTCTATGAAGTAGCGTTTTTCTCCGCCTTCTTCGGCTTCCTTCTCCAGTAGCACAATTGCCTCACATTCGATTTCATCAATCGTCTTGAAGGAGACCCACTGCGCGCCATCACGCTGGAAGGGGCTGATGGCACTGGCGTGGAGCTGGGAATTTTTCTTTCCGGTATCGATTTTTGCGCGGAACCAATCGACCCCGTATTCGGGGATCGAAAACCACTCATTTCTTCCGATGATCACCTTCATCTGACTGCGCATGAGAGGGGCATTTTTTACTTTAGTAAGGTCTTGGCCATCTCGCGGGCCTGCTTACCACCCCCACCTAACATACGAACCAGTTCATCAAGCCGGGCCTCCCCTTTCACCTCGGTGAGTGAGGAGAGCGAGCGGCCTCTTTCCACTCTTTTTTCAACGAGGAAATGCTGATGAGCCACCGCTGCGACTTGTGGGAAATGAGTGATGGCGACGACTTGGTGGCGCTCGCCAAGGCTGGCCATCTTCTCGCCAACGGCCCGCGCAATTTCTCCCCCAACGTTCGCGTCAATTTCATCAAAAACCATGAGAGGAGTAGAGTCTTGATCGGCGAGAGCATTCTTCACCGCGAGCATGACGCGTGAAATTTCACCACTTGAGGCAACTTGCCGCAGAGGCTTCAAGGGCTCGCCCGGGTTCGGCCCGAAGAGGTATTCCACCTCCTCCATCCCTTGCGGGCCCGGCTCACTTCGAGGAGAAAGTTGGACTTCAAACTCGGCCTGCTTGAAGCCTAGATCGACGAGGTGCCCGCGCACTTCTTCCGCCAAAAGTGGGGCATGCTTCTTGCGCTTACTCGTCATTTTACGAGCTGCGGCTCTCAGTTTTTTAAGCCTTTCATCGAGCTCGCTTTTTAGCCTCCCTAAAAATGCCTCACGATTATCAGAGCCCTCTAAACGGAGCCGCGCTTCCTCGGCGTGGTCTAGCGCATCTTGTAAACTGGGTCCGTATTTCCGCTTTAGCGTCTCTACGAGATTAAAGCGCTCTTCCACCTCTTGCACCTCTGAGGGATCAAGCTCTAGCTCATCTAGATAGTCGATCACACTGCGCTCTAGCTCCTGCATTTGCACCGCCACGGACTCCACTTCATCCGCGAGCTCACCGGTCGCAGGATCGATCCGGCACAGCTCTGCGGTGGCTCTTTGCAGGTCCTCCAAGGCGGGGCAAACACGCTCGCTCAAATCTCCGGCGGCCTTCCCTGCCAGTTCTGCTAGGCGGCTGGCATTGCTGGTCCGTCGATACCGCTCCTCCAGCTCTGCTTCCTCCCCAGACTTCACTTCAGCGGCATCGATCTCCTCCACTTGAAAGCGTAAAAGCTCCTTCTCTTGCTCACTGATTTCGCGCTGCGCCCGGGCCGTCTCATACTCCTCAGCCGCCTCCCGCCACGCGCTCCAGTGCTCCCGGTAAGCTGCGACTTCCGGACTGACCATGCTATAAGCATCCAGCAAGGCGAGCTGCCGCTCCGGCGAGAGAAGGGACTGGTGATCATGGGGCCCATGCAGGTCAACAAGGTGCTGCCCGATGCGCTTTAGCACTCCTAAAGTCGCCGCGCCATTGTTGACAAATTGCTTATTAGAACTCGCTCCCACCACGCGCCGAATGATGAGTTCATCTTCCTCGCAAGGATCTAGGCCAACCTCTTCCAAGATCGCATTAATCGCCCCCGGTTCTGCGAGATTAAAAATAGCCTCGACGGTGCATTGATCTTCCCCGGTTCGGATCAGACCCTTTCCGGCACGCTCCCCGAGGACTAATTTTAAAGCACCCACGATGACGGACTTGCCCGCCCCGGTCTCCCCGGTCACGCCCACGAGCCCACTTCCTAGCTCCCATTCGAGGCGATCAACAAGGGCGAGGTTTCGGATCTTTAAGAGGGTAAGCATTCGAGTTTTGCGGTGACGAAAGGATTATGCAAGTCTTGCCCGCCGATGCAACGATGACTGACCCCCGACCGCAATCTCACCTCATTTTTTTAGGAACGGCCACCTCGGTGGGTGTTCCAGTCATCGGCTGTGAGTGTCCTACTTGCCGCTCAGATCACCCGCATGATCAACGTTCTCGCAGTTCGGTTCTCCTCAAGGGCGCTTGGGGCAGCCTCCTCATCGACAGCGGCCCAGACCTCAGACAACAAGCCCTTCGTGAGAAAATCACCTGTGTTGACGCCGTTCTGTACACCCATGAGCACCTCGATCACGTCGCGGGGTTTGATGAACTGCGCGCATTTTGTTGGCGGCGTGAATCCGCCCTCCCCCTCTACGCCTCTCCGGAGACTCTCACCGCCCTAGAACGCATGTATCCTTGGGCATTCCTGCTCGAGGATCACCATCCCGGCTACATCCGGCCAGAGGCCCGCCCGTTTCACGGGCCCTTCGAATTTAATGGTCTAAAAATCACCCCCATCAAAGTTCTCCACGGCAGCGTCTGCACGCACGGTTTCCGTTTTGAGCACCCCAGCATCGGAGCTCTCGCTTACCTCCCAGATGTCAAAAGCATCCCAGAGAGATCGCTCTCACTTCTTACTAATCTCGATGTCCTCATCATTGATGCCCTCCGCCATGAGGAACATCGCACTCACATGAGTGTCTCTGAGGCCCTCGCCACGATCCAGCTCCTCAAACCAAAACGCGCCTACCTCACCCACCTTTCTCACGAAATCCAGTGGCAAGAAACGAACGATGCCCTCCCTCGCCAAGTTTCACTCGCATCCGACTCATTGCGCATTACTTTTTAAACGAACATGAACATTCGGCTTCTCTTCCTCCTCACGCTCAGCTTCTGCCTCCCCCTCATCGCAGAGCAAAAAGCCTTGCTCCCCGGACAAGTCGTCATCGTTTATAATACGGAAGTCCCTGAGTCACGAGAACTTGCCGAATTCTACTCCCTTGTGCGCGGCATTCCCAGCACTCAGATCGTCGGCATCTCATGCACCGAAAAAGCGACGATCAACCGCGCCACCTTTGAAAAAACAATCCGCAAGCCACTCGTAAAAAAATTCACCGATGAAAAATGGTGGACCCTTGGCCAAGATCGCAACGGCACAAAACTCCCCGTCGCTGGCCGCATCAAATGCATCGCCCTCATGAAAGGCATCCCGCTGCGCATCAGCCGTAGCCCTCTTCCCAAAGGCGAGACGAAAGAGACCCGCCAGTTCAATCAGAACAATGAAGCCGCCGTCGATTCCGAGCTCAGCCTCATGGGCGTCAGCGCTTACCCCATCGGAGGAGCCATCCCGAATCCTTACTTCAATAAAAATTACCCAGCCGCCCAGAGTCCTAGCAAATTCCTCATCATGGTCGGGCGGCTCGATGCGAAAAACTATGATCAATGTAAGCGCATGATTCTTGATGCGATTGACACCGAGAAAGAAGGCCTCTGGGGACGCACCTACCTCGACTTCTCAAAAAAAGGAGGCGGTTTCGCGATCGGTGATTCCTGGATCGATGAAATTGCCAAATCCAGCATCGCCGCCGGTCACCCCACCATCACCGACCGCATGTCTAACACCTTCGTCACCAACTACCCCATGACGGATTGCGCCCTCTACTTTGGCTGGTACACCTTCCACCGAAACGGCCCCTTCCTGAACGATGACTTCCAATTTAAAAAAGGAGCCATCGCAGTCCACCTCCACTCCCTGAGTGCCGCCCAACTCCTCAACCCACGCCAAAACTGGAGCGCCGCCCTGCTCGACCGCGGAGCCGCCGCCACCATCGGCAACACCTGGGAACCCTTCCTGCAACTCAGCCACCACTTCAATATCCTCTACGCCCGCCTCCGCCAAGGATACTCCCTCATCGAGGCTGGCTACATGTCCATGAACGCGCTTTCTTGGCAAAACATCATCCTCGGAGACCCTCTCTATCGTCCTTTCAAAACCACCATAGTCAGCAAAGAAACCCTCAAGAATGATCGGGAATACAAAGTCATCCGCTACGCCCAGCGCAAATTCCCAGATCCAGACACCCGGCACCGAGAACTCCTCAAAGTCGCCGAAAAAACCAAAAATGGCAGCATCTATGAAATGGCTGGCTTCCGCTCCCTCGAGCTCCAGAACTTCCCCGCCGCCAGCCAAGCATTCGCCCGCGCCAAAGAACTCTTCTCCCAACCCGCAGACAAGCTCCGCCAAGACCTCAACCTCGTCGAGCTACAGCGCCGCAAAAAAAACACCAGCGCCGCGATCCAACTCCTAAAACAGGCCAAATTAGAATTTAAAAACATCCCCGAGGCCCAAGCCATCGCCGGCCTCCTCACCATCCTAGATCCCCCCGCTCCCCCTCCCACCAAAAAGGTGAAATAAGTATGACTTATCAACACCTCCTTGAGGCCACCGCCACTCTCCCAGAAATTCTCTGCGAAAACTCCTCTCTAAGCCCCCCTCACAAAGCCTTCGACGAAATCGAAGTCCAATCCCGCTGGTTTGCCGGCCACTTCTCGCGCCACCACCTCTCGAATCATGGACAAAAAATCACCATCCTCTCACCTGGTGAATGGAATCGCGGTGCTGGTCCAGACTTTCTAAATGCCAGCATCGAGATTGATGGCCAAAGCCACCACGGACCGATCGAGCTTGATCTAGACTGCCGGAATTGGGACCTCCACGGCCACAGCCACAGCCCCTACTTCGATGACGTCATCCTTCACGTCGTCCTAAGGGATCAGGGCCCCACTTACTTCACCCGCAGCTCGCGCGATCGTGACATCCCCCGCATCACGCTCTCCGAGCCAGAAGTCAAGTCAGCCCTCGGGCGCCCTCGCCTCTCCCAGGCTCTCGCCCGCCCCGGCCTCTGCCTCCGCCCCCTTGCCGAGATGCCCGCGGAGCACCTCTCCGCCCTGCTCAAAGAATCCGCCCTGCACCGCGCAACTCTCAAAGCCTCCCGCTTTAGACAAACCTCCACCCTTCACCACAGCTCCCAAGCGCTTTGGGAAGCACTCGCAGATGCCCTCGGCTTCTCCGCCAATCGCCTCCCCATGCGGCTTCTTGCCCAACGTCTCCCCATCCGTAAACTCCTCACTCACTCACCCGCCGATCGCCAAGCCATCATCTACGGCAGCGCCGGCTTTCTCGCCCCAGATCTCCACGAATCAGCCCCGCCCGAATCCCGCGAATGGCTCGAGGAGCTCTGGACCCGTTGGTGGAAACAGCGCCTTGATTATGAATTCCCCAGCGAGCGCCGCCCCGCTTGGTCCACGCGCGCCACCCGCCCCGGAAACCACCCACAACGTCGGCTTGCTGCCCTCGCCGCAGCCGCCACTCACTGGCCCTCTCTCGCAGCCCTCGCTCGCCAAGACCCACCCTTCTCCCAATTATCAAAAGCACTCTCCGCCCTTAGCGACCCCTTCTGGGACCAGCACCACACCCTCCAATCCAAGCGGACCCAGAACCCCATCAAACTCATCGGCAAATCCCGCCTAGAAGAATTCCTCATCAACACCCTCTACCCCCTCCACGCTCAAGACTGGCAGGCCTTCGCCACGCTCCGTGCCGCAGCCCCTAATCAAAAAATCAAACGCGCCTGCGAGCGGCTCTTCGGCTCACTCGAGAAGGCCAAGCCCTACCTCAAATTCGCCTGGCAACACCAAGCCATCCTCCAAATCTACCAAGACTTCTGCCTCCAAGACCTCAGCGACTGCCAAGACTGCCCCTTCCCCAGCCAACTCTCCCAATACAAAGCAACCCACAGCCCCTAATCACCCCTCCCAGAAACCCAGCCCCCCAGAACAAGCCCCTCCTCAATAAAAAAATCCTCATGACTGAAGCTGAAGCCCTCATCACCCTCAACCAAGTTCCGAAAACTGGGCCTGTCAAAATCCGCGCCCTCATCGCCCACTTCGGCTCCGCCGCAAAAGCCCTGCAACAGTCAAGCAGCACCCTTCAAGAGGTCCCCGGCATCGGACCTGAAATCGCAAAAATCATCGCCGACTCCGAAAGCCACAGTGACCCCTCCGCTGAAATTACCCTCGCCAAGGAACGGAATATTCAAATCCTCACCCAACAAGATCCAGACTACCCCGCCGCCCTTCGCGACTCCTTTGACGCCCCCGTCATCCTCTACGTCTGGGGCCAGCTCCAAGAACGTGACCTCCATTCCATCGGAATCGTCGGATCACGGAAAGTCACCCACTACGGACGGGAAACTGCGCGGAAATTCGCCTTCCAACTCGCGGGCGCAGGACTCACCGTCATCTCAGGACTCGCGCGGGGCATTGACACCTATGCCCATGAAGGCGCCCTCGCCGCCAAGGGCCGCACCATCGGTATTCTCGGCTCCGGCCTCATGCAGCTCTACCCCCCAGAGAACCTCGCCCTCGCCGAAAAAATCGCCAGTGGACATGGCGCCATCATCTCAGAATTCCCCCTCCAAACCCCGCCCGATCGCCAGACCTTTCCACAGCGTAACCGCATCGTAGCCCACTGGTCCCGCGCCCTCCTCGTCGTCGAGTGCCCCTCCCGCTCCGGCTCCCTCATCACCGCCAACATGGCGAACGAAATCGGCCGTCAGATTTACGCCATTCCCGGCCCCATTGATCGCCCCAGCTCCAGCGGTTGTCATGACCTCATCCGCGATGGTGCCACTCTCGTGACCGACGGCTCCCAAATCCTCGATGACTTCAGTCACCTTAATTTCCCCACCCCACCTGATCAAGAACCCCGCCCCGCCGAAACCTACCTCGACCTCAGCGACGAAGAAAATCAGACCCTCAAATCCCTAGACAGCTCCGAGCAAACGATCGATGAACTCATCGAGAAAACCCAGCTCCCCGCTCATAAAATCTCCGTCATCCTCATGAAACTCGAACTCCGGAACCTCGTCCAAGCGCAGCCCGGCCAGCGCTTCAGCCGCCGCCGCTAAAGCACGAGGCCAGCCCGGAGACTCTCAGCCCTCTCACCGATCTCAGCAGACCAAGGCCGTGACCTCCTCTAAAAAACTTAGGACCGGAGACGCCAGCCCCTCACTCACATCTTCCACCTTCTCCAAATTTTCCTCACTCTTCGCAACACTGTTTAACAGGAGAAAATAACCTAAAAGGGCAAAGAATACGCGGACCAGTGCTGACATGACCTCCTTATGACGCCAGCCCTCCAAAAAAATTCATAATTTTTCATCCTAAGGAGCTGAGCAAGTTCCACTTGGCAACTTACCCCACCTCACCTTACCCTCTCACCCCCTCTCTGAGGCACACTTTCTGCTCTCCTTTTTCCCATTCCTCCCTTCTCACCCAATTCTTTTTTGACCATGAAATTTTACGATCCACGCCACACCCCAGACTCATCCGGAACTCTCCACCAATGGAGTAACGAGACCGCCAACTGCGGAATGGGAGCGATCGCAAATTTAAGAGGTGAGAAATCTTACGACATCATCGACTACGCTCTCACCTCCGTTTGTAACATGACGCATCGCGGCGCGGTCGATGCCGACATGAAAACGGGCGATGGCTCCGGAGTCCTCTGCCAGATCCCCCGCCCTCTCTTCGCCAAAGCCGCCGCCGCCTTCGGCTATCAAGGCCCGGCCGCTGACCTCGGCGTAGGCGTCTTCTTCCTCCCAGAAGGGATCTCTAAAAATATAAAATCCTTCACCGAGTCCGTCCTCACAAAGCGCCAGATCCCCTTCATTGGCTGGCGAGAAGTCCCCGTGCACCCAGATGAACTCGGGGAGCTAGGCCGCCTCACGCAGCCCGAAATCACCCACCTCCTCATCAGCCGCCCCACTGAAGTAGATGCCGACCACTTCGAGCGGCTCCTCTACCTAGTCCGCCGGGAAATCGAGCGTGAATTCACCAAAGAAGCCGCCTTTTACATCCCCACTCTTTCCAGCCGCCTCATCAGCTATAAAGGGCTCGCCATGCCAGCCACACTGCGCGCCTTTTACGCAGACCTTCAGGACTCCGATTTCCAAACCGGCATCTCACTCTACCATCAGCGCTTTTCTACCAATACCTTCCCCGCTTGGCCCCTCGGACAACCCTTCCGCATGATGTGCCATAACGGCGAAATTAATACCGTTCGCGGCAATCGGAACTGGATGGCCTCACGCGAGGAATTCTTCGAATCCGAAGTCTGGGGAGACGATGTCGAGCTGCTCAAGAACCTCATGCTCGAGGATGAGTCCGACTCATCCTCGCTCGATCACGCCTTAGAACTACTCGTCCTCTCAGGACGGCGCATTGAACACGCAATGTGCATGCTCGTGCCACCCGCCTTCCGCTACGATCAAGAAATCTCAGAAGAAGTCCGCGCCTTCTACAGCTACATCCGCTCCTTTTCTGAGCCCTGGGATGGCCCGGCCGGCCTCTGCTTCACAGATGGCCGTAAACTCTGCGCTGGACTAGACCGCAATGGTCTCCGCCCCTCACGCTACACCCTCACTGAAGACGGACTCCTCTACATCGGCTCGGAGTCCGGCGCCGTCGCCCTCCCTGATGCGAAAATCACCCATCGCGGGCGCCTCGGTCCCGGGCAAATGCTCTCCGCCGATACCGAAACAGGCGAGCTCCTCCTCGATAAAGAAATTAAAGAACAACTCGCCGCCCAAAAACCTTACGCGAAGTGGATCGATGAAAACCGCGTCGACCTCAGATCCTTCACCTCTGATGACGCCATCGTCCCCACCGAGGACTTTGATCCCCTCAGCCTCTCACGCCAGCAAGTGACTCACGGAGTCACCGCCGAGGACCTCGACATGGTCTTCCCACCCATGATCAAAGGCGCACAAGAAGCCGTCTTCTCAATGGGAGATGACATCCCTCTCGCTCCGCTTTCACGCTACCCACGCCTTCTTTTCACCTACTTTAAGCAGCTCTTCGCTCAGGTGACCAACCCTCCGATCGATCCAATCCGCGAATGGGCCGTGATGACCCTCGGAGCAGGACTTGGCCCAGAACAAAACCTCCTCAACGAGACAGCCGAACACGCTCGCATCCTCCATCTAAAGTCCGCCATCCTCTTCGAACAAGAATTAGAAACCATCATCAAGCGGCAGGAGCACGGCTTCAGCAGCAGAGTCATCGACATCACTTGGCCCGCTTCTGAAGGAGAGCCCGGGCTGAAGAAAGCGCTCGATCGCATCTGCTCGGAATCAGAAGAAGCCGTGAACGAAAAGATCGAAGTCCTCGTCCTCTCTGACCGCGCCACCTCCGCTGAGCGCGTCCCCATCCCATCCCTGCTCGCTACCGGATCTGTCCATCACCACCTAAACCGCTGCCGCAAACGCCTGCGTGCCTCCCTCGTCATCGACACCGGAGAAGCCCGCGATACGCACCAGATCGCCTGCCTCTTCGGCTTCGGCGCGACCGCCGTTTGCCCCTACCTCGGCTACTCCACGGTGCGCCAAGTCGTAGCCACCGATCACAAGAAAAAACTCGGAGAAGACATGACCCCCGAGACCGCCATGACGAACTACCGAAAGGCGCTCGAAAAAGGCCTCCTGAAAATCATGTCTAAAATGGGCATCTCCGTGCTGAACTCCTACCAAGGTGCGCAGATCTTCGAGGCTCTCGGAGTCGGAAAAGAAGTGGTGCAATACGCCTTCACCGGAGTTCATTCCCGCATCGGCGGAGTGGGCTTTCGCGAGATCGCCGAGGAATCCCTCATCCGTCACCGCGCCGCCTTCCAAGCTGAAGCAGAGGATGGCCAGCCCCTCAATCTCGGTGACCCCGGCTACAATCGCTATCGGAAATCTGGAGAGGCCCATGCCCTCACCACCGATGTCATCAAGAACTTCCACACCTTCGTCCGCGCCGGCAAAAAGGAAGACTACGATGACTACGTGAAGGTCACCCTCGAAAACGATCCCATCACGATTAAAGACATCCTTGAATTCAAGGTTCCTGCCTCCCCCGTCGCTCTCGATGATGTTGAGCCCGCCGAGGAAATCGTAAAACGCTTCACCACCGCCGCGATGTCCATGGGTGCGCTTTCTCCCGAAGCTCACGAAACTCTCGCCATCGCCATGAACCGCATCGGCGGCAAGTCAGACTCCGGAGAAGGCGGAGAAGATCCACGCCGCTTCAAACCTTACCCAAATGGCGATCACGCCCGCTCTTATATTAAGCAAATCGCCAGCGGTCGCTTCGGAGTCTCCGCTCACTACCTCGTCAATGCCGATGAGCTTGAAATCAAAATGGCACAGGGCGCCAAGCCCGGCGAAGGTGGCCAACTCCCCGGCCATAAGGTGAATGCCCTCATCGCTCGGCTGCGCAACACGCAGCCCGGGGTCCAGCTCATCTCACCCCCGCCCCATCACGATATCTATTCCATCGAGGACCTCGCCCAGCTCATCCATGACCTCAAGGAAGTGAACCCACGCGCCAAAGTAACAGTGAAGCTTGTCTCCGAGTCCGGAGTCGGCACCATCGCGGCAGGATGCGCTAAAGCAAGCGCGGATAATATCCTCATCTCGGGTCACGATGGCGGCACTGCCGCCTCTCCCCTCTCAAGTACGAAGCACGCCGGACTTCCATGGGAGCTCGGCATCTCAGAGGCTCACCAAGTCCTCATGATGAATAAACTCCGCAATAACGTCACCCTCCGCACTGACGGCGGACTCCGCACCGGGCGGGACGTCATCATCGCCGCCATCCTAGGTGCAGAGCAGATGAACTTCGGCACCATCGCCATGATCGCGATGGGCTGTGTTTACGTCCGCAAGTGCCACTTAAACAATTGCCCCGTAGGAGTCGCCACCACCGATCCTAAGTGGCGCGCCAAATTTAAAGGCAGCCCAGATCACGTCGTAAACTTCATGATGGGCGTCGCGGAAGAAGCACGTGAAATCATGGCCACCCTCGGCGTCCGCACTCTCAACGAGCTCATCGGCCGTCCTGCCAAATTCCTAGAACAGCGCGAAGTCCCAGATCACCCCAAGGCCCACACCCTTGACCTCTCCGCCGTCCTCGCTGACAAGGCAGATGATCAGGCCGTGCGCACCTGCACCCTCGACCGGAATGATGGAATTCATAAACCCGCGCTGGATCTAGAAATCCTCAAAGACCTCGCCGCTCACACAGGCGCGGGCCCGGATGACAATCCCACTTCCGGACTCATGGACCGAGGGCCTTTTGTCAAAGAATACTCCGTCGTGAATACCGACCGTAATATTGGCACCCGCACCGCTGGTCGCGTCGCCGAGGTCTTCGAAAACCACGGCCTCTCCGCCAAGATGATCGACCTCACCTTCCGCGGCTCCGCTGGCCAATCCTTCGGCACCTTCCTCTGCGGGGGCATCAAGCTCACCCTCATTGGTGAAGGAAACGACTACGTCGGAAAAGGCATGAGCAACGGCGAAATCATCGTCCGCCCACCTGCTGATATTTGTTCCGACTTCGTTGCCGCCGAGAACTCCATCGTCGGGAACACCTGCCTCTACGGAGCGACGGGCGGCAAGCTCTTCGTCAATGGTCGCGCCGGTGAGCGCTTCTGCGTGCGGAACTCTGGTTCCACTTCCGTCTGCGAAGGCGTTGGCGATCACGGCTGCGAATACATGACCAATGGCCTCACCGTCATTCTCGGAATCACCGGGAAAAACTTCGGAGCCGGAATGTCCGGTGGAACCGCTTACATCTACGACATTGATGGGAAATTCCAAAGCCGCCTCAACCCTGAGATGGTCGTGGCCCGCCCCGTCAAGCGCGAGCAAGACATCGCCGAGATGAAAGATCTCATCGAGCAACACGCTGAGAAAACAGGCTCCCCACGCGCTAAGGAACTCCTCGCCGACTGGGAAGGCAGCCTCCCAAAACTCATCCGCGTCATTGCCAAAGAGAAATACGACCTCGAGCAAGCCGAACAGCAACACGAAGACGCCGACGGCGTGATGGCGTAGCAATTTTGATCAGCGTGGGCACATTTAGAAACAAGGCTCATTCCCAGCACCAAATCACCTCAATCCTCCCTCTCAGGAAGAGAAACGGCTCTTTGATGCATGCAACAATCTGAAAAATAAGCCCATTTTTGGCAAAAATTCGGTAGTAATCGCTATTTACGGGCGTATTTATGGGCGTATGAAGCATTTTGCCCAGTTCTTCCTGATCACTGCCATCACAGCGACAAGCGCCTTCGCCCAGCAAGGCGACCGGAAAGGGCATGACGCCATGGGCAAGATCGTTCCCGAGGAACTGATCCCACCCGCGCCCGTTCTGAGTGTTGATGAAGCGCTCAAGGCCTTTACGATCGAGAAAGGCTTCGTCATCGAGGCCGTCGCAGCCGAGCCTCTCATCGAGAAACCCGTCGCCCTCACCTTCGACGCCTCCGGCCGCATGTGGGTCTGCGAAATGCGTGGCTACATGCCCAACATCGACGGCACGGACGAGGACAAGCCCACCGGCCGTATTGCCATCCTCGAAGACACCAATGGCGATGGCAAAGCGGACAAGCGCAGCACCTTCCTCGATCAACTCGTCCTCCCCCGCTCCATCGCGATAGTCCCCGGCGGCATTCTCTATGGTGATCAAGATAAGCTCTACTTCGTCGCCAGTGATGGAGACCAACCCACTGCCGAGCCCGTCGTCGTCGATCCCGAATACGCAGTCGGTTCGAATGTCGAACACAAAACGAACGGCCTGATGACCAACATCGACAACTGGATGTATAACGCCAAGTCGAAGGTCCGCTTTAAGTTCATCCCCGGGGAAAATAAGGTCATGAAAGAAAGCACCCACATGCGGGGGCAATGGGGAATTTCCCACGATGATTTAGGCCGTATTTTTCATAACTCTAATAGCACGCTCCTCATTGGAGACCGCGTTTTACCAAATCTCCTTCTCGGCAATGAGACCGTGAAAATGAAAAAAAGCATCTCAGGGAAAGCCGGTGATAACCGAGTCTATCCCGGCCGCGTCACTCCCGGGATCAACCGCGCCTACATCTCCACCCTCAATGGATACGAGGATGACACCCTCGACCCCGTCAGCTTTAAACTCATCAATGCCACCGGCGCCTGTGGTCCCGTGATCTATCGAGGGAACAATTTCCCAGCCCCATATCAAGGCCACGCCTTCGTCTGTGAATCCGCCGCCCAACTCGTAAAAATGATCAAGGTAGACACGCGGGACGGCCAACTCAGCGGCTCTCACCCGCTCGAGAATCGCGACTTCCTCACCTCGACTGATGAGCGCTTCCGCCCCGTCAATCTTTACAACGCACCGGATGGCTCACTCTACCTCCTCGACATGTATCACGGCATCATCCAGCACCGCACTTACATGACGACCTACCTCCGTGAGCAGACCCTCAGCCGTGGACTCGAGGGCCCCGGCTTCGGCCACGGCCGCATCTACCGCATCCGCGCCGCCGATCAGCCCATCGCAAAAGTGCCAGACCTCACCAAAGCAGAGACAAACACCCTCATGAAAAACCTCGGCAGCCCCATCGGGGAAGTGCGTGACCTCTCACAAGCCGAACTCATCGCCCGCAAGATCGATCCCGCTCCGCTGAGCGCCTCCCTCGTGAGCCACCGTCATGACAAGCTCACCACCATTCACCTCATCTGGACCCTCGAGGGACTCGGCGCACTCAAGGCCGATCACCTCAGCCATCTTTTGGATTCCACCAAGGATGATGAACTCATCTCCTCCGCCCTCTACGCCGCCCTTTCTCTCTCAGATTCTGAACTGCGAAAGCTCGCCTCCACCGTCGCCAAACTTCCGGCCAAGCCCATGACGCTGCCTTACCAAGCGCGCGTTCTTGCCGCCATTCCCCTGCCTGAAGCACAAGACGCCCTTATTTCCCTCTTGCAGGACCATCCCAAAGTCGACTTCCTCAAAGAAGCCGCCATCTCTGGTCTCTCCGAAAATGCCCCCCTCTTCTCCGAAGTGAATCAAGGCCGCTTCAGTGAAAAAACCTTCGACCAATTGCTCGCCGAATCACAGCGAGGCCCGCAGGACGAAATCGATCCCGCCACCTTGCTCCAAGGCGAACATCTCACCTCCTTCCATCGGGGGAAAAAACTCTTTAGCGCCAACGCTTGCATCGGCTGCCATGGCGCAGATGGAGCCGGGCTAGAAAACCTAGGCCCACAGCTCGATCGCTCCAACTGGGTCACCGGGAGCCAAGGCCGTCTGGTGAAAATCCTCCTTCACGGCCTCACCGGTCCTATTAAAATCAACGGCAAAGACTTCACTCCTCTCGCTGCCATGCCCGGACTAGGACAGAACCCCAGCATCAAGGATCAAGACATCGCCGACATCGCCACCTTCATTCGAGCAAACTGGAGCAACCGCGCCCCACAAGTCACGGCCGCCACCGTGGCACGGATCCGCAAGCAGACCAAAGACCGCTCACCCGGCCAAATGTATACGCAGGCCGACTTTCCTGTGAAGAAAAAGTAGATCACGAGAAACACGGAGTGACGGCGTCCCGCCGCCTTCGCTTCGCAAGATCCGGTGGTGAGACGCCACCGCTCCGTGGCCAGACTAGCGGCGTAGCCGAAAGCTCCAGCTTTCGGTCCCACTCAATTCTCCTTGATCCAAAGACAAAGTCGCTAAACATTCCCCGATTAAATTTTTTTTGAGATAACCTCCTCGAACAGCCTACTAATAAATACCTCTCTGCCGAGAAATGAAGAGCCTGATCCAATGTCTCCTAATTACAGCTGCTCTAGTATCGTGCGATGAGACCCTGGTAGGCTCCGAGAAGGTGCTTTTCGCCCGCAGCCAATCCTTCGAGAATGATCCAGCAGAGACGCAGCTACGCGAACTTCTCAACTTGCGCACAGACGGAGCGATGAGCTACCTCAAGATGGCTCTCGTCGGCGAAGCCTTTGGCAACCACCCCAACCAGTTTCAGCTCATCGCCAACGACCTCAACACACGAAAAGAAAAGGAATCCTTCCGATGGTTACGAGACTATGGCGCTGGAGTGTTTGAGTATTACCCCGACCGGAAGCCGAAAGAATTCGACAAGGTTTACAGCGCAGCAACGTGGCTCCAAACAACCAAGGCAGAACAGCCCGTTGCGGCTCAGGAATCGAAGGAGAACCCCCAGTCGCGGGACTCAGACACCCCCTAAAAAATGAACCTTAACTGGCTCGGCGTCATCTCCACGATTCTGGCATTTACGGCCTTCTTCGTGGTCTACCGTTGTGCCAAAAATGCACCACTTAAGAAGCGCCTTCTTTTTGCTCTCTTGGCATCAATAGCCGCAATTCCCGGCGCAAGTTTTGCGGCGTATTACGCACACATTTTTCCGGAACCGAGTTGGTATTACCAGTTCCGTAGCATTACTGGAACAGAACTTCTGATTGTCTTGATCGGACTTGCCGGAGGATTTGTTGCCACCCTTTTGCCGCGAGTCATTCTTGTTCTCCCGCTGCTAGGTCTCGCCGCCTTCTCGATTGCTCCGATTATCAAACCCTTCATTGGGCCGATTCCAGCGGATACTTTCCAGGAAGAATGGGATGGCGAGGTTTGCCTTCAGAGCACTCCAACGACCTGCGGAGCAGCCTCGACCGCGACCATTCTGAAAGGACTCGGAATCGAGGTGAGCGAGGCCAAACTCGCGAAAGAAGCTCACTCCTACGCCGGCGGAACGGAAGCTTGGTATTTGGCAAGGGCCGCAAGATCCCGTGGATGTGAGGTCGACTTCGCTTTCACGCAAGGATTCACCCCTGAAGATGGCCTCCCCGCTGTCGTGGGCGTTCAGCTCGGTTCCATCGGCCACTTTATCCCCGTTCTTGGACAAGAAGGAGAGCACTTCATTGTCGGAGACCCCTTGGAAGGTCGAGAATTACTCTCGCTGGAACAATTGGAGAAACGTTACAAATTCACGGGATTCCACATGCGCATCAGAAATTGATCCGGAACCTTGGCACTGTGAAGTTATCGACGTGAAGGATTACATTGAAGCTCCTGTAAATTCCTCCCCTTGCGCTCGAATCAATCATTGTGCTAGGTTTCGGCATGACTAAATCACTAACAGCTTTGTTTACTCGAGAGGGTTCCGGCTTCGTTGGCCTTTGCCCTGAAGTCGATGTAGCCTCTCAAGGGGATTCGGTCGAAGAGGCTAAGAAAAATCTCGTAGAGGCAGTTGAACTCTTTTTCGAATGCGCCTCTCCTAACGAGATTTCTCAAAGGATGTCGAGCGAGTCATTCATTTCATCACTGGAGGTGGAAGTTGCCTAGTCTTCCAGTTCTATCTGGAAAAGCTGTTTGCAAGATCCTTGTTTCACACGGCTTCGAGCAGGTGAGACAGCGTGGGAGCCACATCATCATGCAGAAGGCTTTAGTCGACTCAACCATCACGGTCCCAGTTCCAAATCATAAAGAACTGAAGACAGGAACGCTTCGTTCCATCATCCGTCAGAGCGGTTTAGCCGTTGAAGATTTTACAGCCTAGGTGTGATTTTTACGACATCTCTTCACCCTCCTACTCTGCCAAAGCAAGAAAAGTCCGGCTTAACTCGAAGACCTCTTTGGGACAACCGAGAGCTGCTTTCAGCTTCACATCGCGGTCCCAGGAATTTCTAGTCCGCACGATCTCCCACATTTGTTTGAGGGTGAGGCGTAGAGGAAATTGGAGAGCGGTGACAAGAGGGGTATTCGTGAGAGGGTAATCAGTACCATACATCACGCGGCCTTTCAGTCGTTCATCGTTGAGGACCTGAGGAAAATACTTGGCACGGTTGAACTGTGTTAGCGTGGAAAGATCGGCGAAGAGATTGGGATAGGTCGGCATAATTTTCAGAAGACACTCAATGTTTTCCTCCCCTTCCCGTTCGCCAGAGCTCGCCACGTGAGCCGCGATGATGCGAACGCCACAATCGAGGGCGAACTTGAGGAGCTTGGGATCTCCGAGGGCATTATCGGTTTTAGAAAAGGAATCCTCATCGCCCACGTGCGTGAGGAGCGGAAGGTCGAGTTCCACAAGCTTGAGGTAGTAGTCGCGGTAGCGTTCGTTGGAGGGATCGATTCCTTGAATATTGGGAAGCCATTTCACGAAGACTGCGCCATTGGACTTGGACCATTCCAGCTCTTCCAGCGCATCCTCTCGGTTTGGATGGACGCTGGCACCAAAGTGAAGGGCTTTATGTTTTTTGACTTCTTCTCCAACAAAGCGATTGGGGACGAAAACCTCTAGAGCATCCTCATCGAGTTTCCCTTGAGCATCATAAGGAGCATCCATCGCGAGAATGACGGCATCCTCGACATACTCCGACCCTCGGATTGAGTCGGCAATGATCTGCATCACGCGGCCGTCACCTTTTTCGGTGAGCTCAGTTTCGCTTGTGCCGAAGATTTTGAGGTAGAGCTTAAACTTCCAACTCTCTCGCAAGGTCCGCGAAACCCGCGCACCACTTTCCCCCGCTCCAAAGCCTGCAGTGTGGCAGTGCATGTCGAGAATCCCACGCGGGATCTCGCTCACGACTGGAACCATCGGCCCCTTGAAGAAGACGAGGCGAAGAATGAACAAGACGGCGAGAACTCCGAGAAACCAAAGCATGTCTTACTCTCTACGAATCTGAGAAGATGCCAAGATTTCAAGATTTCAAGATTTCAACAAGGCGGCGTAACACGCCCAGTCCGCAGCACGAAAAAACCGGACGCTCTTTGAAAGAGCAGTCCGGCTTTTCCACTAACAACACATATGAAATTTAAAGTTGTCCAGCAGACCAGAGCTTTGAGAACTTCTCGCAATGGATTAGGACGGATTGAAAGCGTGACAGATCAGTGCCTCTTGGCAGGGCGATCTTGTGGCTACCGCGATGACTTGGCAGAAGCGCAAGCTTCAAGGATCCCTGAGTGGCGTTGCTCCCCTTCACTTGCGATGCCGAGAGTGGGGAGAGAAAGAGGGTCAAGTTTGGGCCAGATTTCGTTTTAAGATTATTGATGATGAGAAATTTTTGCTCCCCTTCTGACTCAATCGCCCAGTTCCCTGCGGCGGAGTAGGTTTTTTTCTGCCAAGTTCCCGAGTTGAGTTTTTCAGCCTGAGCCAGTCCAAGCCCTGCAAGGGAGAAGAAGGTGAGGACGAGGGAGGCGGTGAATTGGCGAGTTATTTTTGATAGTGCTTTCATAATTACGACTATGAGAAGGGAGAGATGGGCAGCTTATTCCAAAAGTTGAAAATTTGTTTATTCCCGAAATTTTTCCACAAAAAAGCCGGGCAAGTTTCCCTGCCCGGCTTGTTAAGATTTTCTCTTGAGAGGCGATTTACATCATGCCGCCCATTCCGCCGTGGTCGTGTCCGTGACCTGCGTCAGCGGGCTCGGGCTCAGGGATGTCGGTGATGAGAGCTTCAGTGGTGAGCATGAGACCAGAGATGGATGCAGCGTTCTGAAGGGCAGAACGAGTCACCTTGGTTGGGTCAACCACACCAGCTTCGATAAGGTCCACATACTCGCCAGAAGCGACGTTGTAGCCTTCGTTACCAGAAGCATTTTTCACTTTCTCGACGATGAGCGCGCCTTCGAGCCCCGCGTTCGCAGAGAGCTGGCGAAGAGGTGCCTCAATCGCGGAGATGATGATGCTGGCACCAGTGGCCTCGTCTCCAGAGAGACCAAGGTCACCAATTTGTGAGGTCGCGCGGATGAGAGCGGTTCCACCTCCTGGGACGATGCCTTCTTCAACCGCAGCGCGGGTGGCGTGAAGGGCGTCTTCAACGCGGGCCTTCTTCTCTTTCATCTCGGACTCAGTTGCGGCACCGACGTTGATGACAGCAACACCGCCAGCAAGCTTGGCAAGACGCTCTTGAAGCTTCTCACGATCATAGTCAGAAGTGGTGTCTGCAATTTGCTTACGGATCTGGTTCACGCGGCCAGAGATGGCTTCAGAGCCACCAGCACCTTCTACGATGACGGTCTCTTCTTTACCGATCGTGACGCGCTTTGCTTCGCCGAGGTCCTCTAGCTCGATGTTCTCAAGCTTGATGCCGAGGTCCTCAGTGATGCAGCGACCACCAGTGAGAACTGCGATGTCTTCGAGCATGGCCTTACGGCGATCTCCGAAGCCAGGTGCCTTTACCGCTGCGATATTAAGAGTGCCACGAAGCTTATTAACGACGAGAGCAGCGAGTGCTTCTCCCTCGACGTCTTCCGCGATGATGAGGAGAGGCTTGCCAGTTTTGGCAATCTTCTCGAGCACTGGGAGGAGGTCCTTAAGGTTCGAGATTTTCTTCTCGTGGATGAGGATGTAGGCGCTTTCGAGATTACAATCCATGGTGTCTGGATCGGTCACGAAGTAGGGAGAGAGGTAGCCCTTGTCGAACTGCATTCCCTCGACAACATCGAGAGTGGTCTCGATGCCTTTCGCCTCTTCAACCGTGATGGTGCCGTCTTTACCAACCTTGTCCATGGCCTCGGCGATGATACCGCCGATCTCTTGGTCCCAGTTTGCGGAAACAGTGGCAACTTGGGCGATCTCTTTAGACTCGGAGACTTCTTTGGAAATCTCAGCAAGTTTAGCGACGATCGCTTTAGAAGCCTCCAGAATCCCGCGCTGAAGGCTGATGGGATTAGCACCGGCGGTGACGTTACGGAGACCTTCCTTGTAGATGGCCTCGGCAAGTACGGTAGCTGTCGTAGTTCCATCACCTGCGATGTCGGAAGTCTTAGAGGACACTTCCTTGATGAGTTGTGCGCCCATATTCTCGTAGGGGCACTCAAGCTCGATTTCTTTGGCGACTGAGACCCCGTCTTTAGTGACGGTGGGAGAGCCGAATTTCTTGTCAAGTATGACGTTACGACCGGATGGTCCGAGAGTTGCCTTTACGGCACGGGCGAGCTTTTCGACCCCTCTGAGGAGGGCCTGACGTGCTGCTTCGTCGAATTGGAGTTGTTTAGCCATCGTATTAGTTACTGGGTAATTAGGTTATTAGTTCTTAGAATTTGGGAGCTCTGGTGAGCTTAGTCAGTGATGACACCGAGGATGTCAGACTGGGAGAGGATGAGTTGTTCATCGCCACCGACATTTACGTCAGTGCCGCCGTATTTTGAGATGAGGACCTTATCGCCGACTTTGACGTCAAAGACAATTTCCTTGCCATTCTCATCAGTCCCGCCAGTGCCGAGTGCGGTGACTTCAGCTTCTTGGGGTTTTTCTTGAGCGGAGTCAGGAAGGACGATGCCCCCGGCGGAGACGGCTTCTGCTTCGAGCCGCTTTACGAGAACGCGGTTTCCGAGTGGTTTGATACTAGACATGTTATTTTTGTTGGTTTGTTTTGTGGTTTTGTTTTGTGGTTTTGTTTTCCCACCAAGCGGTGGGAGAAATTGCTTTTCGTGTTTGTTCTTCTTAAGGGGATCTTTCCCCTGAAATTTCAGTGAGCAGAGCTGGTTTATTTTTCTGAGGTTTCAGCGTCAGCATCTACCACTTCAGCGTCGACGACTTTTCCTTTGGCTTGGCGTGGCTCCGCATCGGCATCACCCGCAGGCTCTACGTCTGGAGCTCCTCCCATATCGGGCATTTCAGCCCCAGCGGCTTGGGCAGCTTGGGCGAGTTCGCCAAGGGAGCTCTCAAGCTCAGCGGTGGTGGATTTAATTAGGTCTAGGTCATCTGCCTTGAGGGCGCCTTTTACGGCATCCAGCTTGCTAGTGAGCATTTCCTTAAGCTCTGCTGGGGCTTCCTCAGGAAGCTCAGTGATTTGCTTTTCAACTTGGTAGACCATGGACTCAGCTTTGTTCTTAGTATCCACTGCCTCGGCCCGCTTTTTATCTTCATCAGCGTGAGCTTCAGCTTCGCGCTTGGCTTTCTCGATCTCTTCTTCTGAAAGTCCGCTCGAGCCCTCGATGGAGATTTTTTGCTCCTTTCCAGAGTTTTTATCTTTTGCGGAGACGTGGAGGATTCCGTTGGCATCGATGTCGAAGGTGACCTCGATCTGGGGCATGCCACGAGGAGCGGCATCGATCCCCGAGAGCTGGAAGTTACCGAGTAATTTGTTATCAGCGAAGAGCGGGCGCTCGCCCTGACAGATGCGGATATCGACGGCTGGTTGGTTATCCGCCGCAGTGGAGAAGACCTGTGATTTCTTCACGGGAACGGTGGTATTGCGCTCGATCATGGCGGTGGCACGGCTGCCTTCCGTCTCGATTGAGAGGGTGAGCGGAGTCACATCGAGAAGGAGCACATCTTTCACGTCCCCTTGGAGAACTCCACCTTGAATCGCGGCACCGATGGCGACCACTTCATCAGGATTCACTCCTTGGTGAGGGGTCTTACTGGCGAGTTCCTTAGCGGTCTCGACAACACGAGGCATGCGGGTCATTCCACCGACAAGGACCAGTTCATCAAGCTCACCAGCACTGACGCCAGCTTCCTTCAGGCAGTCGGTGACGGGCTTCTTGGTGCGCTCGAAAAGGTGATCAGTCAGCTGCTCGAGCTTATTACGGGAGAGCTCTAACTGAATGTGCTTTGGCCCGGTGGCATCAGCTGTGATGAAGGGGAGGTTTAAGTCGTAATTCTGAGATGAGGAGAGGGCAATTTTTGCTTTCTCGGCCTCTTCTTTAATCCGCTGAAGAGCATCGGGCTGGCCTGAGAGATCAATGCCTTCACTGTTTTTGAATTCTGCTACGATGTGATCAATCAGGGCATTATCCCAATCATCACCTCCAAGCTGAGTGTCACCATCGGTTGCAAGAACCTCGAAAACGCCATCGGAGATTTCCAGAACTGAGATATCGAAGGTGCCGCCACCGAGGTCATAAATGGCGACTTGCTGATCGGTCTTAGAGTCTAGCCCGTATGCGAGCGAGGCAGCGGTGGGCTCATTAATGATACGGCGGACTTTCAGGCCCGCGATCTCTCCCGCAGCCTTAGTCGCGTTACGCTGGGAATCATTAAAGTAGGCAGGAACGGTGATGACTGCCTCCGTGATGGTTTCACCCAGCTTAGACTCGGCGTCTGCTTTTAATTTCCCGAGAATGATGGCGGCAATTTCTTGTGGGGAGAAGACCTTCTTTTCTCCTTCAACTTCCACCTCGATGTGAGCGTCACCGTTGTCAGCCTTAACGATATTATAAGGAACGCGCTTATCTGCGTCAGTGAGTTCGTCAAATTTACGCCCGATGAGCCGCTTCGCAGAGAAGACGGTATTTTTAGCGTTTGTGACGGCTTGGCGCTTGGCGGCCTGACCGACGAGGCGCTCGCCATTTTTTGCAAAAGCGACCACTGAAGGAGTGGTGCGGGCGCCTTCCGAGTTTTCAAGAACGCTTGCTTCTCCACCCTCCATGACAGACATGCAGGAGTTGGTGGTTCCGAGATCGATTCCGAGGATTTTAGCCATGATTTTATTTCTAGTTATTCTTTAGATCTTAAAAGGTCCGAGCTGACGCTAGGACCGCTTTTGCCAAAAGAATGGCAACTTGCGTGCCACTTCCTAAAAGGTCGTAAATAGAAGGAAAAAACGACAGCCCTCCCCATCGCGCGCGCCAAAGTGACGCGATCCGCGCCGCCACGAGCGTCATCATGTCGCACTCTTACGATGAGGAGTTTTCAAGAAACTCTTGAGCAGGTGAGCTTGTCGAATTTTGATCCTTAACATCGACTTTCTTCACTGCTAGAGATCTTCCCCAGCCCTGTTCCCGCTATTTTTTCATGAATCGCACCTCGTCCCCCACGATCAGCCATCGGCTCCAGTTCGTCTTATACCGATCCTTCGAAGGAGTCTTGGCGCTGATGTCGCTGGAGACGAGTTACAAGGTCGGTGAGTTTATCGGGAGGATTGCGCACCATCTGCTTAAGAAACGCAGGGATCAGGTGATCCGTAATATCACCTACGCTTTCGGAGACGAGAAGACGGCTCAAGAAATTTACAACCTCAGCCGAGAGGTCTTCGAGCGCTGCGGGGCCAATCTTTTGTGCTCCTTGCGAACCCCCTTTCTGAACGATGAAGAAATTTTAAAACACCTCAGCTTTGAGGGGCTGGATGATCTACTCATCGAGGCAGAAAAAGGCGGGATCGTCCTCGTCTCACCGCACATGGGAAATTGGGAAATCCTTGCGCAAGCGGTTTTCCTAACCAAAGAAAAAATGGCGGTAGGAACTCACTACCGCCCGCTAAACAACTCTCTCATCAATGAGATCGTCGAGCATCGGCGCACCAGAAGAGGGCTCCAACTTTTCCCAAAACACGCCTCCACACATCGACTCATCAGCTTTGTCAGAGACGGCGGCGGCATGGGAATCTTAGCGGACCAGCGAGTAGGAAGCCGCGGAATCGCAGGGACCTTCTTCGGCCGCCCCACCACCCTCTCACCGCTTCCTCATCTCATTGCGAAACGCGCAAAGGCCCAGCTGATGCGACTCATCTGTGAAACAACATCCCCCTGCCAATGGAAAGTCAGCTTCACCCCAATCACAGAAATTTCCGCTCAAGCTTGTGCTAATAGCCTCGAAGAAGCATGGCGACATTCCCCGGCTGATGTCTTTTGGTTTGAGGATCGCTGGCGTATCCAAGGAAAAGATCCTCTTAAATTTCTCGATAAATATACGGAGCATAGCGGCGTCACCCGTCCGCTCAGACTCGTGAACCTCGTAGGTGGAGCGGGCGCGCTCCCCCACCCTGCATCCATCATCACGCAAGAAAATGCCACGCTCGATTTCTCGCTGGATGACGCCACCCTCACGCAAGCTTTAGATGAGATCAAGCAGCGCGGCCCCGTTGCCCCTGACGTCTATATCTGTCCACCAGAGCACTCAGCTAGGCTTAAAAAGCTCTCGCTAAAAACACAAATCCTGTCAGTTTCCGCCGCCCCCTAATCTCACTTTACTTAATTTATTTCTATGAAAATTTGCTGCATCGGAGCCGGCTATGTTGGAGGACCCACTATGTCTATGATCGCCCACAAGTGCCCGGATATTCAGGTCACCGTGGTCGACATCAATGAGGAGCGCATCGCCGCTTGGAATAGCGAAAACCTCCCAATCTACGAAAAAGGCCTCGACGAATTAGTCACCGCAGCCCGGGGAAGGAACCTCTTTTTCACCACTGAGGTCGACCAAAGCATCGCCGAAGCTGACATCATCTTCATGTCGGTGAACACCCCCACCAAGACCTACGGAACCGGAGCAGGAAAAGCCTCCGACCTGAAATACATCGAACTCTGTGCGCGAAAAATCGCCGAGGTTTCCACTTCTGATAAAATCGTCGTTGAGAAATCTACCCTCCCAGTTCGCACCGCCGAAACGATCCGCACGATCCTTGATAACTGCCCCTCAAATGTGAACTTTGAAGTCCTCTCAAACCCTGAGTTCCTCGCTGAAGGAACCGCGATTGAAGACCTCCTCGCCCCTGACCGCGTCCTCATCGGAGGAGCTGAAACACCAGGAGGACAGGCCGCCATCCAGACCCTCGTCGAGGTCTATGCCCGCTGGGTCCCGCGCGAAAAAATTCTCACCACCAACGTCTGGTCCTCCGAGCTTTCTAAACTCACTGCCAACGCCTTCCTCGCCCAGCGCATCTCCTCCATCAACGCCATCTCAGCCCTCTGCGAAGCGACTGAGGCAAATGTCGACGAAGTCGCCGCAGCCATCGGGACCGACTCACGGATCGGATCCAAGTTCCTAAAATCCTCCATCGGCTTTGGGGGATCTTGCTTCCAAAAAGACGTCTATAATCTCGTTTACCTTTGCGAACACTACGGCCTTAAAGAAGTCGCCGAATACTGGGAACAGGTCATCAAAATGAATGACTACCAGCGCAGCCGCTTCGTCAAACGCATCGTCCAGACCCTCTTCAACACCGTTGCCGGAAAGAAAATCGCGATCCTCGGTTTCGCCTTCAAAAAAGACACCAACGACACCCGCGAATCCTCCGCCATCTCCATCTGCCAAGACCTCCTCGAAGAACAAGCAGAAGTCCACATCTACGACCCCAAAGTCTCCAAAGCTCAAATCTGTGCTGACCTCGGCATCCAAGAAAACCACCCCCTCGTCCACGTCGCCCAGACCGCCGAAGAAGCCTGCGACAGCGCACATGCTCTCGCCGTCCTCACCGAGTGGGATGAGTTTAAAGACCTCAACTACAAGAGCATCTACGAGAAAATGCTCAAGCCCGCCTTCGTCTTCGACGGCCGTAATATCCTCGATCTAGAGGCCCTTAAAAACATCGGCTTCATCACCCACGGAGTCGGCCGTAGCTAGCTCGCAGCTCACCAACTGAGGCCCCTTGCCGCAGGTCGCTAAAAAAACAAAAAGCCAATGCAGAGCCAATCCATCATCCTCCTCAAAGAGCAGGAAAAAAATCTGCATATCGCTTCCGGCGCCTTTGCGCACTGCTACCGCCACCCCCAACAGGCAGACCTCTGCATCAAAATTGCCACCTCTAATCCCAAAGCCGCAAAACGCCTGAGCACAGATGTCTCCTACTACAAAAAACTCCATGCTCAGAAAAAGAACCTCGCCCAAGTTTCTGACATGCTCGGATCCTGCATGACGGACCTCGGCCCCGGCCACCTTTATGAATGCATCACGGATTCTGATGGAACGGTTTCAAAGACCCTCGACCACTACATCAACGCACACCCAGAAATGCTGGGCGCAATCATTACCGCACTGCGCGGCCTCGCCACCTACCTGCTGCAAAATCGCATCATCATCAGTGACCTCCACGTGAAAAACATCCTCATCCGAGTCACTAAAAATCAGCCCCCCTCCGCCATGATTGTCGATGGCATCGGAGATAAAGTTGCGATCCCTTTGCTAAACTACATCGGACCCCTCGCTGACGCTAAGATTGCCCGGCGCTGGAACCGCTTCGTCGCTTACCTGAAAAACAAATTCCCCGAGATTCACTTTCCAGATGATCAGCTCCTTCTCGATCTTGGGAAAAAAAAGTAAGAAGGCTCATCGCTTAACTCCCCAGCCTCCTGCTCGTTCCCAAAAGCATCGTAGCACTGAGCTCCCTCCAGCGACCAACTTGGCGCCGCCCTCCCCCCATTCACCCACCCCATCACAAGCTCACCATCGGAGACTTCAAAACGCAAAGCATAGACATCCTCTTCAGTCTCTAACCTTTGAATAAAGGTCGCGTCCCCCAGCGTCTCCAGGAAGTATTTCAACATCGCAAAACCCGGCCGCGCCCGCCAGCCACCTTCGGCCCGCTCATCAACCAGTCCGAACCCATGGGCCACGAGACGCCACCAATAAACCTCATCCACATAGCCTGAACAAAGCGCCAACACGAGATAACGGAGCATAAAACTTCCGTAATCTTTCTCCGAAACATTGAGCTGACTCTCCGGCTGCTCCGCCGACATAAAAGTCGCATCCACCGGAGAATAAATCCCACTTCCCTTCACCGGCCAATTCACCTCAGAAATGATCACGCGTTCCTCACAATGAGGAGAATACCTCGCGATCGCCCTCAATAAGGCGCACTTCTCAACCACCCCAAACACCCCTTGCTTATTCTCCGGCGCACCCCGGCGATCCACATAAAGATGATGAGAGAGAGCCTCATAACGCAGCCCCCTCGGAGTTTTATCCAAAGCCGCAATGACAAAGTGATACTCAAAATCGATACAAGCTGGCCCCGTGACTTTCACCTGTGGAAAACGCCTTAAAATATCCACCACCGGCTCCAAAAGCTGAGCCTGCTCCTCCGGCGAATGCACTCCCCACTTCGAGCGGTTCACCGCATGACAAATCTCCACACCCTCCACCAATTCCGCGCAGTTCGGCAAAACACATTCCAGAAACTCTCGCCACGAATCAGGCTCCAGCACCGCTCGGCGATCCTGTAAAATCGCCACCCGCAGAGCATGCCCCCTTGCATGGATTCTCGCCAAATCCTCCAAGGATCGCTCCCATTGCTCCCGCCCCTCATGATGACAAAAACGCACCAACACTGGGATCTTTCCTAACTCATCTAAAAAATCCACCTGCTTGGCCAAATCAAGATCAGCCATCTCCAAACTCATCCCGATCTTTCCAGCCAACGAAACCCGCTTAGAAAACGCCTGCGGCAAAAGCTCACCATAGTTCCGCCACACTGCCCCCCCGGAACTCAGAACAGATTTCGCCAAACTCAGATACTTCGATTTTGAATGCGCCTGCTGCCGCTCCATCCGGTTCAGCATCACTGAGGCCTGCGCCGTCTTCTCATCCCACACCCAGATATCTTTTGCCTTCATCTCCCGTAAGCCCGGCCCCTGCTGAGATTTACGAAAAGGGTGCCGCCACTTCCGCGTCGCCTCCCAGCGCCGAAAACGCCTGCGCATCTTACCCATCTTCTTCAGAAAACTCTTAGGGGCACTCCCCCCCCAATAGAGCACGACAAACACATCAAAAAATGCCCCCGGGATCCGGATTCTCGCAAAATCCCTCGCTCGCTCCACCGCGCTTAAACCCTCCCTCATTCGCCCCCGGTTCAGGTCAATAAAGCACACCCGCCCCCACATCTCCCCAGCTTGCGGACGCTCCAGTTCAATATTCTGATTCCCTAAATCACGATGACAAAACCCCACATCATGCATCGCTCGGATCGCCCCAGCAACATGCCTCAAAAGGCTCACCAAGCGCTCCGTTCGCGGGTCCTCCCGATAAAGCATCACCAATTCATCCTTAAAAGACAAAAGACCCTCCACATACACTGATAAATAATAACTCTCCGCCAGTCTTCCACCCTCCCAGCGCTCCAGATAACCAATCGGAGTCGGCGTTCCCGCTCCCCCACGAGTCAAAAAATCTGCCGCCCTAAATGACCTCGCCGCCTTTGACCCGCGCCGCGCATCATAGCGGTCTTTTAACCTCCCCTGCCTCCCAAAGGCCTTCACAGCCACACGGACCACCCCCCCTCTCAACTCAAAAGGCAACACCACCACCCGATGTCTTCCCGCAGCGATCAAGCCCTCCTCCTCCCTCGCAATTAACTCCGCCAATTCATCCGGAGACCACCCTTCAAAGCGCTCGCAAAATTCTGAAGACAGCTCACCCTTAAATTTTCCAATCTTAACTTCCCTACCGCCGTTCACTTTCCTGCGTAAACTGGCGGAAGAGGGAGACATTGACAATTCCATTCCCCCTCGAATCCCTCATCACTCACAAGTCTCAGCCCAAAAAGAATCGCACAGTCACAAGATTCACAGTAATTCCACCCCTCCACCCATCCTCCCCTCATGAGTCATCCCTCCGCAAAGCTCACCAAAATCCTTCACCTCAGTGCTGAAAAAAGCTGGCGCGGCGGTGAACAACAAATCGCCTACCTCATCGAGGAATCACTCAAGCTCGGCCTCCAAATCCATGTCGCCTGCCAAAAAGACTCCGCCTTTGAAAGCCACTGCCTCCACCACTCCATTCCACACACCAGTCTCTCATTCAGAAAACTCGCAGGCCTTCCAGCCGCACTCAGCATCAAAAAATTATGCCGCGAACAAGGAATCTCCCTCATTCATGCCCACAGCTCTCACGCACAAAACGCCGCCATCATCTCAGCAAGCCTCGGGAACCCCACCCCCCTCATCGTAAGCCGCAAGGTCATCATCCCCGTTAAGAAAAAAATCACGACACCCTGGAAATATAATCACACCTCCATTAAGCGCTTCATCTGCGTCTCCCATGCCGCAGCTCAGATCCTCCGCCCCGCGATCCAACAAGCAGAAAAAATCGTCACCGTCTATGACGGGATCGACCCACAACGCTTTAAAAACATCAGCCGCTCCGGGGAAATTCGCGCAGCATTCCAGATCCCAAAGAAAAGCTGCCTCATCCTCAACATCGCCGCCCTCAGCCACGATAAAGACCTCTTCACCTTCCTCCGCACAGCCAAGCGCGTCTGCCAAACACTCCCCGCAGGGTCACCACCCGTCCACTTCCTCATCGCCGGATCCGGCCCGCTTCAACAAGCCCTCGAAGCCGAGATTCGAACCCTCCAGCTAAATGATCACGTCACCCTCGCAGGCTTCCGCCAAGACATCCCCGAGCTCCTTCAGGAAGCCGATATCTTCTTCACCAGCTCGCAGTCAGAGGGCCTAGGCAGCTCCATTCTTGATGCCTTCGCCAGCCTAAAACCCGTCGTCGCCACCGCTGCCGGAGGCATTCCAGAACTCATCGAAGACCACCAAAGCGGCCTCCTCGCACCCATCGGAGATGAGGCCGCCCTCAGCACCGCCCTCCTAAAACTCATCGCCCAGCCCGAACTCGCCAAACAACTTGCCACAAACGCCCACCACCTCATTGATAGCAAGTTCCATAAAAGGATCATGGCCAAGCAAACCATTTCCCACTACCGAGAAGCCCTCCACCCTCATGCCTAAGCACCTCAATATCATCGCCCGCAGTAATGGCGTCGGCCTTGATCGTGATGTCTCAATCATCCGTGAAATCGTCAGCGCCGCCGGCTATGAAGTCACCCTCAGCCATAGCAGAGGAATCTCCGCGCTCCGGCGCTGGCTCCCTCAAAAAAAGCACTTCAGCGCCAACCTCTTCCTAGAACGCATCTTCCCCCGCTGGCTCGGAGCCGCTGAAAAAAACATCCTCATCCCGAATCAAGAACGCTTCCCCAAGCGGCATCTCCACCACCTCACCCGCCTCGATGCCATCTTCTGCAAAAGCCAGCACGCCCTCGAGATCTTTTCTCAACTTCACCCCGCCTGCCACTTCACCGGATTTAGCTCAGAGGACCTCTTTAACCCTGCGATCACCCGCGAACAGAAAACCTTCCTCCACCTTGCCGGGAAAAGCACCCTCAAAGGCACCGAAGCCATCCTCCAACTCTGGGAAAAACACCCCGAGTGGCCCACCCTCACCCTCGTCCAAACCAAGGACAACGCGCCAGAAAGCGTCCCCGCTAATGTCACGCTCCACCGTGACTACCTCAGCAACGCAGAAATCGCACAACTCTACAACTCCCACCCCATTCACCTCTGCCCCTCTCGCTCAGAAGGATGGGGCCACTACATCGTCGAGGCCATGTCCTGCGGAGCCCTCGTCATCACCAGCGATGGACCACCGATGAACGAACTCATCACCCCTGCCCGCGGCCTCCTCATCGACATCGAAAAAAGCGAACCCCGCCACCTAGGAACCAACTACTTCATCCATCCCACCTCGCTCGAGAGAATCATTGAAGAAATCATCGCCACCCCCCCGCAGCAATGGACAGAGCAAACTCAAGCCGCCCGCGCTTGGTCCCTAGAAAACACCGCCGCCTTTGAAAAACGCCTCCTCCAGCACCTAGATCCACTCACTCCGCCTCGGCCCTCTCCGCAATAATCCTCCCCTGATCCAGCTCAATCACCCGACTCGCAATCTTCGTCGTACTCAAGCGATGCGCGATCAAAATCGTCGTACGATCCTTAATAAGCTCCCTCAGCGACTCCTGAATCATCGCCTCGCTTCCTTGATCCAGCGCACTCGTCGCCTCATCTAAAAGGAGGATTGGAGCATTCTTTAAAAAGGCCCGCGCAATCGCGATCCGCTGGCGCTGCCCGCCCGAGAGACTCGCCCCCCGCTCTGACACCTCCGTATCATAGCCCCTCTCCTGCTCCAAAATAAAATCATGCGCATTCGCTCGCCGCGCCGCCGCCTCAACCTCCGCCTCACTCGCCCCCGGGCGCCCCAAAAGAATATTCTCCCGGATCGTCCCCTTAAAAAGAATCGCCGTTTGCGCCACCAGCGCCACCCGCGCTCGCAACTCACTCTTCTTCCAATCCCGCACATCGATTCCACTCACCGAGACCTGACCCGCAGTCGTATCATAAAATCTCGGAATCAGATTAAAAAGACTCGTCTTTCCACCCCCACTCGGCCCGATCAAAGCGACACACTCCCCCGGCTCAACCGTCAGATCAATCCCCTCCAAAATCCGATCCTCCCCATAAGAAAAATCCACCCCCTCCAAGCAAACACGACTCACAAAACGATCCGGACGTTTCGGCGAAGCCGGCTCTGATAACTCATCCACCGCCAGAGAAATCTCCTCCAAACGATCCAGCGAGACTTCCGCCTGCTTCAAATGACCCTGAATCGCCCCCAGCTTCTTCACCGGCTCATAACACAAATACAGAGCCATCGCGATCGCCATAAAACTTGAAAGCTTCATCCCCTGCTCCGCCCCTAAATAAATCGCCACCGTTAAGCCCACCACCGAGACGAACTCCACCACCGGAGAAATCATCTGGCGATACTTCACCACCTTCATCGAATAACGCACGATCCCCCGCACCCGCTCACGAAATCTCCCCAGCACCTCCGCCTCCATATTATACGCCCGGATCTCCATCGGAGCCTGGATCGACTCCGATATCTGCCCACTTAAATCACCCGCATTCGCCTGCAAGCGCTTCGCCTTCCTCCCCAACTTCTTCGCGATCGCCCGCAACGGCAACACACAAACCGGAATAGAAATAATCGCAAAAAGCACCAAAGAAGTCCCCTCATTAGACATCGCCTCCGAAAGAAGAAAAATCAAAGCCGCCACCAGCGTCGCCGGCTGCTTAATAAGATCCACCGACACCTTACTCACCGTCCCCCGCACCACCTCCGCATCCCCCACCAACCTCGCCAAAAGATCACCCGATTGATGCTTATGAAAAAACGCAACCGGCAAAGATTGCAGCTTTGAAAAAACCTCATCACGGATCTGCTCCAGAAAACGAAAGCCACAATAACTAATCAGATAAGTATTAATAAAGCCCCCCAGCGCCCGGATCAAAAACATCAAAGGCAACCAAGCACACGCCGCCACCAGAACCCAACCCTCCGGCAAACCCTCTAACCAAGCCCGCAAGAAACCCACAAAAACGCTCGACTCATCACCCCCTCCCCCAGCCTGATCATCCTCAAAAATCAACGGAAACACCACCCTCGCCGCCAGAGGCAAGCCCGCACCCGTCGCCACCGCATAGCACAAACCCGCAATGACACTCCCTAAAAAGTGCCACCTCACCGGCTTAAAATATTTCAGATAAGGCCAAAACCGCTTCATCGATGCCCCAGAGAATAAACCGCCTCGCCCAGATCACCAGACTTACTTGGATTGACCCACCGCATCCCTTCAGGCAGGCTCCCCCCGTGGATTTGATCGAAAAAGCACGCGCCGTCCTCGCCATTGAAGCCTCCCAATTGGAAAGACTCGCCAAAAGACTCGACGGCACATTTACCAACGCCATTCAGGCCCTCGTAGACACCCTCGCCCAAGACCGAAAAATCGTCGTCATCGGCGTCGGAAAATCCGAAAGCATCGGGCATAAATTCGTCGCCACCCTCAACAGCACCGGAGCCACCGCCGTAAACCTCAGCTGCCTAAACGCCCTCCACGGAGACCTCGGCGTCCTCTCCAACGGTGACCTCGTCATCGCCCTCAGCTACTCAGGAGAAACCGCTGAAATGATCAGCCTCCTCCCTCACGTCAAAAAACGAGCCTCTAAAATCATCGCCATCACCGGCGCCATCACCTCCACCCTCGCAAAACATAGCGACCTCACCCTAGACACCCACGTCGAAGAAGAAGCCTGCCCACTCCAACTCGCCCCCACCTCCAGCTCCACCAACATGCTCGGCCTCTGCGATGCCCTCGCCATGGTTCTCCTTGAGAAACGCGGCTTCCGTGCCGAAGACTTCGCCGAACTCCACCCCGGAGGCAGCCTTGGCAAATTCCTCCTCACCCGCGTCAGAGACATCATGCGCAGCGGCTCCGCCTTAGCAAAAGTCCCCACCAGCGCCAGCGTCCAGACCGCCGTCCTCCAAATGCTAGAAGCTCGCGCAGGTGCCGCCATCATCACCCATCCAGATCACTCCCTCGCCGGCATCTTCACCCATGGCGACTTCGTCCGTGGCTACCAAAAGGACCGTCACATTGGCGACTCCCCCGTCACCGCGCACATGACCACCCAGCCCATCACCATCCAAGAAAATGACCTCGCCGTCGAAGTCATCAAAACCCTCCGTGAACACCGGGTAGATGACCTCATCGTCCTAAACGCAGAAGGCCAAAGCGTCGGCCTCATCGACGTCCAAGACCTCTCCCGCCAAGGACTCACCTAGCAAGCCCTCCCCATCTTCTCCCCATCTTCTAGTCAACCCAGCCTGAAAACTCACATCGCAGACCACCACAAGAAGCAGCTCTAATCCCAGCTCTAATCCCAGCTCTAGAACATCGCCAATACCCTGCGCCGTAAAATGGGGGCCCATAACTTCTGGCCTGACCCCAGAAAAATGGACGCTTTAAGATTGTGGATTTGGTGTAAAACCAAATCAGAAAATGAAACGAAGTCGATTTACCGAAGAACAGAAAGTCCGAATCCTAGAGCAATGAGGTGCGGTAATTTCTTGGACCACGTCTGAACTAAATGAAGACTGAACCCATGAAAAAGCGAAATCGCTACACCGACGAATTCAAAACCCAAGTTCTCGAACTCTGTGCCGCAGGAAAGCCGGTCGCTGAAATCGCTCA
>CALDZJ010000015.1 GCA_937944055.1 uncultured Verrucomicrobiales bacterium | reverse complement strand
ATCGGTCGGCTTCAGAGCAATGGGTCGCGTCGGTCGGCTTCAGAGCAATGGATCGCGCCGCGCAAGTTACAGAAGCGCACCATGACAAAATCTCCAATCACCACATCACGCCAACCCCTCTCAATTTCACCCACTATCGTTTAGGATGTGGCGCCAGATACATGACGCCTGATGACTTTTGAATACCAGAAATCTCTCACCGAAGCAAGCAAGTGTCCGAAAACTCTAACGCTGTATCTGGTTGCCACCATCCGCTTGTTATCCATTAGCTGATCTTCGAAATAGCCCATTTTTGTAACTCGAGCAAAACCTTCAAATCATCTTCCGAAACCCCAAAATGCTGCACTCGATTAGTGTTGCCCCATAAGTTCAAGTTTCTATAAAATCGGTATGATCCGTTAATCTTTTTCGCATACATAGGAGCACCTGAACTTGTCTCAGAATCTAATACAACGATAGCTGCATAGTCCCCAGATACGCGTGTATGAATCACCTCTGATTTGGAGTCTTTGAAGTGCTTCAATAATAATGAGGCGTGGTTTAGATTAGACTCTTTTGTGAATTTTGCTGACTCAACGTATAAATTTGCAATCGCTGCTGGATCGCCATTACGAAATGCCTCTTGAAGATCTAAAAACGAATCCTTAACGGCCTCTCGTTGAGTTACCGAATCTCGATCGCTACAACTCAGCAACATGGTAAACGATAAGAGTAGTATAATTGCGTGTCGCATTTTTAGGATAACAGTATTTATTCGTAGTGCTCTGGGAGTGATATCTACCCAGTGACTAGGTGGGGACTTTAGGGGGTTTTTGTTTTTGTATCAAGGGAAATTGGTTTTCGAGGGGGTGATATCAGGGTGGAGATTGGGCTTTGGGGGGCGGTATGGATATGATTGGGGTTTGGGGAGGATTTGCTGGGATTTGAACAGCGTTCATTTGTATAGTTTTAAAGTTGACCCTTTTGGGAGTTTTTCTTTTTCTTGGGATCTATGAGAAAGCAAGTGTCTGAGGCATGTTGGAGAGCGGATTTAGGGGCTTTTAGGGGCTTGTCGGCGAGGGAGCGGGCGGGGTTCTCGGTGTTGTTGGAGTGGTTTGAAAATTTCCGTTTGCGTTATTCTCTGGAGGCGAATCGTGAGGCGGCGAAGGTGTTTTGGAAGGATCAGGTGCAGCGAGAGGGTGCGTGCCGGGAGCAGTGGCAGCTGGATCAGTGGTCTGAGGCGATCCGCTGGTATCTGGAGTGGTTGAGGGCTTGTGAGGTGGATGGCCAGGATTATAGGAGTCATGTGGAGCGGGCGCGGCTGGCGGTGGCGGCGGCAGGTGGGCGGCGGGGCTTAGCGCGGCGGACGGTGCAGTGTTATGCGGGTTGGGTGGGCCGGTATGCGAGGCATGCGGGCTCAGCGCGGGCGATGATGGAGGTGACGGCGGCGACGAAGTTTTTAGAGTCGGTGGTGGTGGATGAGGAGTGTGCTTATTCGACGCAGAAGCAGGCGCTGAATGCTTTGGCTTTCTTTTTTAAGCAGGTGCTGGGGGTGGAGGAGCCGGTGTTTGGGGTGAGGTTGCGTAAGACGGAGGTGCGGGTGCCGGTGGTGCTTTCGAAGGGGGAGACGGCGAGCTTGCTGGATGATTTAAGGGTGAATGATGGCCGTTATTGGCTGATGGCGGCTTTACAATATGGGGCGGGCTTACGGGTATCTGAGGTGGTGAGGCTGCGGGTGAAGGATGTGGATCTGGAGCGAGCGGCTTTGACGGTGAGGGGGGGTAAGGGGGATAAGGATAGGACGACGATTTTGCCGAGGTCGCTGCTGAGTGAGCTGGGGAGGCAGTTGGAGGAGGCGCGGCGGTCTTGGGAGAGGGAGCGGGCGGAGGGCTGTGATGGGGTTTATTTGCCGGGGGGATTAGCGCGGAAGTACCGGACGGCGGCTAAGGAGCTGGGCTGGTTTTATTTTTTCCCGGCGGAGAAGGCATCGCTCGATCCGGTGACGGGAGCACGGCGGCGACATCATGTGCAGGCGGGTGTGTATGCGAGGGCGCTGAAGCGAGCGGTGGGGCGGCTGGGGATGACGAAGCGTGTGACGAGTCATGCTTTACGCCATAGTTTCGCGACTCATTTGCTGGAGGATGGGGCGGATTTACGAACGATTCAGGAGGTGCTAGGGCATGAGGAGATTACGACGACGGAGATTTATCTGCATGTGGCGCTGGGGGCTCATGGTTTAGGGGTGGCGAGTCCGCTTGATGGTTTGGCGGGGGCTTAGGGGCGGGTGATTTTTTCTGAGGGGCTCCGCTATGCTTGGCGGGATGGGATTGGGGGTGGCTTGCGCGGGGGGCGGGTGATTTTTATGAATGCGGGGGGTGGTGGTTTAGAGGTGAGCGCTTTGGTTGGGGTCTGGGATGAGTTCTACGAGGAGGGTTTTCTGGCCTGTTTCGAGGGCGTCGAAGCCTTCGCGATTTGTAATTTTTAGGTAGTCCATTCCCCACATTTCAGCCCACGATTGGAGGCGGACTTCTTGGGGTTGGACGATGGCGCGGTGCTGTTCTGGGGTGAGGTTTGCGAGGCGTGGGAGTTTTCCAAAGATTTGCCCTCCCCCGTTATTGATGACGACGAGGACGCGGCCTTTTTGCTCGATTTGTGGGAGCATGGCGGGGGCTGCGAGGTCATAGAGGGTGGTTAGGTCGCCGAAGATTCCCCAGCTGTCTGGGCATTCTGCGGTGGCACCTAGCCAGGTGGAGAGCTGCCCATCGATGCCGTTTGCTCCGCGGTTTGCGAAGACGCGGGCGTAGGGGGTGTGACGTTGGCCATAGTGGTTCCACTCGCGGATGGGGAGGCTGTTGCCGATGAAGAGGCTTTCTCCGGTGGTGGCGTAGATGGAGAGGAGGTGGACGAGGCCTGGCTCGCTGTCTGGAAGGGCCTCTAGGCTTTCGTCGATCTGGGCCCAGTGAGGGCGGGCTTTGATAAAATCATCTCGGATGTCACCGATTGTTTCTGGGCTTCCTAGGCCACGGATCACGCGCCCGACTTCTGCATGGATGATCTGGGAGGGGCGGGCGAGGCCGGGGAGGCCATTGCGACAGATGGAGAGTATTTCTATGCTTGGGTTTTGCTCGAGGTCTCGCCATAGGCGGCCTATTGGGACTTCACCGAGGCGGAGAATGCGGCCGGGGAGGTTTTTCTGGAAGGTTTGCTCTGGGACGAGGAGATCGCCAAGTGCTTCACGAATGCCGCTATTAATATCGGCAATGACGGGGATGGCTAGGTCTTTCAGGAAGTAGAAGACATCTTCGCGATCTTCCGGTTCTAGTCCGCCGACCATGGCGATGATTCCTTTAAAAACGCCGTGATCAAGGAAGTTTAGTAGCTCCCGTACTTCAAATGGAAGGCGCTTTGCTAGGAAGCCTTCAATCTGTGGGTGCCAGGGTTCTGCGAGGATGGGGTGCTCTTCGCAGGGGATATTTAGATGAAGGGGGCCGTGTCCCTCCCAGTCTTCGATCCTGCGTGCGGCGTATGTGCCGAAGAGTTTTTCTTGTTCGATGACTTGCGGAGCTCCGGAGCCGCGAAAGGCGGCGGGGCGATCTGCTGATAGGATGATGAGGGGCTTTCTGGTGTAGAAGGCCTCGATGACGGCGGGGAGGCATTCTGCTACGGCGGTGCCGCTGGTGGTGACGACGGCGCAGGGTTGGGCGTGATCTTTGACGCGTCCGAGGGCGAAGAAGGCGGCTCCTCTTTCTTCAAAGTGCTTCCAAACGCGCAGCCCTTCTGCGGCCTCGAGATGGGCGACTAGGCCGGCATTCCGCGCTCCTCCACAAACGACAAACTCCGCGCAGCCTGACTGGAGGAGTTGCTCGATGGCGGATCTTTCAGGAGTCACAAATTAGTATTTCTCGACGAGGAGAGAGGCGTTGTGGCCACCGAAGCCAAATGAGTTACTCAGGGCGGCTTTTACTTCGATCTCGCGGGCGGTATTGGCGCAGTAGTCGAGGTCGCACTCTGGGTCTTGGTTTTCGAGGTTGATGGTGGGCGGGATGACGCTTTCACGGATGGCGTTGATGCAAGCGAGGATTTCCACGCCGCCGGCAGCGCCGAGGAGGTGTCCGGTCATGGATTTGGTGGAGCTGACGATGAGGCCTTCTTTGGCCCAGTTCCCGAAGCTTTTCTTGATGGCCTTGCTTTCGCAGATGTCTCCCTGCGGGGTTGAGGTGCCGTGAGCGTTTACGTATTGGACGTCTTCAGGATTGAGGCGAGCGTGCTTGAGGGCCATTTCCATGCAGCGGGCGGCGCCGAGGCCCTCTGGGTGCGGTGAGGTGAGGTGGTAGGCGTCAGCGCTGAGGCCGTATCCGGTGAGTTCTGCGAGGATGGGAGCTCCGCGTTTCTTGGCATGTTCTAGTTCCTCGATGACGAGGACGCCCGCGCCCTCTCCCATGACGAAGCCATCGCGCCCGACGTCGAAGGGGCGGGAGGCGGCGGTGGGGTCGTCATTCCGGGTGCTGAGGGCTTTCATGTTGGCAAATCCAGCGAGGCCCATCGGGAGGATGGCGGCTTCAGAGCCTCCGGCGATGAAGGCCTCTGCGTCGCCAAATTTAATCATGCGCCAAGCTTCGCCGATGCTGTGGTTGGCGGTGGCGCAGGCGGTCACGATGGCCATGTTTGGACCTCCGAAGCTGTGTTCCATGGAGAAAACTCCGCTGGCGATGTTGGAGATCATCATGGGGATGGTGAAGGGGGAAACTCGGCTGGGGTTACGGTTCAGGAGGGCGCGATGGTTCGTCTCTAAGGTGCCTAGGCCGCCGATCCCGCTTCCGAGCATGACGCCGACGCGGTCACGATCTAGATCGCCCTCGATGAGGCCTGAGTCAGTCAAGGCCATCTGGGCAGCGGCGATGGAGAGGTGGGCGTATCGGTCCATGCGCCGGGCGTCCTTCGGGTTTGAGAAGTATTGGGTGTGATCGAAGTCACGGACCTCGCCCGCAATTTTCACGGGGAATTCTGCGGTGTCCATCGAGGCGATGAGCTTGATTCCACTACGGCCTTCTTTCATGCCTTCCCAGGTTAATTGGGCATCATTTCCTAAGGGGCTCACGGCCCCGATCCCAGTCACTACGACGCGTCGATTCTCCATAATATGCTCGAAATTTTTCTTTTTGATTAGCGCTTGCGTCTGCGAAAAGCAAGGCCCGTGTGAGGGAGCTTTATCCGAGTTTACGGTGGCCTCCTCTGACATTGAGGGCATCGCAGTCCGGACAGGTGGAGATTTTTACCCGTCGTCCCTCTGGGTAGTGCTTGCCGCAGAGGTGGCATTCTCGGGCGACGCGCTGCCGTCTTCTCTGGGTGCGCCGCTCTGCGAGGCGGGAAAAAAGCCAGTCTACGAGAATCCAGAGGAAGGGTAAAGTGACTATGGCAACGAGGAGTTGAGATAGGGAAAGGATCATTCGGAGGGAGGACGGGAGAGAGGACGGTTTACGAGGCGGGCTTCTAGTTTCCACCAGCGCAGGGGGCTGCCCTCGGCGAGGGGGGGGAATTTTAGTTTCCGATACTCCGAGAGGATGACTGGGGTGCGGGCGTTGCTAGATTCTGTGCTGGGCTCGAGGAGGAGGGGTTCTCCTTTCCAGTCCACGGCGAGGAGGGTGGTCCACATTTCGCCTTCACTGAGTTCTCGGGCACGATCGGGGCTTGGCCAAGGGAAGGAGAATGGGGTGATGTTGCCGAGGCCATGGGTGTGGGCGTCAGTGGGGGCGTCGATGACGCGGACCTCGACCCACCAATTGGCGGGCGGACTGGCGTAAACGACGCTATCGACAAGCGCGGGCAGAGGAAGCTGGGCGGGCCCCATTCCGGGGAGATTTGCTAAAGATGCCTGTGGGGCGGGTGGAATAATGTCGCGCAGGGTGGCTTGATAGGTGCGGGGTGAATGGGTGGCGAGGGCCTGTGTGATGGCGGAGTCTATGGCGGTGGGATCTGTGATATCCCAGCGGCGGTGGAAGAGGGTCTCCCGTTCGATGAACTCGGCGAGCCAGCGATTTTCACTCGCTTCTAGGTCGACTAGGGTGAGGTTAATTTGATCCTTTTCTAGGGGCGCTGACTCGGGTTCCTGGATCTGGACGTAGGCTAATACGGCAGCCCAAAAGAAGGCAGAAACAATCACGGCGATGAGAAGGCGGCTAGCGAAGCCGTGACCTTTACGCCAGTCAAAGACCATCCCAGCGGCGCGATCACGGAGGACTTTGCGTTTACGCCCGAACATGAGATTTAGGATCCTTCCTTTTTGACCTCATCACGGCGGTAGCCTTCGAGGATTTCGAGCTTCAGCTTGGTGAGTAGATTGATGAGAATGGAGCGTTCATTCATGGAGGCGTCTTGATCGATTTCAATGGCGACTCGCTGGGTTCCGCGCTCCGTGACTGCAGTCTGAACCGCACCTTCTAAGTCTTCCGCAGAGATTTTCACCCCACCGATGTAATAGGCAGGTCCTTTTGAGGTGCTTTGGAGCATGACGATCACGGGCTTATCGTCCCCCAATCGCACTCCGCTAAATTCAGAGGGCGGGAGTTTAATGGCGACGTAACTTTCCTGGGTCACCGCGCCGGCAAGCATGACGAGTGCGAGAAGGAGGAGCAGGAAATCGAAGCCTGGAAGGACAAAAATCCATCCGGGGCGCTCGGGCACTGACATCTCCAACTTCATGATTTAGGAGTCTTGATTCTCCTTCTTGACGGGGGCGGGAGCCAGCGCCTGTTGCTCAATTTCATCTCGGAATGAGACGATGCGATCATGCTCACGGCTATCGCAAACAATGTTCACGATCTCGATGCCGGCCCGCTCAAGTCGGTGAAGCATGCGGCGCGCCTTACCGAAGAGGTAGAGGTAGACGAGGTAGGAAGGAATGGCCAGAGCCAGCCCAACGGCTGTGGAGACTAGGCTTTTAAACATCCCATTCGCCAGAGTCACCTGTGCGACGGTAGAGTCTGCCGCGCCGACTTCCATGAAGATCTCGATCAAGCCGAGGACTGAGCCAAACATGCCAAGAAGCGGAGCGAGCATGGCCACACCGAGGAGGATCCGCATGTTACGCTCGATGCGTGGGACCTCTAACTGGCCAGCCTCTTGGGCAATCTCGCGCAGGTTGCTGCGATCGAGGTGGTGCCGCATAATTACGGAGTGGATCACGCGTGCCTCTGGACCACGAGTCCGGGAGGCCTCATGCAGGGCCTCTGCGTAGGCTTTCTTGCGCACATGATTCGTGATTCCGAGGAGGAGATCAGCGACTTTATTACGGGCGTGTTGGAAAAAAACCATCCGCTCTACCATCACGAGCAGGCCCACAAATCCCAGCGCAGCCTGTAGCCACAGGATTACGTTACCAGGGTCGATTGGGAAACTCACGTGAAGAGCTTAGCAGATCTTTACAAAAGTGACCAGCGATTAGAGCGCCATGCTGACCTTCTTTCGGTCAGGGGAGATGAATTCTTGCCAGGCTTGCTCGCTTGCCTGTTCTTTCAGGCCGAATAAGGGCCGCCATTTCGGGACGTGTGGTTCATTTAAAAGACGCATTCCTACTTCGCTCGGGAGGCGGTTCGCCTTGCGGGTATTGCAAGGGATGCAGGAGGTCACGATGTTCTCCCAGTGTGTCTTCCCGCCCCGTCCGCGCGGATAGACGTGATCAAGATTAAGCTCCCGTTCCATGAAGATCTTCGCGCAGTATTGGCAGGTGTGTTTGTCTCTGAGAAAGACATTTTGGCGCGTGAATTTCACTTCCTTGCGTGGGATGCGATCGTAAATCGCCAAGACGATGATTTTTGGAGCTCGGAGGGCTACTTTGACTGAGTGGATCAAGTCGGCGGCAAGAGTGGGAGGGGCCTCGCCAGAATACTCGACCCAGGAGCCGATATCGTGGGTCTGATAGCGCGCCTCCCCCTCGGTCTGGACGACTTGCGCATGACCGAGGCAGAGAAGCTTTAGCGCCCGTTTCACCGAGCAGGTGTGAACCGGTTGCCAAAGGCGATTGAGGACGAGGACTGGACGTTCGAGGAGCATCTCCATGGCATCAAATAAGGACGCCTAGCCCAATACAGAGTCCTTGAAGAAGAGGCAATCTCAAAAGGCCCCACTTGAAAGGCCCCACTTGAAAATTCCGTCGATTTATAGAACCAAGGCCCCATCGAAGCGCGGCGGGAGATGACCTCCGATGGCTACGATCGTAGAGAGCCCGTCAGCCAGCCAAGCCTCATCAGCCTCCACCGCGACCACCTTTCTGGGGGGCGGACTCTTCCCGCTCTGAGGATCGATCAGATGATTCGCGGCGGCCGTTGCGCTGAGCCGCTGACCGCTCCCGCTTGATACCGCAAGCGCGCGCCGCAGTGGATACGCTTCACCCTTCACCTCCACCGGCCAAGGCTCTGGCCCCATGACCCGAAACTCGCCAAAGTTCACCAGCGCTGAACGTGCTGAAAAATGCTCTACGAAAAGGTCCGTCAGGTAGCCTTGCGCGATGGCATTAAAACTGAGGGCATAGCCGGGAGGCATCGTGACTTTTGATTTTGAAAACTCCACTTGCGCGAAGTCCACCTGCTTTAGCTTTCTCATCACGGCAGTCTCCTTCACCCCGGCTCCTTCTCGATACTCGGCCCTTAACCACTGCAAAAATGAATGCACGCTGGGATCGAAAACTCCCCCACTCGCCTCAAATAAAATACGTGATTTTTCTAAGCACGCCAAAAGAGCAGCGGGAGGATTGATTAGCACTCCCTCACGATTTAAGCGGCTCAGAGCAGAATCATCTGACCAAAGCGTGAGTGCTTTTTCAGCCTCCGTCACTTTCCGCCACGCCGGCTCTACTTCTGCCTCGCCCTTGTATTGCACGGAAACGGCGATCCCCATTGAGAGTTCCTTCCACAGCGTGAGATCCACCCCTTTTTGACAAGCTGAAAGGGAGCAGCCAGCTCCCGCTCCGATCCCGAAGCGCGCAAATCGCTCGATGAAACGACGCCTCTTCATGCCTTTCGCTTAGGAAAAAGTCGCAAGCCAAGGAGCGTCAAAACCACCAGCCCCAGCGCCGCTAAATCAGTGATCAGCCAGCCCGGCCAGCCAAACAAAACCCCCGAATGAGCATCTAAAATAACCCGTGAAAGCGGCATACCGCGCCGCCCTTGCAGCGCCTTTTCGAGCCGTGCAGCCTCCTCGCTCGCGAGCTCTTTTGGGGGACTTGTGAGAAAAGATCTTTGGCTTTTCTCTGCTGAGAAGAAGTCCTCACTGAGAAGGTAGAATTGATCTGCCGCAGCCAAGTAAAGCTGCCCATCAAGGACCTTCACTCCTTGCACCGGAGTGGCCGGTAAGCTCAGATCATCCAGCTCCAACAGCATCTCATCACTCCCATCAAAAACCCCAATCCGCTCCGGAGTCGCTATTACAAGCTGCCCCTGATAAGCCACTGCTCCACATAACTCACCCTGAAGCGCCAAAGGCTGATCATCCAGAAATAGCTCACTCCCCCACTCCGCAATGAGCCGAGTGCCCACTTGAAGCCCGGATGGCCTTCCATCTGGTAGCTGATGATAATGACGGAGGACCCAAGGGCTGGTCACCATCCGATCGTTTAGACCCAGCGGCTGAGCATGATTTAAGAGGACCCCGCTCACTGCTAACCAGAGAAGCGGGAGCGCTGAAACGAGACCCAGCCAACGATGCCATTTTCTAGCAAAGTGTCTGCGGCGTTTCGGGGTGGGCTCGATCATTTCTGGCTTTCGAGAAACAATGCCAGACGAGCGAGTTTGGTCAATGCCCGCACTGAAAGAGTCGCCCCCGCGATATTACGAGGCGCGCTTGAGATTTGACCGTTTGATTTAAGAACTGAGCCGCGGAATTGCTTCGTAAAAGCAGTCCGAGCCACCTCCCAACCATGTGATTCTCGGTAAACAAGCACCTTCACGGAGTCGACCTTCCCATTCCTTACCACCACTCCCGTCGTAATATATTCCGTCTTACCGATCTCCTCCAGAATGAAGGCCGTCTTGCCATTTTTAGACCAGTAGCGGACTGACTTCGTCTTATAATTTCTTCCTAGGATCGCCCGGACTTGAGCCTGCTGCCTTGCGCTCAAGGTAATGGCCTGCGTTGCTGGAATAGCACCGAGGCTCGCCTTAAGAAAGTCCGAGGGCTTTTGATGAACCTTAGGACCCGCAAGGGCGCCCCCCCCGCAAAGGAGAAGCGCCATCATGAAAAAACTGCGAAACATCTTAGAAACTGTAACCAACTCCGAAGTTGAAGGTCTCATTGTCCTCTTCCCCATCTTGCTCGATTAAGGTGTAGTCGGCCTTCAGAACTACGTTCGCGATCGGCCAATAATTCACACCCACCGTGAATTCATCAAACTCACCACCGCGCGAGTTCCCCGCACCACGGGCGAATTCATAGTGACTGTATCGCCCGAAGACTCCCACCGCCTGATCACCGAAGCTCCATCGGTAGGAAGGCTCAATGTAAGCACCCCATTGACTGTCAGCATCATTATCCTCGAAGGACTGACCTTGAATATCCCAATGCGCAATCAAGGCGCGAAGACCAAAACCGCCGTTTTGATAGACTGCAGAACCTCCTAAAAGAAGAGCTGAATTATCCTCAGTGTTATCTGGCGCAATATCGTTTTGATAGTTCGCAAAAGCGGTCAAAGAAAGCCCCGGAATCCCGTTATAACGTGCCCGGAAACTTGCCGCATAATCACTCGCATCCGCCTCCGCCACCTTTTGGCGACCACTGCGAATACGGAATGCATTACTAGAGCTTAAGTCCGTCGTGACTGCTAAAGCAGAGTGAACCGCCACATCAAAGCCTAAGCCACTTTCGAAGTTTTTTGAAACCATGACCCCACCTTCCCACCAAGTAGTCGGAATGATGTTCACCTCTACGTTATTCCGCTCCACCCCGTAAAATGTATCAGGCTCATGCACCTCATTTAGGATCCCGATCGGCAAAAGATACTGACCAGCGCGGATCGACCAATCATTATCAAGGAGGAATTCAATATAGGCCTGCTCCAGCTCGACCTCCCCAGGCTTTCCTTCACCAGCTACTGAGTGCTCCAGCTCAACTTCCGTAAAAAGCTTAATGCGATCACTAAAACTGTGATTGAAAAAAAGCACAAAACGATGGAAGTCAATCTGCTCTTTATCTCCCTGATTCAGGTGAAGCTCACCATAACCTCCGATCGAGGTCCGCTCGAACCAATTGCCCGCTCCACCAGTCGACGGCGCAAGATAAGAGGCGTCAATGTCATCCCCTGTTGCCTGAGTCACCACCTGACGAGAAACCGGAGTCGGCATCGGGATCGCATTGCTCAACGGAGCTGGCGCAGAAGAGGAAGACTCTTGGAGGGGGCCATACTGAGACTCGTATTTCTCAACCTTACTCTCCAACTGCTCGAGGCGCTTAGCAAGCTGCTCTAAAGTGACTCCTTGCGCTGAAACTGCTGCAAGAAAGGATAATGAACCGAAAAGGGCGTGTCTGATCTTCATGTCGCCGCAATACTATTGAGAATGAGTCTCAATACCAGTAAAAACTGACATTTTTTTGATCACCTAAAAATAACGCTCTTCTAGTGCCTGAGAGCATGAAAAAGGAACAAAACTCCCTCACCTAGCCCGCTTTAAAAAAATCCCCTTCGCAAAAACCTCCGCTCCTGCATCTCCGGCCAAAGCCCAGCCCCCTACAAAATCTTCGCTACCCTCTACATCTCGCTCAGTCTCCGATCGGCGAAGCAATCAATCGCTCCCCCCTTCTCCGCTCCCCCTTTTCTTCCATTCAGGTTTTCCCAAAAATCATCTCCCGCAAAATCATCTCCCGCAAAATCATTTCCCCAAGGTCATCCCGCTAGGGTGTTTCAAGAGAAATTTTTATCCTTCAGGCTCTGGACGATCAGATCACCTTCCAGGCATCGAAGTCCTAGACTCCCAAAGAGCTTAAGAGTCTGGACTTTCCAAAACCGCTATCCCTCAGATTGATTCAAGCAACTCATCCGTGAAATCTCCTAAATCCGTGACGCTTTGCTCCGGCGCTGAATGCCCATAAGCCTGCGAGATGATCTAGCAATCTGACGATCCAGCAATCTGACAAGCCTACATTCTTCCATTGCGCAAAAGCCCGACCAGGACCCCCTGCACCACTAATTCCCGAGCTGGAATCAGATCTGGAAAATGCTCGTTCTCCGCTCGGAGATAGGGCCGCCCTTTCTCCATAATGAATCTTTTCAAAGTGGTTTCATCATCGATGAGAGCCGCCACGATATCAAGGTGGCGCGGTTCACGGAACTCCATGATGACGGTGTCACCATCGCAAATATGAGCATCAATCATCGACTCACCGCGCACCTTCAGCGCGAAGGTCCGAGCATTACGAGGAATGCCGAGCGATGCGATATCGATCGAAATACACCCCTCTTTGTCCTCTTCTACGGTCTCCGCCATGCCAGCCGCAATGCTTCCATAAATCGGGATATCCACCACCTCTTCACGCTCCAAATCTTCTGGGAAAACCACGGCCCGCGCTTTGCCCGCAAGCCGCACGATGACCCCCTTACGCTCAAGAGCCCGCAGGTGACTCATCGCCGCGGTCTGGCTTGCAAAACCAAAATGCGCTTGGATCTCCCGAGTGGAAGGCATGAGGCCCTCTCGACTCTGAGTCAGTTTTAGAAAATCGAGGAGCTCTTGTTGACGTTTCGTAAGTTTCTCAGCCATAGAATGAAGGTGGTTTGATGAACACTATTCAAGAGAGTAATTTCAGTCGAGCAGAAAAAAACGAAAACTTCACCCCCTCTCCCCCAAGAAAAAAATGCCCATCGCACAGAAGCGGTGAGCATTTTTAAAAACCATTCTCAGCGCGGAGCGCACCCCCAGAGCTAGTCCGTGTATTTTTCGTGCCCCTCCTTCTTCAGATCCTTGAGCTGCCCTCTGATTTCATCCGCCTTTTCTTCATCTCCAGCGAGATAAGCTAACTCCAGCTCACAGAGCTTCACGTAAACTTGGCCTGACATCATTTTATAATCAGCCGTCGCCTTCGCCTTTTCTTTTTCATCTTTGATCTCTTTAAAAATGATCGGGAGATATTTGAGTGAATTCAGGGCCGCCTCCTGAGCCGTGTGAACGAGCGCCACTTTATCTTCAGTGGTTTTCGCCTTACGGAGTTTCTTTAAAGAACTGCTGAGAGTAGACATCTCCTCACCGAGAGGAGTCTCATCATCCGCATAAGAGGGGGCCAAACCCGCGAAACCCATCATTGAAACTAGGGCCAGTGTCTTAATTGTAAAATTAACCTTCATGTCTGAAAGAACTACTCCCACAAGCCACTCTTTCTGTCAAAACAAGGCTCGAATTTTCCATCCTCTCCCCCTATCGCAGCAGCATGATACGCGGACTCATCTTTGATCTCGATGGCACCCTTGTCGATTCCCTCCCCGGCATCGCCACAGCTCTGAACCACTCCCTTAGAGACCTCGGCCTCCCCACGCACTCCCAAGAAGACGTCGCCGGATACATCGGCGATGGGATCGAAGTCCTCGTAAAACGCGCTCTCAAAAGCGACGACAACGACCTGATTACTAAAGTCGTCGCCCGCTTTCAAAATCACTACCCAAGCGACTGGAAAACGGGCACCCACCCCTACCCCGGCATGATCGATTTCCTCGAAGAACTTCATCAAAAGAAGATCCCCATGGCCGTCCTCTCGAACAAACCCCACTTATATACCGTGGAAATTGTCGAATCTCTCTTCCCCAGCCATCTCTTCGATCCCATCCAAGGACACCGCCAAGAATTCCCCAAGAAACCCGACCCCAGCACCGCACTCCAAATCGTTTCCGATTGGGGCCTCGCGCCTCATGAGGTCGCCTACGTGGGTGATTCCACCGTTGATTTAGCGACCGCTCAAGCCGCCAATCTCATCCCCCTCATCTTCTCCTGGGGATACGGCACCCCTGAAAAAATCCCCCTCCTTCATTCAGTCGACGACCTCAGAGCCGCGATCTTTGAAAGGTAAATCATTGCCCCCTCCCCTCTCTACACCTCCAAAGCCTCATTCAACATTTCAAGATACCTCGCCGCAGGCACCTCATACCCACCCATCGTTCGCAAATGCTCTGTCATCCACTGCGTATCTAACAAAATCACCCCCTCCTCACGTAGCCAATCCACCAAGTTCACCAACGCGATCTTACTCGCATCTGTCTTGCGGCTAAACATACTCTCCCCAAAAAAAGCCCTTCCGATCCGCACTCCATAAAGCCCCCCTTGCAAGCCCTCCTCATCCCAACACTCCACCGAATGAGCAAAGCCCTGCTCAAATAAATCACAGTAACTCTCCATAATAATCGGATCAATCCACGTCTCCTCCCGATCGCTACACCCCTCCATCACTTCTCGAAACGCCGTATCAAACCTCAGCTCAAACGGGCGCTTTTTCATCGACCTCTTCAACCCATGCGGAATATGAAAGCGCTCATCCAGCGGAATGATCCCTCGTTCCTTCGGCTGAAACCAGAAAATCTCCCCATCCTCCGACATCGGAAAAACCCCCTCCATATAGGCTCCCAATAAAACTTCCGTCGGAATTTTCTCCACCCAGGTATTTTCACGATACAAAGCTCACAATTCAACCTACAATTCCCAGCATGCAAATCGACCTCGCTGATCTCCCCGAAAACGGGAAGCAATTCGACGGAGAAATCCCGCCCGAAATCTTCGACATCACCGGCACTGACATCATCAGCGTCAGTCCCCTCCACTACTCCCTCTTCGTCCAACGCTTCGACACCGAGCTCCTCCTCACCGGCTCCATTCAGGCCTCCTTCCAGCTCACCTGCCAACGCAGCCTCCACCCCTTCTCAAAAACCATCTCCATGCCCAACGTCGCCATCAGCATCGAACTCGGAGCCGATGGCTTTGTCGAAGCCGGGCAGCACATTCGCGAAGAAATCCTCCTAGAACTCCCCACCATCCCTCGCTGCGAAGACGGAGACCCAGAGACAGACGGAAAGGGCGGAAAGAGCGGAACCACGCCCGGAAAATGCGAAATCGATCCGAAGTATTTAGCAGTAGACAAACCCCTAGAAGATGGGGTAGACAACGCCCGCGCGCAAGAAAAGCCTAACCCCTGGGCCGCTCTCGACGCACTAGACTCTCAAGATAACTCTTAGACTAACTCTGACCTACCAGACTCATGGCCACACCAAAACGTCGCACCTCCAAGCATAAGCAAAAACTCCGCCGTGGAGCTAACCGTTGGCGTAAGCCCCTCCTCAAGACCTGTCCTGAGTGTGGTTCTAACGTTCCCGGACACATCGCCTGCCCCTCTTGCGGAACTTACCGTGACCGTCAGGTCGTCGACGTAGACTTGGTTTAAAAAAACCCTCACTCTACACTTTCTACCACACAAGAGCGCGGGGGAAACCTTCCGCGCTTTTTTACCGTGATGAACATCGCACTCGACGCCATGGGAGGAGACCATGCTCCCTTGGTCAACCTTGAAGGAGCCCGTGACATCCTCGCTGAAAACTCCGAAATCACATCAATCATCCTCACCGGCCCCGTCGATCAACTCAAGAAAGCCGCCCTCCAATGCGGCCTCAGCGACCCCCGCGCCCGCTTCGTAGAAGCCTCAGAAATCGTCGGAATGGAAGAATCCGGAGCCAAATCCCTCCGCCGTAAGAAAAATTCCTCCATCGCAATCGCCGCCGACCTCGTTAAAAAAGGAGAAGCACAGGCCCTCGTCTCCGCCGGTAACACCGGAGCCGCCGTCGCCGCCGCCACCGTCAAACTCCGCCTCCTCAAAGGCGTCCCCCGCGCCGGCATCGCCTCCCCCATGCCAAATGAATTTGGCGTCTGTAACCTCCTCGACGCAGGAGCCAACCCAGAGGCCAAGCCCGCCCACCTCCTCGCCTACGCCATCATGGGCAGCGTCTACGCGCGCGAAGTCCTAAAAGTCGCCAAGCCCAAAGTCGGCATCATGTCCAATGGTGAAGAAGAAGAAAAAGGAACCGCCTTCACACAAGAAACCATGGCCCTCTTAAAGCAGCTCGTCGACCAAGGCCAAGCTCCCTTCACCCTTCTCGGCAATGTCGAAGGCCACGACCTCTTCCAAACCGAGCTCGACGTCTGCCTCTGCGATGGCTTCACCGGCAACATCGTCCTCAAAAGCTGCGAAGCCACCGCCAAAGCCATGTCAAAATGGCTAAAAGAGGCCTTTAAAAAGAACCCCGTCCGCATCGCCGGCGCCCTCCTCGGAAAAGGTGCCTTCCAAGCCGTGAAAGACCGCACCAACTACGAATCATACGGCGGCTCCCCCCTTCTAGGAGTCAACGGAGTCGTCATCATCGCCCACGGTGGCTCCTCCTCCCTCGCCATCAAAAACGCCCTAAAAATGGCTGCCCAAGCCCTCAAACACGAGGTCAACCCCAAGATCGAAGAATCCCTCGCCCAAATCAGCCTCCCCACTGAACCCCAAGCGTAAGCGAAAGCTCACCCCCGCAGCCAAAAGCTCCCACTTCCCAACCCCGTAGCCGAAAGCTCCCGCTTTCGGAACTCTCCAACACACCGAGCGCTAGACCCCTCGGCCACATCTCCAGCTTTCCTCACTTTCGTAAGTTTCGTGATTGGCCCCTCTTCCATCTCAGCCATCATCCGCTCATGACCAATTTCGACTCCCCCCTCACCCGCCGCGCCACCGGCTCTCTCAAGTGGGACCGCCGCCCCGACCTCGACCCCTTCTGGGTTGCCGACATGGACTTCACCTCCCCGCCCGAAGTCATCTCCATCATTCGGGAGCGCGTCGATCACGGCGTCTTTGGCTACGCCGTCCCCCACGCCTCCCTCGTCAAAACCCTCCAAAGCTACCTCCAGACCCGCATCGGCTACACCGCGCCCGAAGAAGAAATCATCCACCTCGGCGGCCTCGTCCCCGCCCTCTCCCTCGCCGCCCGCGCCTTTGGAAAACCCGGCGACTCCCTCCTCACCTGCACCCCCACCTACCCGCCCTTCCTTGGCATTCACCATGACGCCGCCATGGAACTCCTCACCACCGACCATATCGAAATCGATGGCCAGTGGACCTTCGACTGGGAAACCATGGAGTCCAAAGTCACCCCAAGTACAAAACTCTTCGTACTCAGCAACCCGCAAAACCCGATGGGCCGAGTCTTCGCCAAAGACGAGATCATCAAACTCGCCACCTTCTGCGAAAAGCACGACCTCATCCTCCTCTCAGACGAGATCCACTGCGACCTCATCCTTGACGAAAAAAACACCCCTCATTTCTCCGCTCTTAATCTCCCCGACTCCCTCCGCGACCGCAGCATCACCCTCCTCGCCCCCAGCAAAACCTACAACATCGCTGGCCTCGGCTACGCCTTCGCCGTCATCCCGAACGACTCCATCCGCCGCCGCTTCTCCGCCGCACGCGGCCACACCCTCCCCGAGATCAACTGCATCGCCTACTACGCCGCCGAAGCCGCCTACAAACACGGCGAACCCTGGCGCCAAGACCTCCTCGCCTACCTCAACAAAAACCGAGACCTCCTCACCAAAACCATTCGCGAAAAACTCCCCGCCGCAAAAGTCCCCAACATCGAAGCCACCTACCTCGCCTGGATCGACTGCCAAGACCTCGCCATCGAAGACCCCTGTCAAGCCGCCGAACAAGCCGGCCTCTTCCTCTCCGACGGCACCTTCTTCGGCCACCCCCGCTGCATCCGCATGAACTTCGGCACCCAAACCGCCCGCCTCCAAAGCGGCCTCGATACCCTCGTCCAAGCTCTTAGCTAGACTCTTCCCTCAGCCCCAAAGCCACCACCGCGCCGAGCAGACAAAACGCTGAGTAAAACACCAGCGACACCACGGGACTCCATGCCTGCAGAGGAGAATTCAGCGCACACAGACCTCCTAGTACCCCGCACTACAGATTCAGCGAATTGCACGCCCAACGAAAATCCACCATAACTTTCAGCTTTACCCTTTGGAAGAATAACTATAAAACTGATGTATGATTCCGAAACGATTATCAACCATCACCAAAATCATGCTATTGTTAGCGGGTTTAAAAATCACGGTTGCGGCTCAAAGTTTAACTGTCTCACAGACAACCACCTTTGTGGACAACGTGGAGTGTTTTTCGATCCAATTCTATACTGATTCAGGATGGGAATACACCCTCCAAAATTTACAAGAAAATGGAGTTTGGGAAGATTCAATTCAATTTTCTGGGATAGATGATCAAATCACTGTCCCGCTGGTTCCTGTCACTGGAACTGGAACCAGCGCATCTCAATCTTCACTTCCAACCCAATTAGTCAAAATTCAAAAAGTAGCAAGTGGCGGCGTTTTACTCCACTGGTCTTCGCCACAATCGGGTGAATTGGTAAGTTACTTTGACTCATCGATTCCTGATTTTTTATCTGCAACCGTAAACTACCCGCCTTTCTCACACCAAACCTTAAGTCATTATTTCTTGATTGTTGCCACAGGGCCCGAGTTTCAAGGAACTCCACCCACAAACCCTCCTCTCACCGGCGAAGATCTAATCATTCTTCAAGATTTTCAATCAACCTATTCTGATCTTTCCGAACCTTCGGCCGGTAACAAAGTCATTTTGAATGTACAGGCCACAGGCTCAAAATCCATCATTCGAGTGAAAGCTCACATTGCCGATAGTGACCGGGACGGAATATACGATTATCGAGAACTTGAGAATGGAACCGACCCATATTCTCCAGATAGCGATGGGGACGGAGTACGAGACGGTATGGAAGTCGCCACTAAAACCGATCCAAATGATCCTGATGACCCGACCCCCACATCGACTTCTGGGGGTGGAGCTGGTGGGGGCGGAGCTAGTGGAGGTGGTCCTAATTTTGAAGTAACAGACGTAAGGATCGAAGAAGTATCGTTTTTCGGAAACCATGAACTTACGAATGATCCGAGATCTGTGACTTACCGCGACCCACATTAGGTTCGAGAAATTAACAATTTCCCAATCAGCTACAAACGCAGCGACACTCTCGAGCTTTCCGCTAAATTTTTCATTTCTCCTACTCCCACAAACCCAACTGTCTCACTCGCTGCTCCAAATGGGATTAGTCTTGTTTCCGCCCCACTCACGAAAGTCAAAAATACTGAAAACCTCTACGAACTCAAAAAAACAGCCTGCCAAGGATCACTTCCTGATGTTGTTCGACTTTACGGAAAGCCACCACCACCGGGTGCAGACCGTGAATTTTTCCAAATCGAGTGGACTGTCACACTTTCTTCTCCGACTTCAACTTTTCCAGATCAACGCCTATTGGAAACAAACCATACCCTTTATCTGACTCACGACAAACCACCTATCTTGCCCCTAGCAATTGAACACCACAACGTGTTGGTGACTCCGCGAGAAGAATCGACTTTCTACCACGCCTGCATTGAAGTTGACGGGAAATCGATCGGCACTGGGGCCGACCAACTCCCCATTCTTGATTTCGTTAAACTGATCTACTCGGGGTTCGAAGACCGATTCGTTGCTAAAGTCATCCCCACTAAGGCGGAAGAAAAAACCGAGCCAATGTCTTACTACGCCGATACCGATAACGATGGCCTCGCAAATGACGCGGCAGCTGTCGAAATAGAGAGAGCATATAAAATGCTTCAGCAAGAAGGCCCGGGAAATGGACAATGCACAGCATGGACCGATTTTTTCTATGAAGTCTGTAAAGTTCACGGAGGCGGAATTCCAATTAAAACGATTAGAATCGACCCCGCAAACTCAGGCGAAAACTCTTTTACGATGAAAAACATCATTTGGAACTCTCCAGAGACCCAGTCTACCACGAATAGCAATTACCCTTACGAACGGAATGTGGATTTTTCTGAAAGGTTTCCATTCTTCCCAATCGGATTACCAGGACAAGGAAGAGTAGGAGGGCTCTCTACATCCGATCCGCCCAAAAATTTTGGAAATCATTCCCTTGCTCGATTGGATCAAACACTTTTCGACCCATCCTATGGAACCCCACCAATCACCCCTCTCTATTTGGAAAATGAACTCAAGATTTACGAGGACACTTACGTTGAGCTCTACGGCCTAAAAGTGCTCAATTCAAATAATTCCGCAGAACCATTCCGAAAAAATAATTCGGTCACCACAACCGAAAGCTTACCCGAAATCAAAGAAACTGTTTCTCGAAATTAACTAGGATGAAACCCATTTACACGACTGTTCTTTTGCTAACGATTGGCACCCTTATATTTCTGCTGACTCGACCAGCCCCCGATGAGCCTGAAACCAGCCTACCCAAAGTCGAAAATCAGACTATCATCAGTAAACGGAAAATAAATCCTGCGGACGATGGGAAGGTCAGGCTCCCGCTTGCAGAGCTAAAAAAGAGTGGACACTTTGACCCGACTCGACGCTACCGAACTCGCATGATTCCTTTTTCTGCTCTTCCTAGGGATATTGTTACTGAGATCAGAAGAACGATGATACCTGCATCGTTTTCAATCCCCCCTGCACTTATGAAAAAGGGGCCTATAAAATCTAAAGACGAAGCCCAGTCGTATTTGACTAACTTTGTTTCCCCAATGTTAACTCGACTGTATCCTCACAGCGGATGCGACGGCGAGGAGTATTTCCTCTTATGGGGTGGACATACGATCAGGCCATGGCGGGGATTTGCAGTCCGTAAAAGCGACAGTGCAATCATGGCTTGGGCACTCAATGACAATCATATCTGGAGCGATGGGAATGACCCTGCGGCACGGATGCTGGCGACAAGTATCGGATGGGTCGATGACGGGAAAAAGAGAATGACCTCGGATGGAAGATTGGTCCAAGGATATTTCATTCCAGAAGAGATCTGGAGAAAGAAACAAGCAAAGTGGGAAGAAGAGGCTCCCGCGCGAGCAGCTGCCGAAAAGGCTAGGGCCAAGCGGGACAGACAACACTATCAGCAAGTCCGAGAAGCTGAAATAGCTGCCGCCGAACAAGCCCGCAACGAGGACCAAAACACACAACAGAACGGGAAGACAGAACAATAGGCACGGCCAGCAGTGCTTGGCACACGATGAACTTCGGCACCCAAACCGCCCGCCTTGAAAGCGCGCTAAAAGCCCTGACTCAAGCTCTTAGCTAAACTCTACTTTCCCACTCCTCATTTGCCCTCCTCCTCCAAGAACCAATCGAGGGCCTCCCCTAACTGCTCAGAACTCATCGAGTGCCCCCCGGGAAAAGTTTTGGACCGGATCAACTTAATCCCACCATCTTTCATTCCACTGGTCACATTCTCAATGTATTTCGCACTGACCAACTTATCCTTATCCCCGGTGCTTTGAAATCCCTTCACCTTCCGCCAAGCACTCTTACGCACCTTGGTCTCCTCACTCGCCATCGTCGCGTATGCCCCATTGCAACCACTAAAAAATCCCCCCACCACATTCGCATCAGCTTTTAGCAACTGCGAAATCCGAAAAAACGATGCCTTAGCACCGCTGGAATGCCCGCCACAAGCATGCTTCCACTCTTTAAAATTTGGCCAAATTTTTGTCATCTCCTCGATCACAAAGAAGTGGAAATCGTCATCGCCCTTACAGATCTTCACCGTGCTTTCACGTGGATTTCCATGCTCCGTATCCGCTGAAATGACGACCCAACCTTTTTGAGCAGCCATCGCTCCTCTGCGGAAGACCCCCAGATTCCCGCGCAGCCTCTCTGCCTCATTATTAATTCCACCCACCGTCCAGAAAACACTCTGCGGCTTTGCCGGGTCGAAGTCATCCGGCAGGCTCACCTTGATTTTCACCTTCTCGGGTTTAAGCTTATTTCCCGAAAGAGCCGCCATCGTTTTTTCATCAAGATCTCCGCTCGCCTCCATCGTTTTACCCGCGACGAGTTTCACACCAAAGAGCTCGCTTGCTTCCACCACCGCAGGTTTCTCAGCCTGCTCTTTCAGAAACTCCACATCCTTTTCACTCAACTTGGAAAAAGGAACTCGGACTTCTTTTCCCCGCATAAGGAGGACCGCGACCTCACCATCAACCCTTACCAAATCAGCTTCAATCGTCCTCCCATCGACCGCAGTCCAAATCCTCGCCAAGCCATCCAACTGAAAACTGAGCGTAAAAAGCGACATTAGAAAAAGATATTTCATTTCGAAAAAATCAGCGAACGCATCAAGGAGAGCAAGCATTTTCACCCATGCCCGAAAAGAAGGACTCGTCTGAAATCCCCCTCCAGCCCCCTCTCCGTCCTTGATATTACCAAGCCCCTCGACCAAGCTTTCTCTATGAAGTCCCTCCTCCTACTTCTCTTCATCTCCCTCGCCGCTCCCTTGATGGCGAAAGAGCACGTCATTCTCTGCGGTGGCCCCGCCTCCCGCAC
>CALDZJ010000014.1 GCA_937944055.1 uncultured Verrucomicrobiales bacterium | reverse complement strand
GGAACGTAGCTGATTTGAGTGCCAAAACTTCCGTATGGGCTGAAGCCACGACCATGTCCGAAGCGTCCGTATCGGCTCCCGAAGCCGAAGCCACGGCCTCCGTAGAAGGATTGATGATAGACGGGGCTGACTCCCGTGTAGGTCCACTTTTCAAAAGAGCGTCCGCGAGTTTGTCCTTCAGTTCTGGCGGCGGGTTTTCCCCAAGCGAGGAGGACGGCTTCTTTTCTCATTCCGTCTTCAATTTTCCCATTTTCGACTAATTCCTGATGGCGGGCGCTGAGGTCGTTGAAGACTTGAGCGTTTTTTTCAATGCGCTTACTGAGGGTGTTGGAAGAGCAGCTGACGGCTAAGAAAGCCACAATGGGGAGAGCGAGAAGGGGGGATGGACGAAATTTTTTCATATTTTGAAGGTAAGCGCAGAGATAGGACGCCGCAACTGGTTTAGAAATTCACTAGCGAATGGGAGGCTGGATCCGGTGGAGGCTCGGGAGGAGTTCTGGCCCCAGAAAGGAAGACTGGGAGGGAACAGCGGAGTTGAAGTGAGGAGATAGGCCGCGGAGAGTCGAAGAATGCAAAATTTTCGTTTGAGAGCGGGAGGAATCAGAGGATGATAGGGGCATGGCAATCGAGATTGAATACTGTGAGCAATGAAACTACCGCCCTGAGGCTGACCGTGTGTCCGCTGAGATTGAGAGAGCAACTGGCCAGAAGGTGAATTTGGTGGGAGGAGGAGGAGGGATCTTCGAGATTCGAAAAGATGGGGAGGTGATTTGGGCCAAAGAGCATAGTGGGCATTACCCGAGACCAGGTGAAGCAGCGGCATTGTTTTAAGGAAGGGGCTCATGCTTCCTGAGTTTTAGGTTCCGCAGAAGGTTGCGCAGACGATCTCATCTGGAGCGGGGCTGTCTTGGTAGTGCTGAAATTCTGGCTGTTCTTGGTAGGGCTGCCGTAGGATTTGATGGAGCTCGTGGAAGGGGGCGTAGTTTTCATTTTTAGCGGCCTCGATCACGGATTCGATTCGGTGATTCCGCGGGATGAAGGCGGGATTACTGCGGTCCATGAGGGCGCGATCTGGGGGGGCGGCGGCATGCCAGCGGGTGAGCCAATTTTGCAGGGCGGGGGTATCCTCTTGGAAGTGGTTCAGGAGGGAGCTCGGGTCCTGACTTAGACTCCGGAAAACGAGGGTGAAATCTGCCTTTTGTTGTGTCATTAGATCGAGGAGGGATTGGATGAGGTCCCAGTTTGAGTTTGAGGGTAGGCCGATTTTTTTTGAGAAGATCTTGAGTCGCGCTGCTTCGTAGAGTTCGGGGAATTGCGCGAGTTCGTCTTGCGCGAGTTGGACGGCTCTTTCTTGGTTTTCGTCAATGAGAGGGAGGAGGGCTTCCGCGAGGCGGGAGAGATTCCATTGAGCGATATAAGGTTGGTTTTGATAGGCGTAGCGGCCTTGTTGATCGATGAAGCTGAACTTCTGAGCGGGGTCATAGCGGTCCATGAAAGCGCAGGGGCCGTAATCGATTGTTTCTCCGGAGAGGGTCATGTTATCGGTGTTCATGACTCCGTGAATGAAGCCGAGGCCCATCCACTGAGCGATGAGCTGGGCTTGTTTCTGGGTCACTTTACGGAGGAGATCGAGCGCGTTTTTAAGGTCTGGATAGTGTCGTTTTTTTGCGTATTCGACGAGAGTGCGGAGCTTGGCGTGGTCCTGCCGAGCCGCGAAAAATTGCACGGTGCCGATGCGGAGGTGAGAGGAGGCACAACGAGTTAGGATTCCGCCAGGTTCAGCCTCTTCGCGGTGGACTTGCTCACCACTTGCGACGGCGGCGAGGGCGCGTGTGGTGGGGACGCCGAGGGCGTGCATCGCCTCCGAGACGAGGTACTCGCGGAGGACGGGACCGAGGGCGGAGCGGCCATCGCCCCGCCGTGAAAAGGGGGTGCGTCCGCAGCCCTTTAGCTGGAGGTCCTTCCCGGCGATTTCACCTAAAAGAAGGGCGCGGCCATCGCCGAGGACGGGTGAGAATCCGCCAAATTGATGGCCGGAGTAGGCCATGGCGAGAGGCTCAGCGCCCTCGGGCGTTTCGTTGCCGGAGAGAATGGCGAGCCCTTGCTCGGAGCGTAGAAAGTCAGGATCGATCCGGAGCTCACGGGCGAGGTCATGGTTAAGCGCGATGAGAGAGGGCGAGGCGACGGGTGTGGGGGGAGTTCTCTGGAAGAAGTCTGCCGGGAGTCGCGCGTAGGTGTTTTGGAAAGGCAGCTTCATTGATCTGCGCGGCTTAGTCTAGTTCCTGAATGCGGAGATTGCGGAACTTGTAGGTTTGGTCTTTTTCGCCGTGGTGCTGGATGCCGATGACGCCTCGGGCATCTCGGGCGTCGGTGACATCGCTGGTGAGGACTCCGTTGACCTCGATCTTGATGGACTGGCCTTGGCAGGTGATGCGGTAGTGGTTCCAGTCATTTCTTTTGAAGGCACCAGCCGCTCTTTTGCGGAAGGCGGCTTCACTTTTTTTATCCCCTCTGATGGGGCTGATGAACCATTTACGCCGCCCTTCATCATAGAGCCCGCCGGACCAGTTGCGCTTTGATCCATCTACCTCAGATTGGTATCCGAAGACTCGGTTCGGCTGGGCGTGGGCGCGGAACATGAAGCCTGAGTTGGCAGTGCCGGGAGGGAGGAGGACCTCCCCTTCGAAGATGAAGTCCGCGTAGCTTTGTTCAGTGACTAGGAAGAATTTCTTATGAGAGTTGAGGTGTAGCTCACGGTTAATTACCTCGACGTTTCCCCATTCATAGGGGTTACGCCAGCCTTGCGTTGTTTCGCCATCGAAGAGAATTGTCCATTCTTCGGCGGGGGGAGGGTTGGGTGTGTTGGCTTCCTCTTCTTCACAAGAGAGCAGGAGGAAGGGGCAGAGAATCGAGGAAGGGAGGAGGGAAAGGGGGAGAGAGATGGAAAGGGAGAAGGGCTTCACGGAGGAGAGACTATGAGTTTCGGCAAGAAGGGGAAGAGTCTTAGTTTTTTTTCAGGCTATTTCTTCCTTTCCGGTGTTTTGCGTTCATGTGCTCACGAGCTGCTAGTTCGGTGGCTTGGCCTTGGTCTCCGCAGGATTCCATCCATTTTTGGAGTCGTTGATAAAGGTCTTTTTTGACTTCGGCGAGGTTGGGGTCATTTGCGCGGTTTTGGAGTTCCAGAGGATCTTCGCTGAGGTCGTAGAGCTCAAATTCTGGCCGCTGGGTGTAGCGGCGAGTTTGAGCGAGTGCTTTTTCATGTCCGTTCTGCCCACTCTGGGCGAGTTTTAGCCAACTTTGGAATTCGGGCGCGATGGTGCAGGCATTTTGGAAAGTCACTTCAGGGGTGAGGTTCCAGATGAGTTTGTATTTCTCGGAGCGGACGGAGCGGATCCCGTAGTGCTCGGGATCTGGGCCATCGTAGATGCCACGAGTCGTCATGATGCCGTAGACGAAGTCCTTATGACTTTGCTGACCTGCGAACACTGGGAGGAGGCTTTTGCCGGGGAGGGAGGGAGGGGGGGTGCCGCCTGCGACCTCGATGAAGGTGGGGAGGAGATCTAGGTATTCGATCATGGCAGGGTTGCTGGTGCCGGGTTTTATTTTGCCGGGCCAGCGGGCAATGAACGCGGCTTGGAGGCCATGATCATAGCAGGTCCATTTCGCGAAAGGGAAGCTGCTACCTTGCTCGGAGGTCACGATGAAGAGGGTGTGATCACTTAGGCCATTTTGCTCAATGAGGTCCATGGCCTGTCCGACTTGGGAGTCAAAGTAGGTAATCTCGGCAAGGTAGCGTGAGTAAGCTTCACGGGTCTGGGGGGTGTCGACGAAGTACGAGGGAAGCCGTAGTTCTTGGGGTGGATAGCGAGATGCGTCACCTTTATCCCAAGGGGTGTGTGGTTCATTCGAGCAGAGGAGGAGGCAGAAGGGTTTTTTTTGGCGCGCTTTTTCAGCGATAAACGGAGCGATCTTTTCAAAATCGGGGTTTTTGGAGCCGGGGAGTTTTCGCCAGTTAAAGACTTTTGGGGGGGAGACGTGAGTTTTGCCACTTTGTGCGACGGTGTAACCCAGCGCGCGCAGGTATTGCACGATGGATTTGGTGCCGGGCTTCACGAAGCTATGATTTGGGTAAGCTCCACTCGTGACGGGGGGGAGGCCGGTGTAGATGTTGTGCCGAGTCGGAGAACACATCGGAGCGGTTTGAAAGCAACGAGTAAAGCGCATGCCTTCTGCGGCAAGCTGATCGATATGCGGGCTGTGTGCTTGGCCTCCGTAGCTGGCGAGGTCACGAAAAGTGCAGTCATCAGCGATGATGAAGACGATGTTCGGCTTGTCTGCTCCCGTGAGGGCGAGGGGGCAGTGGAGGAGGAAGAGGAGTGTTAAAAAGAGGGCTTTCATTTTTCGGGATTGCTGAGAGTGAAGCGTTCTTTGGAGTATTTTTCCCAGAGGAGCTCGAGGGTGGTGGAGAGTTCTTCTTCAAGACCGACGATGAGCCAGTAGCGATAGCTGAGTGTTGATGTGGGGCCGAGGTTCACCCGCACGACGGGGGCGATGTGGGAGCAGGAGCCGGCTGCTGGATCAGGAGAGTGGCCTGCTCCATGAGGGCCGAAGTTCCAAGTGGTTGCGGAGGGGCTGAAGATGGCAATTCCCTGACGGGTAATTCCTGGTGAAGATTCTTCAAAGCATGCCATGGCTTGTCTTGGAGAGGTGGTCTTCCCCCAAGGTGGTCCCATGGGCTGCTGCTCGGTGCGCCATTTCCCTTTTCCAAGGTAGCTTTTAAAGGTCTTAAAATTTCGGGTAAAATAGAGTGCGGGAATTTCTTGAGGGTTGAGCCGGGCCGGCCCCCAGCGGTCAGCGAGCTTCCGAGAGCAGGTGATCTGGTTTTTAACAACAATGACATTTTTCAAGCCATCTTCAAAAGAGGTCCACTGAGACATCAGGGCCTCGGCTTCCTCATTGGGCATGTCCCACAGCTTAGGAATGGTTTCGGAGTAGAGGGTGTTACCTTGGTTGATTTTTTCGAAGCGAGAGACCCGAGCCCAGGAGCCAATTCCTCCTCCTTGAATGGGGTTCCACGACCAAGGAGAGAAGCCCTGATGCTGTCCTTCTTTTTTTCGATCTAGCCTCGCGCCCCCGTAGTAAGACTGCTGGATGAGGCGGCCGGGGTCATATGAATTGACGATATTTTTCTGGGCGAGTGCTTTCCAAGAAAGGTGGGTGATAGAGGCTCCCATCGCTTTATTAATGCCAATTTTTACGGTGCCATTATCGATGCTGAGAAGCTCGGGCGCAGGTCGCTTCACGGGCGGGTCTGCAAGCAGCAGGCCCGTGCTGAGGGAGAGGAGGAAAGTGATCCAAGACATCAGAGAGGAGGCATCCATAGATAAATAAGGGTCCGGGGTCTTCTTTCAAGCGATTCTTCTTACAGCTTACCTTCCCGGATTTCTCTCGTGAGGTTTGTTTGCCAGTAGTGACTGCTCTCAATGTGGAGGCAGGTCAGCCAGCCGCCGCGGCCCACGTCAGTGTCGATGTTGATGGCGTGGCCAAGATTGAGCGGGAGGTGAGGGGCTTTTTGAGCGGTGTGACCACAGACCATAATTTTACCAGATTGGTGGGGCAGCGGATTGCCAAATTTCTTATGAATCAGGGTGAAGGGATGTTGTTGTGAGAGAGGGATATCATTCTCCAGATTGGCATGGACAAAGATGTGGCTCTCTGTCTCATGGTAGGGTTGGGTCTTGCGCAAAAACTCCCAATGAGATTCTGGGACTCCTTGGAAGCCGCCGTATGATTCAAGGGTGGCCCCACCGCCCCAGGCCTCCAGCCAGTGAGCGAGGTCGGTCTGGTCGATGGAGGAGAGGAGGAATTTTTCTTCGTGGTTTCCGTGAAGGCAGGTGACGTTGAACTCCACTTGCAGTTTAAGAATAAAGTCGATGACTCCTTTAGAATCTGGCCCGCGATCTAGGTAATCTCCGACGAAGATCAGGTGATCCTCGGGCTGGGGTTGGATCACTTCGATCATTTTTTGCAAGGGGACAAGGCAGCCGTGGAGGTCGCTGATGGCAAGGGTTCTCATGGGTTTAGGTTGAAGTCATAGCGTTTTTACCGGAGGGAGGTAAGGAAAGAAGTGGTCAAAAAATCCTTTTCCATTGCTGGCTTTTTTTTGTGCGGTAACTTCTTCCTAAGCCCCCATGAAATCTCCTCTTCTGCTTCTTGTTCCTGCCGTCTTCTTCTTGGCTCATTGTTCTCCGAGTTCCCCCCGCGCGACCCCTGTGAGGGCACCCGGAGCGGTGAAATCACAATCCAATGAGCTACACGAAATTATCAATGTCTCGGCTTACGATCCAAAAGCGCGAGCGCGTGCTGGGCGTGGCTACTCTCAGTATGATGTCACCGCGCTGCGGGCGAATGGGGCCCGTGGCTTAATTGCGCGAGCTGGCAAGGGTGGTAAGCTCGATGAGAAGTGCGCCGCCTTTATTAAGTCCGCCGATCGGGCGGGGCTTTTGGCTGGAGTTTACTATCGGGTGCAGAAGCATCTCAGCGCTACGAAACAGGCGGACCAGTTCGTGAATCGGGCGATTTCGCTCAGCCGGAGTCGTCCGTCCAATGCGGCCCCGCTGTTACTTTGCGGAGATTATGATGGGGATCTTGAGCTGTCGGCGATTTTGGCCTTTCAAGATCGGGTGGAACAAAGGACAGGGGTGGTGCCTGTGGCGTATTTAGAAAACAGTCAGGATCTGAAGTTGAAGACGCGCGCGGCGGATCCTAGGACGAAGGCTAGGATGGCGAGAGCGCCGTATTGGCTCGCGCTTTATTCACATAAAAGCGGGAAGACCAGCTTGTTCCCGCCGCCCGGAAAGCCTGGCAATTTGGTGAAGCAATACGCGCTGTGGCCGGATTGGGCGATGTGGCAATACGGTGGAGTCGGCTGGGAGAATGGGGCTTCTCAGGCGAAGGTCTACAATCATGGCAGATATCGCTTTCCGAAGTATTTTGGGAATATGGACCGCCCGCTGGAGCGGAACGTCTTCCGGGGATCGTATCAAGAACTCATTAATTTTTGGCATCGGCATGGGATGCAGCGCAGGTAGGAGCGCGGTCTAATCAAAGATCGGATAGAAGGTGTGAAAGGCTTCTTCTCCAAAAACCGCAGGATCATTAAAGCGCCGATTTTGGTCTAAGGCGGAGATCGCTGTTAGCTCCTTAGGGCTCAGTGTGAAGTCAAAGAGGTCAATATTTTCCCGTAAGTGATCAGGAGATTGTGTTTTAGGGATGGGGACGGTGCCAGCTTGGACCGCCCAGCGGAGGGCGACTTGGGCGGGAGATTTTTGATGAGCGTTCGCGATTTTTTCGAGCGTGGGGTGGGTGAGGAGTCGCTCAGATTCCTGGGCCATCCCGAGAGGGAGGTAGGAGTCCGCGCCGAAGGGTGAAAAGGCGGTGAGGGCGATGTCTTCTTCTTGGCAAAAGCGGAGGAGGTTTTCCTGACAAAGGTAGGGGTGCCTCTCAACTTGGAGGACGGCAGGGTGAATGCGGGCGTATGAGAGGATATCCCGCAGAGCGCTGGTGGTGAGATTGCAGACACCGATTTTTTTAGAAAGTCCGGCATCCACCAGCTCTTCCATGGCCTGCCAAGTATCGGCATAGGGGACTCGAATGGGAGACATCGTTTCTCCTTTCCCAGTCCAGCCCGGGGGATACATTTCCTCAAAGGGAACGAAGGCGAGCGCGATGGGAAAGTGAATGAGGAACAGATCGAAGTGAGTGAGCCCGAGGTCAGAGAGGCTTTTTTTACAAGCGGCGCGGACGTGCTGGGGCTCATGATAGGTATTCCACAGCTTGCCGGTGACCCAGAGATCATCCCGCGTGCAAAGTCCTGCTGAGAGGGCAGAGGAGATGCCTTGGCCCACTTGTTCTTCGTTCCCATAGTCGGCGGCGCAGTCAAGGTGGCGGTATCCTAGCTCGATCGCTTGGTGGACGATTTTTGGAGTCACCTCAGCTGGGATTTTCCAAGTGCCTAGGCCGGGAGAGGGGAGGGCGGAGCCGTCTGAGAAGAGGTGCGCGGACATGGGAAAAGACTAGGAATGTCAGCGCGCAAGGACCACTCAAAAGCCATCGATCCGTCCGATCCGTCCGATCTGGCTGGGGGGCAAGATGGCTAGAAATAAAAAGTGCCAGAAAGCCGCGGCAATGAGGGACAAGCTGCGGCTGCTACGTTTCCGTCCTGACCGAATCCACAAGCCCGCACTCCGCGACTCCTGACGGGGATGAATTAAGGGAGGGAGCCGGGAAGAGCAAGGATTTGTTTTTCCTGAGCGGGGGTTTATTTGAAAGCGGCAGCTAAGCCTTCTAAATCAGCTCCGGTGGCTTGATCAGCGGCCAAAATAGCCTCTTTTTGGAGTTCTACCAGCGTCTGAATGCCACGGCGTGAGAGATCAAGCATCGCGGTCATTTGCTCATTGGTGAAGACATCTTCCTCGCCGCTGCCTTGGAGCTCCACGTACTCGCCGCTCTCGGTCATGACGACGTTAAAATCGACAGAAGCGTCGCGATCTTCAGGGTAATTCAGATCGAGGACGGCTTCGCCCTGGTAGATCCCGGCACTGACGGCGGCGACGAGCTTTTTTAAGGGGAAATCCTTCAGCTTACCTTGAGCCATCAGTTTATTCAGGGCGATCGCAGCGGCTACGCATCCGCCGGTAATCGAGGCGGTGCGGGTTCCGCCATCAGCTTGGAGGACATCGCAATCGATCCAGATCGTCCGCTTGCCGAGCTTCTTCAGGTCAATGACGGCTCGCAGCGAGCGGCCGATGAGCCGTTGGATTTCCGACGAGCGGCCATCGAGCTTTCCTCGGCTAATGTCGCGTTGCTTTCGATCGTGAGTGGAATAGGGCAGCATGGAATACTCGGCGCTGATCCAGCCACCCTCGACATTTTGGAACTTCATCCAGCGGGGGACGTTTTCCTCGATTGTCGCGGCGCAAATCACTCGGGTATTTCCGAAGGAGACAAGAACCGAGCCGGTGGCATGAGGCGCCACGTTCGGGATGAAGGAAATTGGGCGGAGATCGGGAATTGCGCGTCCATCGGGTCGGTCCATGGTGGGGAATTAGAACTAGCGAGAATTCAAAGCAAGTTGATTTGGATATTTTAATGAAAAGCTTCCAAGGGGGCTCAAAATCCCCATTTCGCGAAAAAATCACCTCGAAAGTCTAAAAAAACCTTGCCTCTGCGGCTAATCTGAATACCTCTCCTCCTCCCATGGCAAGAAAATGCTGGATTGAGCGCAACAAGCGCAAAGCAAAAACTGTAGCAAAGTACTCTGACCTTCGTCACAAGCTGAAGAAGGAGAAAGACTACATTGGATTGACAATGCTACCTCGTGACGCGAGCCCCACTCGTTTGGTGAATCGTTGTGAAGTGACCGGCCGCCGCCGCGCTTTCCTTCGCCGCTTCCGTCTTTCTCGGATTACCTTCCGTGAAATGGCGTCTCACGGCATGATTCCCGGAGTGACCAAGTCCTCTTGGTAAGTTCTGCTGAATTTCATTCTCTTAAGGATGCCGCTCCCTGAGCAGCATCCTTTTTTGCCTTATAGTTTTATGCCCATATACGAATACCAGTCACTACATCCGGAGAATCCGGAGCAAAGCTGCATGGTGTGTCGAAAGGGCTTCGAGCTGCAGCGGCCGATCAATCGTGAGGCCTTAGAAAAATGCCCGACCTGCCGGAGGCCGGTGCGCAAGGTGATCAGCCAGGTAAATACCAAGGTCGCGACGAAGGAGACGAGCGATGCCGAGGCAAAGGCGGCAGGTTTCCATGTCTTTAATAAGAACTGCGACGGCGGTTACGATAAGGTTTAGTCTGGGAGGGGGCTTAGCGGGCGAAGACGGCGGCGCGTTCTTCGGCGGTGAGCTCTTTCCATTCTCCGAGGGGGAGATCGCCGAGGGGGAGAGCGCCGATGCCTTCGCGAAGGAGGCGGAGGCAGGGGAAGCCGACGGCGGCGGTCATGCGGCGGACTTGGCGGTTTTTGCCTTCGCGGAGTTCGAGACGGATCCAGGTATCGATGATGTTTTTACGATAGCGAACGGGTGGATCGCGGTCGGGGAGGGGAGGGGCTTGCTTGAGAGCCTTGGCGCGGCAGGGCAGGCATTTGTGACCTTTGATCACGATGGTTCCGCTGCGGAGTTTGGTTAGGGCGGCTTCATCGGGCTGGCCTTCGACGAGGACGAGGTAGCGGCGTCGGTGTTGGTAGCGGGGGTTGAGGAGGCGGTCTTCGAGCGATTTTTCATCGGTGAAGAGGAGGAGGCCTTCGGAGTCCATATCGAGGCGACCGAGGGGGAGGCACTTGGGCGGGAAGTCGAATTCCTTAAGAGTGCGCTGCCCTTCATCGCCGGGATTGGCGTTGAATTGGCTGAGGACTCCGTAGGGTTTATTGAAGGCGATGAGCATAAGGAAAAAGGAGTGCGGATCTTCGTCGTGAAGCCGAGCTAAGTTTGGGCTAAGCGGGCTTGACCCTATGGGAGCTCGAGAGACAGGGCAATCCTAGCAAGTGTCACTTTCTACTTTCTACTTTCCACTTGCGAAAATAAAAATCAGCGCCAACCCTTGGGTCATGAAAAAAACAATTTCATTCCTCGCATCCGTAAATCTGGCTCTCTTAGCCTTCTCTGCATCCGCCTCGGCGAAAGTCCTAGCTTCATTTGAAAAAGGCGAAAGCGCTAAGGCGTGGGCTTCCGTAAATGATGACGTCATGGGAGGGGTTTCCTCCGGTGGATTTAAGCTCACAGATGAGGGCACCTTGCTCTTCTCCGGGAGCATCTCATTGAAGAATAACGGAGGTTTTGCCTCGATCCGGGCGCGGTCTAAGGGCATGGACCTCTCGGAGGTTTCCGCGATTGAGGTGGAAGTTAAGGGTGACGGCCGTACTTACTGGGTAGAGCTGCGCGATAATAAACAAATGATGGCCAGCTCCTATCGTGCTTACATGGAGACAAAGGCGGGCGAGTGGCAAAAGGTCACCGTCCCTCTTGAGGACTTTAAATTGCAAGCCTTCGGGATGGCGGTTCGGGGAAGCAAGATTGATTTAAAAAACGTCACCTCCTTCGGCTTCACTCTTGCCGATAAGAAAGAAGGGCCCTTCAAGATGGAGCTGAAGTCGATCAAAGCGGTGACAAAAAATTCCGACGCAAAGGAGAGCCCCACCGCGAAGGCTGGCAAGGCTGCGAAGAGTGGAAACACCATCGTGGATCTCGCTAAGGGAGCGGGAACCTTTAAGACTCTCCTCGCGGCGGCGGTAGCGGCTGATTTGGCAGAGGCTCTTTCTGGCGAAGGCCCCTTCACGGTTTTTGCTCCCACCGATGAGGCTTTTGCGAAGCTTCCTAAAGGGACGGTAGAAGGGCTTCTGAAGCCTGAAAATAAAGAGGCCTTGGCGGACATTCTGAAATACCATGTCATCTCTGGGCGGGTCAATTTATCTCAAGCTCTCGAGGCTCAGGAGGCTCCTACCCTCCAGGGGCAAAAACTCGCTGTGAAGTTTGAGAAAGGCCGAGTCCGCATTGGTTCAGCGGAGCTCCTATCCGCAGATCTAGAGGCCTCCAACGGCCTCGTCCACGTGATCGGTGATGTCCTTCTTCCTCCAAAGGCGGCTGCGCAGTCATGTTCTCCCTGCTCGGTAGGGGGAGCGATGAGTCTCATTGAGCGGGCGGTAGAAACAGGAGCTCCAATTTTCAATAAGGGTGATGCGGCTTCCTGCGCGGCTATTTACGAAATCACCACGATGGCCTTGCGGAGCCATCCTGAAGTGAGCGAGGAAAATCGTGCACTTTTGGGCGAGGTCCTGAACAAAGCTCAGCAAAGTGAGAGTGAGGAAGAGCAGGCCTGGATTTTGAGGAAGGGAATGGGGCAGGTATACCGTGCCTTGCAGCAGAAGTAATTCTTCAAAAATTTCAAATCCGAGGCCACCGCTCACTTCTTTTGAGTGGTGGCCTTTTTTTGTTTCTTATTTTCACAAGCGAGAGGCTTTCAGCACAGGCGTAGGCGCGTAGGCTTCATCACGCTCTTCATTTAAGAATGGCCCCGGCCTGCTTTAGAGTCTTCAAGAGACCGCCGAGTGGCTCTACAAATCCCTAGCCGAATTTCCCAAAAAAAAGGACCCTTAGAGAAAGGGTCCTGTGAAGAATGAGGGGCAGCTCGCAGCGCTACCTGATTTGTTGCTCCGCCTACTTCTCAAAGAGGTGGGCCCAGCGAGGTGGGATGTTGTCCACTGAGTTCGTAATCTGCTGTCTGTATCCTCGAAAGGTGCCGGCTTCCTCGGCCTTTTTGATTTCTTCAGCGGTCACGCTGTCGTGATAAATCCGGCGCACAAATGAGAGTGGGCTGGAGGCATTTTCAGACTCGGGCGCGGCAATTGTGACGATCACGGGTGAGCCCATCGAGGTCGCGAAAGAGGAACTTTGATCTACCATGAATTTTTCCCCCATTACGGTGGCCAAATCATCCGGCAAAACTGCTGCAAAGGTCTCTCGGATCTGTGTCTTGACCGCATCTGCTTGCTCGGTCGAGAGGGGGTTTACCATGATGGTGACTTTCTCATCAGCCTGGCCTAGCACTTCAAAATCTGTTTCGGCTGCTTGGGTGTTCTGCTCAATTTCGGCGATTTTTTCTTGGAGGGTTTGGACTTCCTCTTCGCTCACGCCGAGGCTTGCCCAGTTTTCGAGATTGGCGGTGAAGCCCCCGTTGGCATTAGGAAAGAAGAGGCGGAAATTAAGGCTTTTGAGCATCGTGGGGTCTGTTCTAGCCAAGTTCGTGAGAGCATCGACTCTTTCATTCCGTGAGCGGGGATCAAGAGCGCTGCGACTACTTTTTACTCTCTCCTTACTTTGAGAATTTGATGAAGAGGCAGTAGCGCCTGAGAGGGTGGCCGGAGTTTGCACTGTGACGTTGGACTTCTCCGTAGAGACCTCAGGGCTGGAGGCCTTCCATCCGATCAAGCCTCCTGAGACGAGGCCTGCTGTCAGGTAAATCATGTTTTTATACTTCATAAATAATTACAGGCTATGTTCTTTCCAACGATGGGTTTGTCAATTTTTTTGTTCTGAGGAGAGGTTTCTTAGGGCTGCGCAGCGATGATTTTACGCTGCTCCACCCAGAGCTGAGTGAGGGCTGAATCTGTGAGCGTGAGATCCTCTAGATGGGGAGATTCTCCGCTGAGTTTACTGTCTTCGGGGATCAAGTAGTGAGGGATGAGATCTTCCTGATAAGGTCGTAGGGTGGCTTGCTGGGCGTTGTCTTGATAAACGTCACAGCTCGGGTAGCCGGGGCTAAGGATGGCTTGGCCCGCTGCGGCAGCGAGAATCGCCTTAGGCCCCTCGAAGTATCCCAGAGGGGGATTTTTTTTGAGAAGGAAGTAAGGAAGGTCTCCGACTTGGAGGACGTGGCATTTTTTTAAATGAGCCACTTGCTCTGCTGTGAGTTTTTCTCGTGCTTTGACGATGAGATAGAGGCCACGCTGGGAGCCGGAGCAGCGGAGGTAGTCGAGCTGTGGTGCTCCTTGGCCCTGCGGGTAGGAGTGATCGAAGCGAGTGAGGATGTCCTCGGGGCTTGTGATTTCTGCCCCGCGCATTCCTGCGGGGTGGGGCTGGAAGCCAAAACCATTTCCGAGGGCTGCCATTTCATAGGGGAGATTTGGGGAGGGTTGTGCTGGGCAAATTTGACCGGCTTGCACGGTCTCGAAGCCCATAATATGGGCTTCCTGAATCATGCTTGCTAAGCTGCCGTGCGCGCTGCCAGCATCCGCACTGATGATGAGGCCTTTTTGGTAGGCTTCTGCTTGGAGTCTCAAACCGAGCGCGACTTGGAGGCGGGGATCACTCAGGATGAGGTGGGCATGATTTGAGAGAGCGAGGAGAGCAGCTTGTGCGGCGAAGGAGAGTCCGCTGCGAGTGAGGTAGAAGACGTCGATCGCTGGGCCTGCAAAAAGTTCGGCAAGCTCGGCAAGGCTTTGCGAGCTTTCAGTGGCGCTTTGGAAGTGCCAAGCGAGTTCCATGCCGGCGGTGGCGTTCACTTGATGGGCGATCCCGTGTGCGTCGGCGGTGGAGCCGAGGACTCCGATTCTTAAGGGGGTTTCTAGCATGATGAGGTGAAGGGGTGGTTTTGAGGGTGAGCTCGGGAAGCGGGGTTGCTTTATTTTTTAGGGAGGGCATTGAGCATCTCCCAGAGTTCTTCTGGGCGGTGACCGCGTGCGCGGAGGGTGGCGATGGCGAGGGAGTCATGGCGTTTGGCGAGCCGCTCGCCGGAGTCGTCACAGATGAGTTGGTGGTGGAGGTAGATGGGCTCGGGGAGTGAGAGGAGGCTTTGGAGAAGGCGGTGAATATGGGTGGAGGGGAGGAGATCTTGCCCCCGCGTGATGTGGGAGATTCCTTGGGCTGCATCATCGACGACCACGGCGAGGTGATAGGAGGTGCCGATGTCTTTTCGAGCTAGAATGACATCGCCAAGGAGATTTGCTTGCACGGGGATTTGCTCGCCTGAGTTTGTCTGGAAGGTGAGGGGCCCGGTGAGCTGGGCGGCTTTTTCACAGTCGAGCCGCCAAGCCGGGGTGCTTTGAGTTGAGCTGGGCTGGGCTTGCTGGGGAGGGCTGGCGTCACGGGGGCGGCAGGTGCCGGGGTAGGGTGGGCCATCTTGATGAGAGGCTGGCTGATGGGGGGCGGAGCTGAGTTGCGCAAGTTCGCTCTGGATTTCTCGCCGTGTGCAATAGCAGGGATAGATGACGCCGAGTTTTTTTAATTCTTCGAGTGCGCTTCGGTAGGCTGGAAGGCGATCGAGCTGCTTCCATGGCTCGCCATTCCAGTTGAGGCCCAGCCAGCGGAGGTCTTCTAAAATCCCCTCGTAGAATTCTGGGCGGACGCGGGTGTGGTCGATGTCTTCAAAGCGGAGCAGGAAGCGTCCCTGAGCTCCCTGAGCTCCCTGAGCTCCCTGAGTCTCCCGCGCGGCGGCGTGCGCGATCCTCGCGGAGTAGGCGTGACCGAGGTGGAGCCTTCCGGTGGGGCTAGGGGCGAAGCGCGTGATCTTCATAGCGTGCTGGGAGAGTCATAGCGGGAATCTCAAAGGGGGTCGACTTTTCTGGCACTCTCGCTTTTCTTAATGGGGTGAGTGAGGAGATTTCTATGAGGCCGATCGGCTGGGTTGAGAGTTGCTTTGGTGAGAAGTTCGGGACTCCACGGCAGAGTGGCGTGGTGCCAGAAGCGAGGGGGAGGGTGGTCTTTACGGAGGAGGTTCAGCTGGGGGCTTGCCGAGGCTTGGAGGAATTTAGCCATGCGTGGATCGTTTTTCTCTTTCATCAGATTGAGCAGGGAGATGAGCGTTGGCTTGTCCGCCCACCACGATTAGGAGGGAATGAAAAAAAGGGGGTCTTGGCGACGCGCTCGCCCTTTCGGCCGAATCGGATCGGGCTCTCATTGGTGAAGCTGGAGGCGGTGCATGATGAGGCTCTAGAGGTGAGCGGGCTGGATTTGGTGAATGGAACTCCGGTGCTCGATATTAAGCCCTATCTTCCCTATGCTGAGGCCTTGCCGGAGGCTGAGACGAGAGGTGGTTTCGCTCAAGATTCGCCAGAGGAGTTAGCGGTGGATTTTTCAGAGAAACTGCGCGCGGCGTTGAGTGAGGATGACTTGGCACTGATCACTCGGGTTCTTGCGGTGGATCCTCGGCCAGCTTATCACGATGATGAAGGGCGCGTTTATGGATGCTTAATCTCGGGCCATCAGGTGAAGTGGCGAGTGGAGGGTGGGCGGGTGATCGTTCTTTCCAGAGATGCTGAGATTAGATAATCAGGGGCGATGAATTTCGACTTCGAGAGCGAGCAGTCTATTGATGCTCAGAGTGATCTATTTTTTATGAGCCAGGCCTTGCGAGAAGCGGGCCGGGCTTATGAGTTAGGAGAAGTCCCGATCGGTGCAGTCATTGTGAAAGATGGTCAGGTGATTGCGCGGGGATGGAATCAGGTGGAGACTCTGAAAGATGCCACGGCTCATGCTGAAATGCTGGCTCTCACTGCGGCTCAGAGCGCGCATGGAGATTGGCGTCTGGATGGGGCGACTCTGTATGTGACGAAGGAACCTTGCCCGATGTGTGCGGGGGCGATCGTCCACTGTCGGCCAGAACGGGTGGTTTATGGAGCGCTGGACCCGAAGGGGGGGGCGGCTGGGGGGTGGATTAATTTACTGCAAAGTAACCCGCCGTTGAATCACCGCTGCGAGATTACGATGGGGGTGATGGAGGAGGAATGCGTGGGGATTTTGAAGAGTTTCTTTCGGGAGGCTCGCGAGAAGAAAGCGGCTTTGAAAGCGCAGAATGCGGGAGGAAATGGGCCGCAAGAATGCTAGGCCCGGATCGCTCTGGAATGATTGAGCTGGATGGGCCGGACTGCTGGATAAAAAAACTCTGGCCCGCCTTGGACCAGAGTTTGATTGCGAGGGATGAGTGGCTGCGGCCTCTCTGCGGTCTATGCGTGGAGGTCGAAGCGGTCGAGGTTCATGACCTTATCCCAAGCGGCGATGAAGTCGCGAATGAAGGATTCATTGGAGTCTTCACAGGCGTAGACCTCTGCGAGTGATCGTAATTGGGAGTTCGAGCCGAAGAGGACATCCACGGCAGAACCGGTCCACTTCACTTCTCCTGAGCTGCGATCTTTCCCCTCGAAGAAGTGCTCACATTTCTCGGACTGATCCCACTCGATGTTCATGTCGAGAAGGTTGAGGAAGAAATCCTGACTCAGGGTTCCTGGCTGATCCGTGAAGACGCCGAAGGGAGATCCGCCAGTGTTGGCATCGAGCACGCGGAGTCCACCGAGGAGGACGGTCATCTCTGGTGCGCTTAGGCCTAGGAGTTGGGCTTTATCGATGAGGAGTTCGGCGGGAGTTCTCCGGGCTTTTGTGGGGTCAATGTAGTTGCGGAAGCCATCTGCAATGGGCTCCAAAACGGCGAAGGACTCTACATCCGTCTGCTCCTGCGAAGCATCAGTGCGGCCTGGAGTGAAGGGGACGGTGACGTTCTGCCCGCCTTTCTTGGCGGCAGCTTCTACGGCCGCACAGCCGCCTAGAACGATCAAGTCTGCCAGCGATACTGGTTTCCCGAAATCAGCTTGAACTTTTTCGAGAACGGCTAGGACTTTGGCGAGGTCCTCTGGTGAGTTGGCGGCCCAATCTTTTTGAGGGGCGAGGCGAATGCGTGCGCCGTTTGCGCCACCCCGCTTGTCGCTACCGCGGAAGCTAGAGGCGGCAGCCCAAGCGGTGCGGACGAGTTCCGCGCCGCTTAATCCCGAGCTAAGGATGCTTTCTTTCAGAGAAGCAATGTCATCCTCGTTGATGAGATCGTGATCGACTGCGGGAGTGGGATCTTGCCAAATTTCAGGCTCCGCAGGAACCATTGATCCGAGGTAGCGGGCTGGAGGGCCCATGTCACGGTGGGTGAGTTTGTACCAGGCTTTCGCGAAGGCGGTCGCGAATTCATCTGGGTTTTCATGGAAGCGCTTTGAGATTTTAGCATACTCGGGGTCCATGCGCAGGGCGATGTCTGAGGTGAACATGATGGGTGCATGCTTCTTGCTGGGGTCATGAGCATCTGGGACTAGGTCTGCGGCTTCAGGATCAGTGGGGATCCATTGGTGAGCGCCGGCGGGGCTTTTTGTGAGGTCCCAGTCGTATTTAAAGAGGGTGTCAAAGTAGCTATTGTCCCAAGTGATCGGGGTGGGGGTCCAGGCTCCCTCTAGGCCGCTGCTAATGGTGTCTGCGCCGCTGCCGCTGCCGTAGTTATTTTTCCAACCGAAGCCCTGTTCTTTTAAAGGGGCCCCTTCCGGCTCTCGCTCGACGTATTTGCTGGGGTCAGCAGCTCCGTGAGCCTTGCCGAAGGTATGACCTCCAGCGATGAGGGCCACTGTTTCTTCGTCATTCATCGCCATGCGGGCGAAGGTTTCGCGGATGTCTCGTGCGGAGTCCAGCGCGCTGGGGTTCCCATTTGGTCCTTCTGGATTGACGTAAATGAGGCCCATTTGCACGGCTCCGAGAGGATCATCTAGCTCGCGGTCGCCGGTGTATCTTTCATCGCCGAGCCACTCAGTCTCGGGTCCCCAGTAGATGTCTTCTTCTGGCTCCCAAATGTCTTCTCGCCCACCGCCGAAGCCGGCCGTCTCGAGCCCCATGGACTCCAACGCGCAATTTCCGGTGAAGACCATCAAGTCTGCCCAGGAAAGCTTGCGTCCGTATTTCTGCTTAATGGGCCAGAGGAGTCTGCGAGCCTTGTCCAAGTTTACGTTATCAGGCCAGCTATTGAGTGGGGCGAAGCGCATTGATCCCGAGCCTGCGCCGCCTCGGCCATCGAGCGTGCGGTAGGTGCCTGCGCTGTGCCAAGCCATGCGAATGAAGAAGGGTCCGTAGTGGCCGTAGTCAGCAGGCCACCAATCTTGGGAGCTTGTCATGACTTCTTCGATGTCTTTTTTAAGCTGATCGAGGTCGACGGTTTTGAACTCTGCGGCGTAGTCAAAGTCTTCCCCCATGGGGTCGCAAAGATTTGAATTTTGACTTAGGATTTTCAAGTTGAGCTGGTTTGGCCACCAATGTTGATTGGCGGTGCTTCCTCCGGCGTTTTGAGCGTTTGCTCCGCTCATGACGGGGCATTTGCTAATTCCGGGGCTGTTATTCAGTTCAGACATTTCGGCTGATTTTTGATCACTCATGTTGTTTTGTTTTCGGTTTAGGTTCTTAGGTTTGTGAAATCTTTTTTGGACGTCGCGTGATTTATTTTTTCTGCTTCAGGCAGCGAGGGCAGGTTCCCCAATAGACGACTTCAGCTTCGTCAATTTCATAGCCTGCGTCATCGAGTGCGTGCAGGCAGGGTGTCTCGCCAGTGGCGCAATCGACATCTACGGTTTGGCCGCAACTTCGGCACACGAGGTGGTGGTGATTATCTCCGACGCGGTCCTCATAGCGTGCCGCTGAGCCGGAGGGCTGAATGCGCCGGATTAAGCCCTTTTCCGCGAAGACCCCGAGGGCATTATAGACGGCTTGACGAGAAATACTGCCCAGTTCTCCGCGCACGGCTTCTGCGATGAGGTCGGCGGTGGCGTGCGGATTTCTCGAGACGGCGTGTAAGATAGCGAGCCGCTGCGCCGTCACCGGGAGATGGTGGGAGCGGAGGAGGGCGGCGGCAGCGGACATGCAAATTAGATCTATTCAAGAAATGGACATTGTCAAAAAAATCCTTTCTTTTCGTCTTAAGAGAAGGTGGAGATCTGGAGGAGATATGAGCATATGAGGCCTTGTGGCTTGCTCATTTTTTTGAGGAATGCTGTTTAGTAGTTCATGATGAAGCGGAAGGTGAGCCCAGAGATTCTCGATGAATTAGAAAATGATGATCCGCGGGCGCAGCGGAGCCGGCGTGATTTACGTTTGATTAATTTTTTGATGGGCAATGAGCGTTGGATTCTAAAGCAGGTGGCAGGTGAGAGGATGGTGGAGCTGGGAGCGGGGGCGGGAGTGCTGACGCGGAAGCTTGCGGAAAAGGGCCCGGTAACGGGGCTTGATTTCCAAGAAAAGCCGGCTGCTATCGAGGCGAGCTGGTTGGCGGGGGATCTCTTCGAGACGCTCCCGCAGGCGGCTGGTGAGGTGATCGTGGCGAATCTTATTTTACATCATTTCACGGATGATGCTTTGGTGAGGCTCGGGGAGTTATTGAAGGAGGGCGAGCTGGGGTGCAGAAGAAAGCGCTTAGTGATTGTGGAGCCGTGGCGCTCGCGGATCGCTCTGGCGGAGGGATACAGTCTTTATCCCTTCGTGAATGAGGTGACTCGGCACGATATGATGGTGAGCATCCGGGCGGGTTTTCGGAGGGGTGAGTTGGCGGAGCTTCTGAAGCTGGGGCCGGAGTGGGAATGGCGGGAAGAGGTCTCGTTGCTTGGAGGGATTCGTGTGCTAGCTTGGCGGCGATGAGAGGAATCGAGATTGCGGGAGGGGGCTTAGCGGGGCTCTCGCTGGGGATTGCTTTGCGGAAGCGGGGAGTGCCGGTTTTGATCCGAGAGGCGGGCTCCTATCCTCGGCACAAAGTGTGCGGAGAATTTATCAACGGGGTGACTTCGGAGACCTTGGAGAAGCTCGGGATACGGGAGATTTTTAAAAATGCCCTCTTGCATGAGCGGACTCGCTGGTGGGTTGGGAATCGGGAGGTTTTATCTGCGGAGCTGCTGCGCCCGGCGCTGGGGATGACTCGCTGGGAGATGGATGTGGCATTGAAGGATCTCTTTCTGGCCGAGGGGGGGGCTCTGAGAGTGCGGGAACGGGCTCGGCGGGAGGCGCGGGAAGGTTTCGTCTGGGCGGCGGGGCGGCGCCTGGAAAAAGGAAGTGAGTGGCTGGGCTTAAAGGGGCATTTTGAGGGAGTGCCATTGGAGGGAGAGGCGGGCTTAGAAATGCATCTTGGTGCGGGCGGTTATGTGGGGCTGACTCCGGTCCGGGAGGATGGCGGGCGGGTCAATGTTTGCGCGCTTTTTAAGAAGAGAGAGATGAGAGGTGAGCGGCTGATGGAGGCTTACCTCGGAGCTTGCGGATTAGAGCACTTGGCGCAGCGGCTAGGGGCGGGGCAGATCGATCAAGGCTCGCTGACGGGTGTGAGTGGCTTCCAGCTCGGAGAGCAAAGGCTTGAAGGGGGGGAGCGTGACTTGTGCACGCTGGGTGATGCGGAGCGGATGATTCCGCCCTTCACTGGAAATGGGATGTCGATGGCCTTCGAGTCGGCGGAATGTGCGCTGGCTCCCTTACTTCAGTTTTCAGAGGGGGCGGACTGGCATGAGTGCCGGGCCGCGATTCGTGAGTCCTTAGAAAGGCGCTTTAAAAAACGAGTGTCCTTGGCGCTGGGGCTGCATCGTTTTCTAACCACGGCGGCGGGGCGCGGGGGCTTGGCAGTGGCGACGCGGACTGGCTTATTGCCCTTTCAATGGCTGCATCGGCAGCTTTCCTAAGATCAGGTGTTGGCAAATGCTGAAAAGAGAAGAGATTGGCCGAGATGTTTTTAGAGTCGATCGCCAGCGCCTTCCCGTCTTCCTCCTACACGCAGGCGGAGTGCTTTGATTTTTCAAGGGCGAGCGAGGCGGTGAAGGGCTTAGAGCCACGCTCGCATGCTCTTTTGCGGAAGGTTCTCTTGGGGGATTCAGGGATTAAGAAACGTCACTTTGCGAGCGCTAATCCGGCGGCGGTGTTTGAGGCGTCCGCGCAGGAGTTGAATGAGGCTTTTGAAGAGGAAGCGCCGGAGATTGCGGGGGAGGCGCTCAGGAAGGCGCTTGAGAAAGCGGGCCTAGAGGCGAGTGAATTAGATGCCTTATTCATCTGCACTTGCACGGGGTATCTGTGCCCGGGAGTGACGAGTCATGTCGCAGAAGACTTAGGAATGCGTGCTGATATTTATCTGCAAGATCTTGTGGGTCTGGGCTGCGGTGCGGCTATTCCAACGATGCGAGCCGCGCAGGGGTTTCTCGCTGCGAACCCCGGAGCGCGGGTCGCGACGATTGCGGTGGAGGTCTGCTCAGCTGCGCTCTTTGTGAGTGATGATCCGGGGGTGCTGATTAGTCTTTGCCTCTTCGGGGATGGTGCTGCTGCCGCGATTTGGAGTGATGAAGCGAGCGCTCTGGAGGCGGCTCCAAAGTGGAAGGTGGGGCATTTTAAAACGCTCCATCTCCCTGAGGAGCGGGAGAAGATCCGCTTTGTCAACGGGGAGGGAAAACTTCAGAATCAGCTCCATCGTGATGTGCCAGAAATTGCGGCGGGGGCGGTGGAGCTTCTTTGGGAGCAGAGGAATGGTGAGCCAGATCAAGTGCTCAGCCACACGGGGGGGCGGGATGTCATCGAGGCTTTAGAGAAAAGAATGGGTTGGAGCCTGAAGGAAACACGGCGGGTTCTCGAGAAGTACGGGAACTGTAGTAGTCCTTGTGTGCTCTTTGCTCTAGAGGACCGTCTCGCTCAGGAAGGGGAGGGGGCAAGAGATGAGCGATACTGGCTTACTGCCTTTGGGGCGGGCTTTGCCGCGCATTCCTGCGAGATGTGGCGCTGAGTTCTATGTCTGGAGGAGTTTCTTGCGAGTGTTTCTCCACAAGTGCTTCTGGTGGGTAGTGCCTATTCCGGCTTGGGGAGGTGAGGTTCGAGCGAGCTGGAGCGGGCTTGGGCAGCGGTGGCGGCTTTACGCTCGAAGAGCTGGGCGAGGTGGTCTTGCATGCGGAACTTGCGCTCGCCTTTTTGACGTTCGATGCGTTTTGAGCTGCCATCGGTCTGGATGAGGGAGGCATTTTGATTATCGCGGAAGCAACTTTCGAGAATGCCAATGAGGAGTTTTTTAGAGGTGGCATCTCGGATGGGGGTCATGAGTTCCACTCGTTTTTCGAGGTTACGAGTCATCCAATCGGCCGAGGAGATGAAGACCTCATCATCGCCGCCTTGATGGAAGTGGAAGACCCGCATGTGCTCGAGTTGTTGATCGATGATGGAGACGACGCTGATGTTTTTTGCCTCCTTGCGCTCGCCGGTCTTGAGACAGCAGATGCCGCGGATGTTGAGCTTGATTTCGACCCCGGCTTTGGAGGCGGCGTAGAGGGCATTGATCATGTCGACGTCTTCGAGCGAGTTCATCTTAGCGGTGATGCGGGCGTCTTCACCTTCGATGGCGCGGGCGGTCTCTTCCTCGATTAGGTTGAGCAAGGTGCGCTTTATTTGGGTGGGTGCGGGAATGAGAGCGCGGAAGTTCTCGAGCTTCGTGCGGCCGGTGACGGCATTAAAAAAGATGGAGGCATCTGCGCCGTAGTCGGGGCGGCAGGTGAGGTAGGAAATGTCGGTGTAAAAGCGGGCGGTGACCTCGTTATAGTTTCCGGTGCCAAGGTGGACGTAGCGTTTTAGGTGGCCGTCCTCGTTTCGGATGATGAGGGCGATTTTAGCGTGAGTCTTGAGGCCTTTGACGCCGTAGAGAACTTGGGCGCCAGCGCGGCGGAGTTCTTCAGCCCGTTCGAGGTTATGGGCTTCATCGAAGCGGGCTTTTAGCTCGACGAGGACGGTGACTTGTTTGCCAGATTTGGCGGCGTGGATGAGGGCATCGACAATTTCAGAATTCTTGGCGGTGCGGTAGAGGGTTTGCTTGATGGCGAGGACGTGAGGATCGCGAGAGGCTTCTTCGATGAAGCGGACGATGGGGCGGTAGGATTGGTAGGGGTGGACGAGGGTGATGTCTTGTTCTTGGTCGAGGGTCTCGAAGATGCTTTGCGTGGGGTCGAGCTCGGGAGCCTCGGCTCCGCTGATGGGCGCGGTGCGGAGGTGATTAAAGCCATCAGCTAGGGCGAGAGAAAAGAGATCGGCGAGGGCGAGGGGAGCATTTTTGGTGAGGTAGACCTTGTGAAAATCGAGATCAAGAAGGGTGATGAGTTGTTGAGTGAGGTTGTTGTCCTGCGAGGTTTGCAAGCGGACGGGGAAGGATTGGCCGCGGGCCCAGACTACTTGGTGAATCTCTTCTGCGAAGTCGTGTGCCTCGTCCTCGTTGGCGGGGATGTCGGTGTTACGAGTGAGGCGGAAGGTGGTGTGAGAGGTGATGCTTTCTCCTGGGAAAAGGGAGGAGCAAAAGTGGGCGATGAGGTCCTCGAGAAGGACGAAGCCGCCTTGGTTTACGAGCGCGGTGCGCGGAATGGATGAGGGGAGGGGAAGGATGACGATGCGCTCTTCTTGCTGCTCAGGATTCGTGATGGTGAGGGCGAGGCAGACATTGAGGGAGGGGATGATTTGACGGGCGTTCTCGGCGGTGAGGAGGAGGGGTGAGAGGAGGGGGGAAACGTGGTTCTCGAAGTAGTGGGAGAGTTGCTGGATTTGATCGTGATCGAGGTCAGCAATGGCGTGAAGGGGGAGGCCTTCTTTTGAGAGGGCGGGGAGGAGTTCTTTTTGGAAGAGGCGTTCTTGGTCTTTCTTAAAGCGGCGGACGCGCTTTTCGATTGCGGCGAGTTGCTCGCCGACATCGAGGCCTGAGATGTCGCGGACAGCGGGTGCGGAGGCATGCAAGGTGTGAAGCCCACCGATGCGGACTTGAAAAAATTCGTCGAGATTGGAGCCGGTGATGGCGAGGAATTTGAGCCGGTCGAGGAGCGGGAGGTCTGAGCGAAGGGCCTCGTTCAAGACACGTTGGTTGAATTCGAGCCAGGAGAGTTCGCGATTGATGTAGGGAGGCTTCATAGGAGATTGAAGTACGAGATTGATCAGATTTAAGCGGTCTCGTTAAGGAGGACTTTGAGGCCGAAGAGGTCTTGGAAGAGGTCTGCTTTTGAGGGGAGGGCGAGGCGTTCGGCGGAGGCGTCGACGAGGCCTTCGAGGTTGAGGATGGCTTTGCCTTCTGAGAGGGAAAGGGTGAGGGTGAGGTCTTTGACTCGCTGGGAGTGGGTGCGTTCTAGGGCGTCGGCGATGCGGAGGAGGGCGGAGAGTTTGGCGACACGGATGCGGTCGTC
>CALDZJ010000013.1 GCA_937944055.1 uncultured Verrucomicrobiales bacterium | reverse complement strand
CGGTGACGACGCGGGGGGCGGGGGTGGGTTATGTGGGGGGCTGTGTGCCGGCGAAGGGGGGAATCGCGCTTTCGGTGGCGCGGATGAATCGGGTGGTGGAGCTGGCGCCAGAGGATGGGGTGGTGGTGACTCAGCCGGGGGTGATTTTAAAGGATTTGCAAGATGCGGTGAGTGAGAAAGCGTGGTATTATCCGCCGGATCCGGCGTCGTTAAAGGAGTGCTCGATCGGGGGGAATTTGGCGACGAATGCGGGTGGACCGCGTTGTCTAAAGTACGGGGTGACTAAGAATTACGTTTTGGGCTTGGAGGTGGTTTTGGCGAGTGGGGAGGTTTTGAAGGTGGGGGGGCGTTGTCACAAAAATAAGACGGGTTTTGATCTTTTGCATTTGTTTGTGGGGAGTGAGGGGATGCTGGGGGTGATCACGGAGGCGACGTTACGGATTATTCCGCATCCGCAAACGCGGGCGATGTTGACGGCGACTTTTCCGGAGTTCGTGGATGCGGCGGGGGCGGTGCAGGCGATTTTAAATGCGGGGCATTTGCCATCGGCGCTGGAGATTACGGATCAGTTTACGCTGAAGGCGGCGCGGACGTATTTGGGTGAGGGTTCTTTGCCAGCAGGAGATGCGCATTTGATTGTGGAGATTGATGGGCGGGCGCGGGCCGTGGCAGGGGAGTTAGAGGAGTTGCGTGATTTATTGGGTGAGGCGGGGGCGCTATCGACAGAACTGCATGCTGATGCGGAGGCTTGTGAAAAGGTGTGGCAGCTGCGAAGAGATTTTTCATATTCGCTAAGGGCGACGGGGTTGACGAAGCTGAATGAGGATGTGGTGGTGCCGCGATCAAAGTTGGTGGCCTTGGCGGAATTTACGGCGGGGCTGGAGGCCCGCACAGGGATCCCAGTGGCGTGTTTCGGCCATGCGGGGGATGGTAATATTCACACAAATTTGATGGTGGAAAATTATGCTGATCCGCTGATTAGGGAGAGGGCGGATGCGGCCTTGGATGTCTTGTTCACTTGGATTTTAGAGAATGGGGGAGTGATCACGGGGGAGCATGGAGTGGGCTTGGCGAAGAAGCGCTGGATCAAGGAGGCGCTGGGAGAGGTGGGCTTCGCCGCTCATTTGACTGTGAAAGACGCACTGGATCCGCGGGGGATTTTAAACCCCGGGAAATTTTTAGATGAATGATGCGGCGCTTTTTCTTATGGGTGAAAAATTGAGAGGGGAGTGAAACTTCTCCTCCCGCTTCCGCTCTGATCTTGGTAGCTTCCGGCATCATGAGATCTCGCAAGCTTCTTGCCCTCGCTCTAACGCCACTTTTTAGCCTGCCCATTATTTTTTCTTCTGCTCAGGAGACTGCGGCTCAGCCGAGTGTTCCTTTGCTGCGGGCCTTTGTGAATGCTACGATCTATCCGGTTTCATCTCCACGGATCGAGAATGCGACCTTGTTATTGCGGGGTGATACGATTCTGGCGGTGGGTCCTTCAGATGAGGTGGACATTCCAGAAAATGCGGAGCGGATTGATGCTTCTGGTAAGACGATGATCCCTGGCTTGGTGTGCACTCATTCCCATATTGGCTCAGTTCTTGGGGCTGATTATAGCTCACCAATTCAGCCTGATGTCCGAGCGCTAGACTCGATTGATGTCCGAGATACTTCGATCGATAAAGCGCGTGCGGGTGGCATCACAACTGCTAATCTCATGTCAGGTTCTGGGCTCCTTCTTTCTGGGCAAACAATTTATCTGAAACTCCGCAAGGGGAACACGGTCGATGATCTTTCGATCAAGCTGCCGGATGGCTCTCGCGCTTACGGAGTGAAGATGGCCAATGGGACGAATTCAATCCGTGAGAATGCCTCTTTTCCGGGCACGCGTGGAAAATCGGCAGCTTTGGTGCGTCAAAAATTTCTGGAAGCGCGGGCCTATTTGAAGAGACGTGAGAATGCCGATTCTGCTGAGCCCTTTGAGCGTGATTTGGCGCTGGAGACTCTTGCTGATATTCTTGAGGGAAAGAGGACGGTCCACCATCACACTCATCGTCATGATGATATCCTCACGATTCTTCGCTTGAAGGAGGAGTTTGGCTTTAAGGTCGTGCTTCACCATGTGTCTGAGGCTTGGAAAGTGGCAGATGAAATTGCGGCGGCTAAGGTGCCCTGCTCGATCATTTTTTTGGATTCCCCGGGTGGGAAGTTGGAGGCTCGCGACTTCGAGTGGAGGAATGGGGCGGAGCTTGAAAAACGTGGGGTTCTTACTGCGATTCATACGGATGATCCGATCAATGATTCCCGGTGGTTTCTGAGGAATGCTGCGGTGGGCGTGAGGGCTGGCATGTCGCGTGAAAAAGCGCTGGAGGCTCTCACGCTAGCTGGGGCTAAGATGCTGGATTTGGATGAGTCCATCGGCTCGCTGGAGGTCGGGAAAAAAGCGGACTTTGTGCTTCTTTCGGGAGATCCATTTTCGATCTACACGCGCGTTCTGGAGACTTATGTCGAGGGTCAGCTCGTCTTCGATTTAGAGGATCCTCAGGACCGTCTCTTTGCGGAAGGGGGCTATGGAGCTGGCCATAATCGTCAAGCAACGGGCTGCTGTTTTTATCGTTAAATTTCACCATTTTTTTCTGATGTCTCACTTATTTTTTACCCTAGCGTTTAGTGTGCTCACTGCGCTTACGGCTTGCGCGCAGGTCGCAATTAGCGCGGATCTTCTTTTCACGATGACGGGCGATTTTAAGCCCATTAAGAACGGAGTCGTTCTTTGCGGAGCTGATGGGAAGATTGAGGCGGTCGGCTCGATTACGGATCTTAAGATCCCTGAATCTTATGAAATCATTACCGCTAAGGTGGCGACGCCGGGCTTTATCGATGCGCATAGCACGGTGGGGCTTTCTGGGATTTTGAATGCTCCAAGGCATGATCAAGAGCAGCTTGAGGGTTCTGCGCCGAGTCAGCCGGAGTTACGAGCGATCGATGCCTATAATGGGCGTGACCCGCTTGTGAAGTGGTTGCGGGATCTAGGGGTGACAACGGTGCACACGGGTCATGCTCCCGGGATGTTAATTTCTGGTCAGCTCATGATTGTGAAAACACATGTGCCCTCTCTCACTTCAAGCCGTGATTTATTGAGTGAAAAATCGGCCATTGCGGTGACGCTGGGCGCGAAGGCGCTTAGCAAATCTCCCGGCACTCGCTCTAAGGCTGTGGCGATGTTGCGGGGGGATTTTTTAAAGGCACAGGCTCGCTTGCAGAAGATCGAGGCTGCTCAGAATGATGAGCAAAAGGAGGTGCCAGACGCAGATCTAAAGCTGGATGCCCTCGTGGAGGTTCTCCAAAAAAAGACTCCTCTGCTAATTAATGCGCAGCGTCATCAGGACATCTCGGCGGCGCTTCGCCTGCGGGAGGAATTTGGCTTTCGCCTCATTTTGGATGGTGCGGCTGAGGCCTACCTTCTTCTCGAGGAAATTAAAGCGGCAGGAGTTCCGGTCATCATTCATCCTACGATGGCGCGACCTTATGGGGATCTTGAAAACATGACCTTTACCCTCGCGGCGCAACTCCACAAGGCGGGCATCCTTTTCGCCTTTCAATCTGGTTATGAAGCCTACGTTCCTAAAACGCGCGTGGTGCACTTTGAGGCTGCGATGGCGGCCGCTTATGGACTGCCGCAAGAGGTGGCTTTGGCGGCCTGCACGATTCAGGCTGCTAGGATTTTGGGGCTTGATGAAAGAATCGGATCGCTCGAAAAAGGGAAGGATGCAGATTTGGTGCTTTTTGAGGGTGATCCGCTAGAGACGACCACTCGCACGAGCGCTGTGATCATTGAGGGGAAGGTGGTCTCAGATCGCGCGAAGTAAGCTTGTCTTATAAAATTACTTTTCTGCGATAGATCGGCAGTTGACCCTCGTAAGATAGGAACACAAAGTTCTCTTATGAAGATGAAAAATTTCACTGTTTCGGCCTTATTCGGATTCGCCTCGTTAATGATCTCCACCTCTGCCCAAGCTGACGAAGATATGAGTAAACCAGAGATTAAGGTTGAGACTCGCAAGGACGCGAACGGGAAGGAGCTGCTCTATATGTTTATCGATGGCGTAAAGGTCCATGAAGTGGATGTTACGAAGGCTCCCTTGCCAAAGGTGGTGACACCGGGTGCGAAGGCGGGCGATGCTCCATCTGATGCCGTCGTTTTATTTGATGGAACGGAGAAATCATTTCGGGAAAATTGGACGGACCGGAAGGGAGAGAAGAGTGAGTGGAAGATCGTGGACGGGGCGCTGGAGTCGGTGGCCGGAGCGGGCTTCCTCCAAAGCGTGGGTAAGTTTGGATCTTGTCAATTACACCTAGAATGGGCTGCTCCCAGCAATGTGAAGGGGAATGGGCAGGGGCGTGGTAACAGTGGAGTGTTCTTGATGGGTTTCTATGAAGTGCAGATTCTCGATAGCTACGAGAATCCGACTTATTCCGATGGTCAAGCTGGGGCTCTATACGGACGTAAGCCGCCTTTGGTGAATGCGAACCGTAAGCCCGGCGAGTGGCAGACTTATGACATTATTTTCCATCGTCCGCTTTTTGATAAGGACGGTAAGGTCACCCGCCGTGCGACTTTCACGGTCTTGCACAATGGCGTCTTAGTTCAAGATCACCTCGTTCTCAGTGGAGGAACTGGGTGGAAAGGACCTCACGCCGTGACTGAGTACATCGCTCACGAGGATAAAGGGACTATCTTCTTGCAGGATCACGGAAACCCAGTGCGTTTCCGTAACATTTGGCTGCGGGAATTGAAGGACCGCGAGTAGGGAAAGAGTTCCTGAGCTTGGCGAGGCCTCTCGGTGGCTTGTTAAAAGGTGCCGTGTGGCTTGCCGCTACATTTCCAACTACGTAGTTTCTGCCTCGGGATCCTTGAGTCCAGAGCTGGCTCCTCCTTCGCGAAGATTTTAATCTCGACGTCAATGTGAGTTTGACAGCAGGGGCAGGGACCAGTGCTGTTTTCCGAGTTTAATTGGAGTTCAGTGGCACAGACTGGGCATGAAAATTGTAACCGCATCATTTACTTAAGAGATCTTAATCTTCCTTCATTTTAAGGCAACCTCATTATTGGTAGTTTCTTAGAAAAGATTCAGGCGTTTTTCATGGGTCTATGAGGCTCGTTATTTCATCGCCTATTGCGTTCTGGGGAGCGCGGTGCAGTTTAGGGGAAGATGATCGTCGATGAGCCAGTTCTCGCGGCAAGAGGTGCTTTGGTGCCCTTGGCCCATTTTGAGGGCATGCAGGAGGCTCAAGAGCATGCTTTAGTGGTTTTAGCGATGAATCTGGACTGCATGATTACGGTGGATGAATCAGGCTATCATATTCATGGAGAGCAGGCCTTCGCCAGCGCGATTCATGAGGAATTCCGGCTCTATGATGAGGAGCAAAAAATGAAGCCAGAGCCTGCGGCTATTCCCTTGTTCCGCTCGGGAGGGGAGCTGGCTTTGGTGTGGATTGGGGTGCTTTTATACTGCTTTGCGCGGCAGCTTCAGAATCCTGGCTTGGTGGAGGGTTTTCTAAATTCGGCAGAGGGAGTGGTGGGAAGAGGGGAACTTTACCGCCCCTTGACGGCGTTATTTCTGCATGCTGATTTAGAGCATTTACTGGGGAATGCGGTCTTTGGGCTGATTTTTGGGATTTTTGCGGCTCATTGCTTCGGGCCTTTTCGGGCTTGGGTTTTGATTTTATTGAGCGGATTTTTAGGGAATTTGCTGAATGCGTGGCTGCATTTTCCGGATGAATTTCGCTCTCTTGGGGCTTCTACCGCGGTCTTTGGGGCCTTGGGTCTGCTTATGGGGTCTGGCCTAGATGCGGCGTGGCGGTCCCGTTCTTATCGGAAGGGGATTAGAGCCTTCGCGCCTTTGATGGCGGGGCTTATGATCTTCACGATGAATGGGATCGGCCAGCCTGGGACAGACACGCTGGCGCATCTCACTGGGATGATGTTTGGCCTGCTTCTGGGCTTTCCGGCCGCGAATCTTCTTGCCAGAAAAGCGTGATCGTCTCGTATAGAGAGTATGCGAAACATATTTTTTGCGATTTTAGGAACGGCCCTCACGAGTTCTCTGAGCGGCTACACTCCCACGCCGCTTGTTGAAGGGGCAAAAGCGCCTGACTTTAAGCTCCCGGGAGTCGATGGGAAGGATCACACGCTGGCTGACTTTTCGGGAGGGAAAGCGTTGGCGGTCATCTTCACGACGAACCATTGCCCGGATGCGATCGCCTCTCACGGGCGCATGATTGCTCTGGTGGATCACTTTCAGGGGAAGTCGGTGAACTTCGTGGCCATTAATAGTAATTCACCTGAGGGATTACATCCTCCGGAGCTCGGCTGGACGATTTATGATGATAGCTTCGAGCACATGAAGCTCATTGCTAAGAATGAGAACTTTAATCTGCCTTACCTCTACGATGGGGAGACGCAGGAGGTGGCCAAGGCCTTCGGCGCGGTGGCGACTCCGCATGTTTTCATTTTTGATGAGAAGCTGGAGCTTCGATACAATGGTCGGATGGATAATGGGAAACATCGCCTCGGTCCGGTGGAGAAGAATGAAGCGCGTGATGCGATTGAGGCGATCCTTGCTGGCAAGAAAATTGAAGTGGTAAAAACTCGCCCCGTTGGGTGCACCACAAAGTGGAAGGAGAAAGCGGCGAAAGTCACCAAGGAGAACGAGAAGTGGAAGAACCTGCCTGTCACGGTGGCAGTGGCCGATGCGGCGCATCTTGCTCAGCTCGCGGCTAACAAGGGGCGGACAGGCCTCCGCCTGATTAATTTATGGTCTACCACTTGCGGTCCTTGCGTGGATGAGTTCCCTGACCTTGCTAAAATTTACCGCCAGTATTCTTGGCAGGAATTTGAGTTTATCCCCATTAGTCTGGACTCGGTGGGGGATCTCGAGAAGGTGACGGGCTTTTTAAAAGATCATGAGTGTGGTCTGGCTCCGCGCACTAAGCGGCTGGTAAAGGCGGATAAAAGGAGCACGAATAATTATCTCTTCGATGGTGATACTGAGGATTTGGCTAAGGCCATCGATCCGGAGTGGAATGGTGCGCTCCCTTACACTCTTCTCGTGGGTAAGGATGGTGAGGTTCTCTTCCGCCATTCAGGGGAGATTGTTCCCATGGAGGTGAAGAAGAAAATCGTGGAGCAGGTTTGGAAGAAATCGAAGTGATTTCTGGGGCCGCTTCTAGGTAAAAGAAATTCTTTCATTCTTTCGTTTTCATTTCCAGAAACCTGTGGCAAGGCTGCTGACCTACCTACTTTTATGTCTCAAACGATCGAAGATCTCACCGCTATTCTAGAGGGCACGCCAGAGTTGACCGTCTCCGAGCCGGAGCCAGGTTTCCCGGTTATCGATGTGCAAACTCCCGTCTCGGCTGCTACGATTGCTTTGCATGGGGCGCAAGTTCTCACTTGGGCACCTACGGATCATCCTCCAGTCCTTTATGTGAGCCCGAAGGCGCGCATGACTCCCGGTACAGCCTTACGGGGTGGCATTCCCATTTGTTGGCCTTGGTTTGGAAATCATCCTGAGGACCCGGCTAAGCCTGCTCACGGATTTGCTCGCACCCGTTTCTGGGAGCTGGTTTCTGGCGACTTGGTCGGCAAGGTGGCGACGATTGTTTTTAAGCTCGTGCCAGATGAGGAGACGAAGGCTCTTTTCCCTTATGACTTCGAGCTGACGGCGACGATCCGCATCGCAGATAAGTTGCGAGTGAAGTTGCAGATGAGGAACACGGGTGAAGAGAGCTATCAGGTCAGCAGTGCGCTGCACACTTATCTCTCGCTCGGAGACATCGAGCGCATCCAGCTAGAAGGGGTGAAAGGCTCGCACTATGTTGATCAATTGAGCGACGATAAGGAGCCTGTTTATCAGGAGAAGAATTTACAGATTAAAGGGGAAGTGGACCGGATCTATCAATCGATGTCTTCTGTTTTGATTCGTGATCTCGATCGCTTCCGCTCGGTCTTTGTTGATAAGGCGGGATCGCGCTCTACGGTGGTTTGGAATCCGTGGAAGGAGAAATCTAAGGAGATTAAGGACCTTCCAGATAAGGCTTATCGGGAGTTTGTCTGCGTGGAGTGTGCGAACGCTGGCACGGATCGCCCCACGCTGCGGCCGAATGGCTCACACACCTTGGAGACTGTGATTGGCTTACGTCCTCTGAACTAGGAGAGATAGAAGTGACAGTAGGGGGAGGCACTGATTTCTCCTCTGAAGGTTTTTTTATTTATTCTGGATCTATTCGGCCTTCTGGCGGGGCCGTGGAGATAGATGGTGGGCGAGAAGCGGGGAATTATGAGGAAAAAAATGAGGAAAAAAAAGAGCCCCGCTGTGATAGCACCGAAAAATCACAGCGAGGCAAGGTTCTCATCACCCAACACAACATGGGTAAGAAGAGATGTTGTAAAAAATAGTTCTCTGGTCTTTGGGTCTTTACTGGAAAGCTTTTGCTTTGAGCGATGACTTAATCCCAGCGAGGTAGGCCTTGGGGCCGCTTCCATCATATCCAGACATGGACTTGAAGACCTTCCCCTGAGAGTCCATGAGCATCACGGTGGGGTAGCTTTTGATCTTATATTTTTTGGCGATTTTCTTATTCGCAGCGCGGGCCTCTTTCGGGAGATTAGAGCTGCGTGGGAAGTCTAGGACGACGACTACGAAGTCTTTTTCAACCCCTTTTTGGAAGCTCTTCTTGGAGAAGACATCTTTTTCCAACTTCATGCAAGGAGGGCACCAGTCGGAGCCGGTAAATTTGACGAGGAGGTTTTTATTTTCTGCGGCGGCTTTTTGCTTACCGGCATCGAAGTTTGTCAAATACTCGCCAGCGTGAGCAAGGTTCACGGCAAGAGTTGCCAAGGCGGCTAAGACAGAAACTTTCATAGTATTCATCATGTGGGTAGGAAGCTTGAGAGGGGTTTTTTATTCCAAAAGAGTCGAGTTTTTTTTCGATGCCTGTTATTCGAGAGGAATGAAGGAGAGGATTATCGTCGCCACTCGTAACGCCCATAAGGTGGAGGAGATCCGAGCGATTTTATCTGACTATGAAGTGCTGGATCTTTCGGCGGTGACGGATCCGCCGGAGGTTGAGGAAACGGGGACGACTTTTCTTAAGAATTCTTCTCTTAAAGCGCTTGCGATAAGTGGGTTGACGGATTCCTTGGTGATTTCTGACGATTCGGGTTTAGAGGTTGATGGCTTGGGTGGAGAGCCCGGGGTCTATTCGGCCCGCTACGCTGGAGAGGAGGGAAATGATGCTTTGAATAATGCGAAACTCCTGCGGGAGTTGAGCAAGAAAGGGGCGGGGGTGAATCGTGGGGCACGCTTCCGCTGCGTGATCTGTGTCGCCAAAAATGGTAAAATTCTCGCTGATTTTTCCGGAGCGGTGGAGGGGCGGATTTTAGAGTCTGAAAGTGGGCTCGGAGGCTTCGGTTATGATCCTCTTTTTGTCCCAGAGGGCTATGAGAAGTCCTTCGCGGAGCTGGGCGAGGAGGTGAAGAATGGTATGAGTCACCGGGCGCGCGCGCTCGCTGGAGTGGCGGAATGGTTAGCGGAATCTCCCGCTACTTAATGAGGACTGAGTAGCTGCCGGACTGGCTGACTAAGGTGGCATTGACCTCAGTCCGCGTGGCTTTGGCGATCCCGTAGGCATTTTTTAGAGGCTTCCCGCTCTCGGTGATGGTCTGATCTTCCGAGCAGGGTAAGATGATGCGGGCCAGGGAGCCGGCGGGAATTGTGAAGTCTACCTTGAGCGCTCCTTCTGCGAGTTTTTCCCAGCGCACTTTGATGTTTCCGCGGATGGATTGATGGGAGGCCTCGACCCATTTGAGGGAGTCACCGGAGGGAATGCGGGGAGCGATTCTGATGTTTTGGAAGCCAGCCGATGAGGCATCAATTCCGGCGAGGAAGCTCATGAGCCATTCGCTGGCGCCGTTTCCGAGAAAGGGCTTTCTTTGCTCGTCGGCGAGTTGGCTAATGCTGCTTAGAATTTCCACGGCCTTGTCATGATTCCCGGTGAGGCTGAGGACGCTGGGGAGGAAGGAGGCGCCGATGGGGCCAATTTTTAGTCCTTCTTTTTCGAGCGAGGCGAGGAGGGAGGCGGTGACGGTTTTTTGCTGGCCGACTTTTAGCACGGCGCTGCGCAGGGCGAAGAGGTGGGCGGTCTGTGAGGGGGTTTTCAGGTTGCCCGTATCATCGAGATATTGTCTTTCGAAGCTTTTGCGAATGCGGCCGGCGTAGTCTTGGAAGCGGAAGACATTGTAGGGTTGCTGGGCGGGCAGGGCGAGTTCCCGGGTGAGGCGGGTGGTGAAGCCGAGGTGGCAGAGGTCTAGGAACGGGGCAGGGACTCCTTCGCTGGCTTTCAGGCCGCCCCAAGTGCTGCCCTTAAAGGTCATGTCGGCATTTTCACGAGCGATCATGTGCTTTTCAAAATGGGTCCAGCGGTTTTTTACGAGGAGGTGATCTCCGCCCATCCACCAGACGGGGTGCTGCACGGTGATGCCGGCTTCCGAGGAAAGTGCGCCGACTTTCTGAGAGCCTGGTTGGATTGGAAAAATGCCTTCTGGGCTGCGGCTCAGGTCCATTTGATGGATCCACTCGGTGAGGTGTGGGAGGGCGTCAAAGTGGTAAAGGATGGCCCGCGCGGAGCGCTGCACCTCGATCCCTGTGCCCAGCTCAGTGAAGCCGGCGGAGGTCATTTTACTGAGGCGGGAATCCAGTGTTTTCAGGCATTCTTGGTAGAGCGAGTTGAGCCCTTCAGAGCTGGTTTTGAAGGTGGAGATGCGCTTGGGTTTTGGGAGGAGTTTCTTCCCGCCGACGGTGAAGGTGGTGGGGGTGCTCCATGGGCTCTCGGTTTCTTTTTCATCGTAAATTTTGACTTTCCAATGAACCACCTGCGCCGGTTTGAGGCTTTGGCCTTCCCATGGGATGAGCTGGCTGAGTCCTCGCTGCGTGAGCCCGGAGTTCCACAGGTCAGCCGCTTCTGGGGTCAATTTATCCAGTGAGGAGGCGGCGAGAATGTGGTATTTTTTTTGGTGCTTAGAGCGTTGATCTGATTTGAGTTTCCAGCTGAGGCGTGGGGTGCTGCTGACGCCAGTGGCCTCTACTTGGAGCTCTGTGCGGAGGTCGAAGGCTTGAAGCGGGGCCGCTTCACCTGCTGTTGATGCCTCGGCGTTTTCTAAGGTTTTTGCAGCGAGGGGCGTGATGCTGATGAGCAGCAAAACGAGGGCAATAAAGGAGGCGAAGAAAGAGCGGTGGTTCATTCGGGTGTTAAGAAAACCTTCCTTCCGCGCCTGCGCAAGTCAGGTTTTTTTTCGAAGCTGGGGGGCTTTATTGCTGGGGGCTCGCGGTCTTGCTGGCAGGGGTGCTAGCGGGGGTTGGCTTGGTGGGATGTTCGTCGAGGAACTTGAGGACTCCTTTCCGGATTTTCGACCAAGTTTTTGTGTGGAAGAGGGCGATGGGTTGCTCGGCGATGCCGTATGCTCCTTGCCTGACGCCGTATCGTTTGCCTTTTTTGGCGGCTTTGAGAGATTTGTAGGCGTGGGTGGAGCTTCCGTTGTCGAAGTCCTTTGAATCTTGAGTTTCACCAAGCGAGATGAGGCCGAATTCGGTGAAGAGTTTGTCTAATTCAGTTTTCGCTTTCTTGTCCCGAGGTTCGGCGAGGAAGGGGAAGCGGAAGTAGCGCAGGCGGGGGATGCCGGGGCGCTCAGCGGCGTAGGCTTCCTCAAGGCATTCTTCGATGAAGCGGATGCCGACGAAGCACATTTCCATGCGAGAGCTTCCTTTTTTGAAGCGGGACATGTTTTGGTGGAAGGCGGTGTGGTTAAAGACCTCACAGATGTAGAGTTCGTCTTTTTTAAGTTTCAGGAGCTCTCTGACGCCGGTGATGAAGGCGGCGCGTTGAGAGTTGAGGAGTTTTAGCACTTGTTCCTTTTGCTGGGCACGGTCGGAGGTGCGGCGGAGGATGAGTTTGAGCGATTTTTCTGAAACGGCGGGGACGTTGGCGAAGAAGATGGCGCGGACTCCTCGTTTTTGTAGGTCCTTGGCGATGTCCATGGCGCTGGAGTGGCCGCGATCGGTGGGGAGGATTTGGTCGTCAAAGGTGAGGATCGCGCGGTGGGCTTGTTGGGGCTCGCCGATCATGACGGTGCGCTGGATGAGGCGGCGGTAGGAGCCGGTGGGCCGGTCACCCACGCGTCCGAGATTATAGCCTTTTTGGAAGAGTTTCGCGGGGTCTGAGGCTGGCGAGAGTTCTGGGGGAGTGGCGGGCTCTGCCTCCTCGATGACGATGGCCTTTGGGGGGACGGTGGGGATGGTGGGGATGGTGGGGATGGTGGGGGCGGGGGTCTCGAGCGGTGTGATCTTGCTATCAGGCTTCGGCGTCAGTGGCGTGCTGGGCTCAGGCGCTTGAAGTTGCTGCGGTGCTTCGAGCGGGCTTTGCTGCGGCTGGATGCTTGGTTTTTCCTGAGCGTGTAGAAGGCTTAGGGTGAGGAGGTAAACTAGGGGTTTCATTTACTCGTTTTTTTCAGCAGCTTCTTTGTCTTCCTCCTCCTCTTCTTGGGCGGGTTTGCCTTCGATAAGTCTGGTGAATTCTTTAATCCACTTTGGGGCTGATTTATGGGTGAGATTTTCTTGGAGATGCTCCAGCATGCGGAGGGCAGAGGCGCGTTGATCGCCGTTGTCGAAGAGGTCGACTTCCATGGCCCAGACGAGGTTTTTGCGCCCTTCGATGAGCCATTTTTCAAAGGCTGGTTTACGGTCTTTATCGGCGCTTCCCTCGCTGGTCCATTCTTTGATCAGGAGTCCCTCGTGCTCGATGCGCTTCAGCCAGCTTTGGCGGAGCGTGGGGATGGTCTGAGGATTGCGCAGGGGCGGGAGGATGATTTTATCGTAGATTTCCTCGATATCGAGAGGGGACTTAGGGAGCTCGGCGATTTCGACATGATCGATGTCATAGGCCTTGGCGAAGATGGTCTCTAGAACGGGTTGTCTGAGGAGGGCTTGTTGATCTTTTAGTTCCTCGGCATCCCGCAGGATGGCCTCGATCATGGTGATGCATTGGCTGGAGAGGGAGGGGAGATCTTTGCCTTCAAAGACCTCTAAGCTGAGGCTGAGCCAGTGGAGCTGATGGCGCAACGCGAGCCGGAAGCTGGGGGTGTCTGCCCTGTCTTTATGGCGATTTCTCCATTCGCGGAATTCGCTCGCTTTTTTTGCCTGTTCTTTAAAGCGGACTTTCTCGATGCAGTTTAGGAAGAGGGTGTGTGCGGCGGCGGAGCTTTCACGAGCTTGCTTAAAGGCGGTGCGGGCCACGGCGTAGCGGCCTTTTAGGGTTTTGTCAGATCCTTCTCGGATGCTTTGGAGTTTTTCGAGAAGGAGTTGGCGGTCAAGCTCGCTGAGGCTTTGCTCTTCACCGCTAAGGGGCAGAGCAAGGAGCAGTGCAAGAGCGGCGAGACGGTTCATTTTTTTTGGGGGGGGTGATCTGCTGGCTGGTGAGGCGAGCGGAATCAAGCAGGCCTCCCTTTTAAATAGATCCTTTTAGGGGGCTTGTCGAACTTGTGTTTACCAAATCATTTAGAAAGATTTAGTAATTGTCGATCCTTGGTTTTCTTGCTGGATCGAAGAAGTCTGACTGGCAAGCTGCCGCCCCGTGTGATGATGAGGGAACGAAAGCGGGAGTTTTTCGTCTACTTTGTTTAGCCGCCGGTTTTTGGGCCCCGGGGCTTTTTGGGTTTAGCCTGTTTTTGGCCGCCGCGTTTTTGCTGGGTTTGGCGTTGTTTTTGAGCTTCTTCGGCGCGGTCGGCCATCTTTTGCATCCAGCTTTTTTTGCCGGCATTTTTCGAGGTCTTGAGCTCGGGCTCGGGCATTTTCTGCATGAGCCAAGTTTGGCCGATGGAGAAGATGTTTTGGACGGTCCAGTAGAGAGCGAGGGCGGAGGCGAAGTTATAGCAGAAGAAGAAGAAGATGAGCGGCATGAGCATGAAGATGCGCTGCTGCATTTTATCGCCTGTTTTTGGCGTGATCTGCATCTGGAGGAACATTGTGACCGCCATGAGGATGGGGAGGATATTAATGGGGATGCCGAGGATGTGGCCGACGGTGTCGGGTTGGGAGAGGTCATCGACCCAGCCGAGGAAGGGTTGGTTCCGGAGTTCTACGGCGTATTGGAGCATGTTGTAGAAGCCGAAGAAGATGGGGATTTGGGCGAGCATGGGGAGGCAGCCGCCCATGGGGTTGACGCCGTATGTTTTGTAGAGTTGCATCATCTCCTGATTCATCTTGTTAGGATTATCAGGGTATTTTTCTTTGAGCGCTTTGATCTTGGGCTGGAGCTTGGACATCCGCTTCATGGTGCGGGTGGACTTGGCGTGCAGCGGCCACATGATGGTGCGGATGATGAGGGTCGTCACGACGATGGCCCATCCCCAGGCCCAGCCTTCTCCGCCGAAGAGGCGAGCAAGGAAGTTAAGGAGGAGATTTAGTAGGTGACTGATCCAGCCGAAGAAGCCGTAGTCCATGACTTCTTTTTTCTCACCATCGAGACTGCGGATGAGGATGTTATTTTTAGGCCCCATGTAGATGTCGAAGACGTAGCTGCGGGATTCGCCCGCGGGGATGGCTTCGTCACGGAGGGAGAAGTTGGTGTTGAAGGAGTTTCCGGTTTCGTTGCCGCGCTCGCTGGGGAGCTCGACGGTTTTTTGTACGGCGCGGAGGGTGCCGGGGTAGGGCTCTTGAGGGCTGATGATGGTGGCGAAGAATTGGTTTTCGACGCCGACGAAGTTGGTGGTGGCGAGCTTTTGGCGGAATTCGGTGGGATCGGCTCCGAAGAAGTTGCTGAAGTAGCCGCTGGTTTCGGAATCGAATTCACTGTTTTCGCTCCAGAAGAAGTTGAGGTAGTTGGGGCGCTCGTCTTGGTGGACGGGGGCGGCGGAGCCGCTGAAGATGGCGACGTCACTGAGGGAGATTTCACCTTCGGTGGGGTTGCTGAGTTTGAGGGTGAAGGTGAGGCGGTGGTCGCTGCCGGCTCCTTCGGCGACACGGGCCCAAGTTTTGCTGACTTGGAGATTATTCTGGGTGGAGCCTTCGAAGGTGACGGAGTTGGCGTCGCTAGCGGCGAGTTTGTAGTAGCCTTTTTCGAGGGAGTCGCCGGAGAGGCGGGTGAGGGCGCCGATGCGGTTACGCCCGAGGTCATTCATGGTGACGTTGGAGTCGCCGTGGACTGCTTTTTCTTCGAGGAGTTCGGTTTTAACAATGCCGCCTTCGAGGGAGGAGAGGGTGAAGGTGTTGGTGGGGGTGGTGATCTCGTGGCTTTCTTCGCTGCCGAGTTCCTTTGGAGTGGGGAGTTTTTCGACGGTGAGCGCAGCGGGTTGATCGTCGGGTGCGGTGGTGCTTTGTTCGGCGGCTTTTTGTTGTTCTTCAGCAAGGCGTTGTTCCCGCAGCAGTTGTGCATTTTGGGATGATTGGTACATGCTGATTGCGAGTAATATCCCGCAGAGGGTGACGACGATCCAAGCTTTACGATCCATGATCAGTATTTAGTGAGTGGGAGAATTTTGAGATGAGGAATTTGGCTCCTCGCTTGATGGGACGGGGTCATAACCGCAGTCACCCCAGGGATGACAGCGTAAAATCCGGCGAATGCCGAGGTAAGTGCCTTTGAGGGAGCCGTGTGAGTCGACCGCTTCGAGAAAGTAGTGAGAGCAGGAGGGGGTGTAGCGGCATCCGCAGTTTGGTCCGCCGAGGGCGTGGAGGATGGGGCGAATGAGGAGTTGGTAGCCTCGGATGATCAAGCGGATGAGGAATTTCATGCGGGATCTGAGGTGGGGTCTTGCCAAATTTTGAGCCTTTTGGCGGTCTTGATCCAGTCAGCTTCCAGTTGCTGGAAGGTGGCTTGGGCAGCTCTCCAGCGCGCGATGGTGACGACCATGTGTTTTTCGGGGAGCTTGTCGCCGTGTTTACGAATAATTTCGCGGAAGCGGCGGCGGAGGAGGTTCCGGGTGACGGCTTTGCCGGCTTTTTTGGAGGTGATGAGGCCAAAACGTCGGTCTGAGAGGGAGGGATCGCGCAGGGATCCTAGCACGAGGTAGCGACCGGCGGCGGATTGGCCTTTTTGACGGACGACCTGAAATTCGCCCCATTGGCGCATGCGCCGTTGACGAGTCAGGTCCATGACCGTGTGAGAGAGTGCAAGCAGAGCGGGTCGCGTTGAGGCGACACCAGCTTACTTGGTGTTGTTTTGCACCGTGTGGCGCTTGAAGTGGATCTCGGCACCTTTTGGAAGGAGGCGCTTACGACCCTTGCGGCGACGGCTTTTGATGATGCCGCGGCCAGCCTTGGTGGCCATGCGGGCACGGAAACCGTGTTGCTTCTTGCGGGTGCGCTTGGAAGGCTGGTAAGTCATTTTCATGGCCGTATAAAAAAGGTAAAGTGTTTGGAAAATCGCGATCTAGTGGCGCGGGAAGCGGAGACTAGCGGGAGGAGTTGGCTTGTCAACCCATCGTGAGATTTTTTCGAAAAAGTTTGAGGGACTAAAGAAGAGGGGAGTCTTGTTTGTGGGGATTTTTAACCACGGATGACACGGAAGATTGAGGGGGGGAGGATCTTCCCACTTGGTATTTCCCACTTGGTATTGGGAAGGGGGGTGCTAGTTTGGTGGTGTGTCGGCGGAGGATTCATTAGCGGTTTCTTTGCTAGTGATCTTGGTGATCGCGGCAGTGACTTTGATGACGATTTTTTATTCGCTTTTTAAGAATGCGGGGAAGAGGGATGAGCTGGAAGAGCTTTTGGACGATAAGGAAGATAAGGAGGAGCCTGATCTGAAAGAGGAGCTCGCGGGTGGGGAGGCTGAGACGCGGGAGCCTTGGGAGAAGGATTCCGATTGGTGGAGGGATTAGGCCAGCTTCGATGTTTTTGGATGAATTCGCGGAGGTTTTGGAGCTCATCTTTCATCTTTTTTTTCTAGATTCTCACTAGTCTCAGTAGGGGCTCGAAGGCGTGGATGGCGGATTGGCGGCCGGAGGGTTCTCGTTTGGTTTCTAGAAGTTGTTTTTCGAGTAAGACTCTTGAGAAGCGGGCTGCGGTTTGTTTTGGAATTCCAGCGTTGTTGGTGAAGCGGCTGTTGCGAAAGACGGGGTTGGTGAAGATGTAGTCGAGAGCTTGGGTGGAGTAACGCGAGGCGAGGATATCGGAAAAGCGGATTTTCATTTCCTCGTAGAGGGATTGAATAGAGGTTGCGATGGCGAGGTTTTGCCGAGCTTGAGCGGTGACGGCGGAGAGGAAGAATTTGATCCAATCATCCCAGGAGCCGTAGTCAGACACATTCCGCATCATTTTGATGTAGCGTGCTTTGTGTTCTTCAAAGTAGCGACTGATGTAAAAGTGGGGTTTTGAGATGACGTTGAGTTGCCAAAGCAGGAGAGTGATGAGGATGCGTCCTACGCGGCCGTTGCCATCTTTAAAGGGGTGAAGCGCTTCAAACTCAAGGTGACCCAGCGCGACTCTCAGTAAGGGGGGGACGGAATCATCTGTGAGATAAGACAAGAGATCTTCCATTCCTGAACTGAGTCCTTCTGGGGAGACCGGAATGAAGCTGACGAGCGAACCGCCCGAGGCTCCAATGTAGTTTTGCTCGGTCTTATATTCGCCAGGTGATTTTCCCGTTCCTCTTCCGAAGGAGAGAAGAAGTTGATGCATGCGCTTGATGAGGGATTCGGAGAGGGGGTATCCATCGGAAAGTTGCTGGTGAGCTTCTTTTAGAGCTCGGCCATAAAGGTAGGTTTCGACCGCTTCGGAGCGGTATTCTTTGGCGACTTTCTCTGGGTCTTCTCCTTCGCTTTCTTCTTGGAGTTGGAGGATTTCCTCAAGAGTGCTGAAGGTTCCTTCCATACGGGAAGAGGCGAGTGATTCTTGACCTCGCAGAGGGGCGAGAAGGATTTCACTGTTGTGCATCCCTTGGAGCATTTGGTCGTAGCGCGCCAAGGCATCTGTCGCTTCGAGGAGATCGGGGAGAAAAGCGGAATAATCGAGGTTGCGGGGGGGGAATTTTCCCGTGTGATATTGAACAGCTTGGCTAGTTTCGAGTTTCATCGAGGTGATTTAGAATAATCTCAATGGGATTTGATGTCAATATTTAGGTGATATTCGATCATTAAATAGGTTTGTTGTTCATGGAGTGAGCTTAAGAGAGCTTGTTGATGGGAAATCGGGTGTTTATTAATAACAAGGGAGTTTGAGGTTCATTGATGATGCACAAAGATCTTTGATGTTGATGAAAGCTAAAAAGGTTAACGCCAGAGACAGTTATGGTTGATGGGTGAATGACGAGGGTTCATTGCTGTTAATGAATGATCATTTGGTTAATTGCAAATGAAGGGCGGACAATCAGCTGTTTCGTCTTCGATGCCCTTACCCATGCCCATGCCTGCACCGAGGGGTTTAGACCCTTTCCCCAGTTTGCCTGAGGAGAAGGATTCCGATTGGAGGGAGGGCTAGAGTTCGCCGAGGAGGAACTTAGAGGCTTGTTCGACGTCTTTGTCGCCGCGGCCTGAGAGGTTGGCGATGATGATGTCGTCTTTGGACATGTCGCCAGCGACTTTGGAGACGTAGGCCATGGCGTGTGAGCTTTCGAGGGCGGGGATGATGCCTTCGGTGTAGGAAAGTTCGCGGAAGGCGGCGAGGGCCTCGTCGTCCGTGGCGTAGGTGTATTCGGCGCGGCCGATGTCTTGGAGGTAGGCGTGCTCGGGTCCGACGGCGGCGTAGTCGAGGCCAGCGGAGACGGAGTGGGTGAGCTCGATCTGGCCGTCGTCGTTTGCGAGGAGCCAGGTTTTGGAGCCTTGGAGGACGCCGAGTTTTCCGCCTTGGAAGCGGGCGGCGTGGCGCTCGGGAACGATGCCATCGCCTCCGGCTTCGACGCCGACGAGGCGGGTGTCGGTATCATCGACGAAGGGGTGGAAAAGGCCCATGGCATTTGAGCCGCCGCCGACGCAGGCGACGAGGAGATCTGGGAGGCGGCCTTCTTTGGTGAGGATTTGCTCGCGGGCTTCGAGGCCGATGACGCGGTGAAAGTCACGGACCATCATGGGGAAGGGGTGGGGGCCGAGGGCGGAGCCGAGGATGTAGTGGGTGTCATCGACGGTGGCGACCCAGTCGCGCATTGATTCGTTGACGGCTTCTTTCAGGGTGGCTTGGCCAGCGGTGACGGGGACGACTTTGGCCCCCATGAGGCGCATGCGGGTGACGTTGAGGGCTTGGCGCTGCATGTCGACTTCGCCCATGTAGACGGTGCAGTCCATGCCAAAGCGGGCACAGACGGTGGCGGTGGCGACGCCGTGTTGGCCAGCTCCGGTTTCCGCAATGATGCGTTTTTTGCCGAGGCGTTTGGCGAGGAGGATCTGGCCGATGGCGTTGTTGATCTTGTGCGCTCCGGTGTGGAGGAGGTCTTCGCGCTTGAGGTAGATTTTGGCGCCGCCGAGTTTATCGGTCCAGCGCTCGGCGAAGTAGAGTGGGGTGGGGCGGCCGCAGTAGTTGTGGAGGAGGTCGTCTAGTTCGGCTTGGAAGGTGGGGTCTGCTTTGGCGGCCTCGTATGCGGTGACGAGGTCATCGAGCGGGGTCATGAGGGTTTCCGGGGCGAAGCAACCGCCGAATTGACCGAAGTGGCCGGAGGAGTCTGGAACGTTTGGCGAATTTGACGAGACGCTGGGTGGAACGGTCGGTGCCTGTGAGCTCATGCGGCGAGATTAGTCTAGGAGCGTGGAATGGCACGCGGAAATTTAAGAAGAAAGGTGCAGGCAGAGAGGCGCGGCAGGAGGGGGCTGGCCCTGCGCGCGATGTTTAGAGAGGGGGGGTGTCCTTAGGGTTGGACGATCTCAAGGAGAACGGGTGCGGTCCTTTGGGTAGATTTCACGGCGAGGGTGAAATTTTGTGGGTCTGCGTTTCCGTTGATGTCGACGATGGCTGGTCCTTGAGCGGGGAGCTTAATTTCTTTTTGACCGTCGAAGAGGTGCATGTCTTTGCTTTCGTTAATTTTGAGCTTTAGAGGGCCTTTTTGATCGATGCCGAAGCGGGCGACGGCCCAGTGGTCTTTGCCGCGTCCTTGAATTTTCGGAAGCTCGGCGGGGAGGAGTTCTCCGTTGACTTTTCCGGCGTAGGGGAGCCATTGGTAGCCTTCGAATTTTTCAGCAAAGGCGGCGGCTCCGTAGTGGCCGAATTCGTCGATTGTTCTGGGGTTTGGCTGCATGGCGACCCAGTCCCGGATGAGGGGTTTTGGTGAGACTTTGAAGTCACCTTCTTTTCCGAGTTCTGAGAGGAAGCGGACGAGGTCAATGAATTCGTCTTCGCGGAGGCTGGCGGTGAGGCCAGGGGGCATCATGGAGACGGGGCTGATGATGATGTCTTTTACGTCGGCGCGGGCGATGCGGTTGAGCTTGCCGAGGTAGTCACGCAGGACGACTTCACTGTCACTTTCGCTGACGAGTCCGCCGGTGTGGGTGTTGCCATTAGTCTCGGTGACGAGGGTGGTGTGGTAGCCTTCTTTGATTTTGTCGTTCGGGTCGAGCAGGGAGGTGATGAGGTAGTCGACGGGTGCGCTGGATCCGATGCTGACGAGGTCTGGCCCGATGGGGCTGCCAATTCCGCCGATGGCGTGGCAGGCGATGCATTGTAGGCTGGTGCGGCGGTAGATGGTTTCGCCACGGTGTGCGTTTCCTTCGGTGTTGACGCGGTCGACGAGCTTGGCCATTTCTGTTTCAGAGAGGGCTTGAGACATGGGTTTTAGGTTTCCGGCTTTCCGCAGGGCCTCGATGAGGTCTTTTGGTGGTTTTCCAGAGGTGCCGGCGCGCTGCATGCCGAGGCTTGCGATTTTAGAGGGGAGGGTTTTGTTGGCGAGAGCTTTGGCTAGCGCGGAGGCGCTGCCGGGGCTCTTTAGGAAGAGGGAGTAGAGGCCGTGTGGGTCTTTTCCTTCGTCGTCATTGGCGAGGAGGTCGGCGGCGAAGTTGGCGGCGCTGGCGGGTGAGAGCTGGGCGAGGGACTGGATGGCTGGGATCCGGGTGCTTTCATCGGTGGCCTCGTTGATGAGTTTCTTGAAGAGGGCGATGGTTTCTGGCCCTTTGAAGAGTTGAAGGCCATTTGCGGCGGCTTTGCGTTTCTCGGGTGAGTTGGTGAAGGCTGCGATTAATTTTTCGCGAGCTGGAGTGAGTTTCCAGAGTCCGGCAAGGCGGGCGGCTTTTGTGAAAAGAGTGGGGTCTTCGGAGTTGAGAAGAGGGATGATTTTTTCTAGGCCGCTGGTGGGTTGGATTTTTCGGATTTCCTTGGCGGTGATGAGTTGGTCAAGGACGCTGGGGCCTGCTTCAAGGTGGTTTAGAAGTTGGGTGAGGTCGTTGGCGGATCCGATCTGAGCGATGGCGGCGAGGGCCTTTGATTTTTGTTCAGGAGGGAGGCCGGGCTGATTAAGGCGGGCTACGACTGGCTCCATTGTGAGGGGCTTGCCGAGTGCTTTCATGGCGAAGATGAGGTGGGGGAGGTTACGGCTGAGGTCTGAGTGGCCTGCTTCGTATTGGGGGGCCCAGTGTGCGGCATGTTCGCGGACGATGGACCAGAGGGCGAAGTCGATGGGTTCGTCTACGGGGTGGTCGAGGGCCTTGAGGGCGGTAGGGACGGAGTTTGGTCCGGGAGTTTGGGCAAGGCAGCTGATGGCCCAAAGGCGGACTTGTGGGTGCTCGTCTTCGATGGCTTTGCTGATGATCTGTTGAGCGTCTGGAAGGTCTTTTTGGCGGTGGTAGAGAACTCGCAGGGCGGCGGCGCGGTAGCGGTAGTCCTTGGAGGCGGCGAGGGTTTTGATGAGTTCGCCGTGGGTGTGGTTTAGGGCTTGGAAGGTCCAGAGGGCTTGAAGTTGCTCGAAGTCATTTGTCCAGGATTGGGTTTTGAGCGTTTCTAGGATCTCAGGGCTGTTCCGAGTGCGGAGTTCACGGCGGGCGAGGTCACGGGAGTAGCGCTCGTCAGAGGTGAGTGCGGTGATGAGTTCTTCGGTGGAGGCTTTGGAGAAATCTTGTTTTTTTACAAGGGGGCGATCTTTGAAGGTGACGCGCCAGATGCGTCCGCGGGTGAGGTCACGGCGTTCATCGCGGAAGTCGACTTCACCGTGCTGGATGATGGGGTTATACCAATCAGCGATGTAGATGGCGCCGTCAGGGCCCATTTTGACGTCGACTGGGCGGAAGGCGCGGTGTGTTGAGCTGAGGAAGTCGTCAATTTGGGTGGAGTTATAGGTGCTGCCATCTGGTGAGAGGCGGTAGGAGTTAATGCGGTGGCCGCGGAAGTCAGGAGAGATCATGATGCCGCGGAGTGACTCTGGGATGTGGGAGCCGGAGAGGATTTCCAGTCCGCAGAGTTTTGGTTGTCCTGGGTTCAAACCGGCGAGGATCCGTGGAGCCCCTGGGGAGCTGCGGAAGACGGAGCGCGGGAAGATGTAGTTGATGCCTTCACTGCCGGCTCCATCTGAGGCGAAGGTTTGACCATAATCATCAAAGACGAAGCCCCAGGGGTTGATGAGGCCTTTTGAGAGAATTTCGGCTTGGCCGGTTTCTGGGCGAAGGTGCCAAATCCCGCCTCCCATGAGTCGGCGGACGCCGTAGGGTGTCTCGACGTGGCTGTGGATGTAGATGGATTGAAGGAAATACAGCATGCCATCAGGCCCTTGTTTAAAGGTGTGGATGAGGTGGTGGGTGTCCTCGGTTCCGAAGCCAGAGAGGATGACTTCGCGCTGATCTGCCTTGCCATCACCATCGGTGTCTTTGAGGAAGAGGAGTTCGGTAGAGTTGGCGACGTAGGCTCCGCCATCGGCAGGCATGACGGCGGTGGGAATGTGCAGATTGTCTGCGAAGACGGTGCGTTTATCGGCTACGCCATCGCCATTGGTGTCCTCGAGGATGAGGACTTTATCATTTTCTTCCGCGCCTGGGACGATGTGCGGGTACATGCCGCTGGAGACGAGCCAGAGCCGGCCTTGAGCGTCAAAGTTCATTTGCACGGGCTTCGCGATCATGGGATCGGAGGCGACGAGCTGGATTTCCATCCCCTCCGGGAGGTTAAAGGCCGCGATCTGTTTTGCGGGATCAGGATCTGGGATGTCCTTAAGGCCGCGTTGGGCAGAAACGGTGGCAGTGGTGAGGGATGCGAGGAGAAGGAGGCGAGTGATCATGATTTGATGGCGAGGACGGATTTCTTGAGAACTTGGATTTCTTTTTCGCGGTCGGCGATGAATGGGTCGAACATGGGAAGCTCTTTCACGTTGTTTCCTTGTTCGTGTTTGCGGAAGAGGCGGAGGTATGTCTCATTGGCGGGACGCCAGCGGAAGAAGAAGAGCTTGTTCTTCTTGATGATTTTTTCGCGGAGGAGTGCGGCTGGTTCACTCTGTATTTGCTTGGTTGTGGCTGGAGTGAGGCCGAGGAGCTGGGTGAGTTTTGGGGCGACGATTTGGTATCCTTTTTCGGTGAAGTGGAGGCCATTGTTGGTGAGGCCGGATTGGTCACGAAGCGCGGTGAAGAGGTCAGCGAAGTGGAGTTGGTGTTTTTTGGCCATTTCGGAGAGGGCTTGGGAGTAGAGGGCGAGTCTTTTGTTATGGGAGCTCATGTCAGGCATGGGAGCGGGGAGGGTTTCTGCGGGCGGAGGGGAGACGATGACGATTTCACGCGGGGCAGCGTTCGTCTTGATCATGCTGAGCAGGCGCTCATAGCCGGTGATGAAGTCTTGGAGGCCAGCTTGGCCATCGAAGGCCGCTACCGCGCCGTAACAGATGATTACGACGTTTGGTTTTAGCTCGGTGAAGTCAGCGCTGAGGCGGTTAAATCCCTCCTGTGGTGGGCCGAAGTAGCTCCGAGCGGTGCCAAAAACGGTGTCTCCGCTCCAACCGAGGTTACGGAACTTGAGGTCTGATTTTCCTGAAGCGAGGGTGAGCGAGCTTTCGAGGTGGCCCGAGTTCTGAGCTCGTTCGATGATGGTGTTTCCCAGTAAGATGACGGTGTCTTCATCTTGGAAGGTGAGGGCTTGCGCTGGGAGGAAGGCGAGGGCCAGAAAAAGAAGGGAGTAGAGCTTGTGAATCATCGTGGCGGGTTGGAAGTTGATCTGGATTTTGAGGAGCGGCAAGTAGAAGAATCCTCGCTGAGGTGTCTTATTACGACCTCAGATTTCCAAAAATAACAAAAAAAACGACAACCTTTTGAAGGTTGTCGTTCTTGAGGGCTCTTTTGGAGAGTTTAGCGACGGCGGCGAAGGAGGCCAAGCGCCGCGATGCTTGAAAGGAGTAGGCTGGAAGGCTCTGGGATCCCTTCGACTTCAGCATTATCGATAAAGACGGTGCCGATGTCAGTTCCTCCGGTGAAAGTTTGTAGTGCGATCACGACGCGTCCGGAGGCTGTTCCGGCGGGGGCGGTGCGAGTTTGGCTAAACAGTTGATAGGTATCGGTGAGGCTGTCTTGGATTGCGACGTTGTTATCGAATTGCCCTCCGACGAATGCTCCGGTTGCATCGAGCCACTCGATCCGGAATTCTACGCCGAGATCTACTGGGCCATCGCCGCGTGCGTAGAGGCTAAAGGTGTATTCTTCTCCTTCGAGCGTTGGGAAGTTTTGTTGGATTCCGCTGAAGGTGTCATTTAACCCGTTGATCGTTCCCGCGAGGTGTTGAGCCCCGGCAAACGGAGCGACGGTAGAGACGTCAGGGAAAGCTGGGCCGCCACTGAAGGCTGACCAATTTCCGTCGCCAGCGACTTCTGGTGCGAAAAGTGGGTTTTCGAAATCGCTATTCATGAGGAGATTAGCGGCATTGAGGGATCCACACGCGCCCACTAGAGCCGCGCCGATCGCTAATTGAGAAGTGATAGATGGTGTTTTCATCGGTTTTAATTTATGTATGTGACCCGACAGCAGAAATCGGAGCATTCAGATTAGTTCTACGTTGGTGAGGTTTTGGGTCAACTCAAAAAATGCAATTCATTGCAATTTCCAACTTGTCAATGCCTCGTAGCATTCTCGAGTCCTGACTTCTTAGGCGGGGAGAGTGAGTTCTCGGGAATTTTAATAGCGCCCGATTTTGGCCTCATCGACTCCCTCTGTAAGCTCCACGAGCTTTCCGGTGGGGATTTTGTAAAAATGAGACTGACGCCCAGAGGGCCAGATGACTGTGAGTTCTTCCACCTCCTCGCTTTTACCGAGGCCGATGAGGAGGGTCTTGCTATTTTGACTTGCGAAGCCCTCGCCAGCGGAGAGCGCGCGAAAGATGACGCCGTGTTCGGTCTTCAGGAAAACCCGCGCCCCAATCGCATCAAAGTTAGAGGGCTCAGCCCCCTGCAATCGCACAGCTAGAAAATTCCGTTGATTGCTAGCAGGGGTTTGATTCTGGAAGACTTGGATCAAGGGCTCATTGGCATTCACGAGGATCAGGTCAGAAAAGCCATCGCGATTAAAATCTAGTAAAGCGAAGGCGCGCCCATCTTTGAGGCTATCAGCACCACTGAGCCCTGAGGCATTTACAAATCCTTGCCCAGCTTGATTTAGGAAAAGCCGATTCCGCTCATTGCCGCTGTGCGAAAATGCGGTCCAAGCATTTTCTGAGCCTTCAGGATTTGGGACAATGTTGGTCATGACTCCGCCCGTTCCGCCCTCATAAGTCCACTTAGGAGAGTGAGCGAAGCCCCTTTGCTGGCCTTTTTCTGAGCGCACGACCGTGCGCCAGTAGCAACTTCAGAGATCCTCATGATGGGCAAATTGCGCCGGTGCCGTGAAGTAGCCATTCGGAACATAGAGATCGAGAAAGGAGTCATTATCAAAGTCACAAAACTGACCTCCCCAAGACCAATCCGCCCGCGCGACAGTCTCCATCGGCGTCCCTGCACCGCTAAGGTATTCAAAGCGTTCATCCTCGTTTCCGAAGAGAAGATTTCCCTCCGCAAACCACCTGAAGCGCCGGTCCCGCGTCTTCGCTAAGTTCGTAATGCGTAAGCCAGCTTTGCTATACATATTAGAAACGTAGAGATCGAGATCTAGGTCATTATCGTAGTCTCCAAAGCTCGCGCCCATCCCAAAACCCATCATCCGTTCATGCCCTGCTGTATCGGTGACAAGCCGGAACCCTGCCTCGCCATCATTGCGGAAAAGATCATCAGGCGCGAAGTCATTGCACACATAGAGGTCCGGGTCCCCATCCTGATCGTAGTCCCCCCAAGTCCCTTGCAAGGTCTCTCTCCAAACCGCCACCTGCTCTGAAAATGGCGAGATTTCAAAGCCGTAACCGCTATTGATTAGAAGAACATTTGGCGGGCCGGGGAGGTTTATAAATTTCTGCTCATCTTCCATTTGCAGAAATTTTTCCGTCACTAAGTGATCTGGGTAATCTTGTAGAAAGTCATCTGCCACTTGCTTGCGAGGATTCCGAGAGGCGAAGCCGTAGGTCGATAAATAGAGATCGAGCAGACCATCGCCATTGTAGTCAGCCGCGCTCACCGAGGTCGTCAAATAAGGTGTGCCGCGCGCGGGGAGTAGATCATTACGCACTTTAAACTGCCCCTCTTCGTTCATTAGAAAAACGCTCCGTTCTAAGCTGCGGCCCAGATAAGCGTCTTGATCACCATCGTTGTCAAAATCCGCAAAAATCGCGGAAGTCGTCATTCCCGGCAAGTCTAGCCCGTAGTCCTTCGCCGCCTCTTTAAAAGTCCCATCTCCCTGATTTTCGAAGAGTAAATTTCTGCCCCAGCGCACGCAAACATAGAAGTCATCATGTCCATCTTGATTAATATCTACCACCGCTAAGCCAGGGTGCTGTCCCGTGGCATCCGTCGTGAAATAGTGGCCGAAGCCCTTCCTTAACTCCGCCTCTCCGGTCTTAAATAAATCGCGCAAATGCTGCGCGTGCCCTGAGCTCTGTGCCAGCTTTAGCTCGTCCGTATCAGGGATAATCTCCGCGCTCACTTCTCTGAAGATGGCCTGCTCCAGTGTCTGTAATTCGGCCTTTTTTAAGCTCCACTCAAGTTCTTGCCAATCCTCCGCCAGCACTTGATACCCCGTCTCACTTTCTGGAGCCGCCGCGCCCTCCCTCAGCTTCCAATCCATTTCAAGCCCCGCTTCTAAGTGAAAGAGACCCTGAGGGGCTGACTGACCTCTTAAACGATGTTTTAGAATCGCGCGGAAATGATCCCTCTCCGGGTTAAGAAACTCACCAGAAACGATCGCAATTTCTCCCTTAAGTTCGCTCATCTCTTTTAGGCCTAGGAGTTCATCGACCCTGTCACCGGAATTTCCCGAGCCCCCTTTTACAAACTCTGCTCTGATCAGCTTCAGCCCCCCAGAAGTCTCCTCCCTCTCTGGGGACCCTTCTTGAAATCGCAGCTTTGCCCGCTGTAATAATGCCAGTGGTTCTTCCTGCACTTGAGTCTTGAGCGCTTGACTCATCGCTAAAATCCACTGCTCCGTTGCCACCAACTCATCCACCACTTCATCGACCTGGCTCTCACTTGGATGTGATCGCTCATTTGACCAAAAAAAACGCCCCGCGAGGAGTCCGAGAGCGAGTAAGAAGCCAAAGAGCAAAAGCACAGGTCGACTCACTTTTTTCTGATTTCCTGAGGCTGAAGACATGGTGGAGGATCTTAGCGAAAATCCCCCTCGGCGACGAAATTAAAAAAGCAAGCAAGGCGCAAAAAAGGACCCGCCTCTCACACAGTCATGCGAGGCGGGTTTCTCGAGTGAAAAGGGGAGTCTAGGGCTCTAGACTAGCATCAGAGTTGGGCTTTCAAGGAGGCGTTTGATCTCGCCGAGGAACTTCGCCGCTACTGCGCCATCGATCACGCGGTGGTCGCAGCTCACCCCTAAGTTCATCCGCAAACCGGGGACGATTTCACCATCCTGAACGACTGCTTTTTCCATGATCCCACCCACGCTGAGAATCGCGGCTTGAGGTGGATTTACAATCGCGTCGAATGACTCGATTCCCCAAGCGCCGAGATTAGAAATCGTCACCGTCCCCCCGTCGAACTCATTTGGGTGGAGTTTATTTTCTCTCGCGCGTGCCGCCATCTCCTTGATCTCTTTCGAGATGGTGAGGAGTGATTTTTTCTCGGCGTTTTTCACCACTGGAGTGACCAGCCCATCATCCACCGCAATCGCGATTGAGACCCCGACATGCGCGAACTGGACGATGTGATCTCCGTTGAAAGAAGCATTCGCCTCCGGAACTGCCACGGAGGCATTGATGAGAGCCTTCACCACGAAGTCGTTGACCGAGTATTTATTACCATGAGTGGCCTCAGCCTGCGCGTTGACTTGCTTGCGCAGACTCATTAGCGGAGCGGCATCCACCTCAAGATGCAAATAAAAATGAGGGATCGTGGTTTTAGAGGTGAGGAGGCGCTCGGCAATGATGCGACGCATCCCCGAAAGCTGCACCTTCTGATCCCCTTCAGAGACCACGGGGGAAATCGCCATCGGCGCGGCTACGGCACTCGTTCCGCTTGCTCCCGCTGCTGGAGAAACTGCTGCTGGAGAAGTTGCGGTAGAGCGAGCCCCCGCTGAAGCCGGCGCGCCCAGCACGTCAGCCTTCACAATGCGCCCGCCCGGTCCACTTCCGCTCAGGCTTGCGAGGTCGACCCCCTGAGACTCGGCGATTTTTTTAGCGAGCGGAGAGGCTTTGATCCGCCCTCCTGTGAGCGTGTTGCTAGCCGCCGGAGCGGAGCCTTGAGATTTTTGGACGATCGCCGCCGCCTGCTCCAGCGCCTGAGTCGCGGCCGGTGGAGCGCTCTCTCCAGAGACCGCAGCGGCCGGAGCTGTCTGAGCGGCAGCCTCTCCTGCGCTTTCCGCCTCTTCACCATCTTCAAGAAGCACCGCGATCACGGACCCGACCGGAGCCTTCCCGCCTGCTTGCACCGAGATTTTAGAAAGCAAGCCTTCATCAAAGGCTTCCATCTCCATGGTCGCTTTATCGGTCTCAATCTCAGCAATAATATCACCGATCTCGATCTCATCGCCCTCTTTCTTGAGCCAACGCACCACGGTTCCTTCGGTCATTGTGTCAGAGAGCTTCGGCATTTCAATTTGGATCGGCATAATCGTGAGAGTATTGGTGTATTAAAAAACCCCGCCGGGGCGGGGGGAGGGATAGCAGAGCAAGGGGCTGAAATAAAAGATAAATTCACCGCTCGATCCAGCGCGAGGAATCAGGGAGCCGTTCCCCAATGGCGTCTAACCAACGGCTGAGAACTTTTGACGCGTGAGTCGCCCCATCAGATCACGGACCTCGTGATAGCCCTGCTCCGTGAGGCGGAAGGTCTTGTGAGCATTCGGGCTGTCTCCCGCCACGAACTCGATGAGCCCTTTCTTCTCTAAATTCTCTACCGTGCTCGTGGTATTAGAAGGCTTCCGGCCGAAGCTATCGAGCGTGACGTTGAGCGAGCGTGTATCGAGTAACTCCACACTCTCCCGATGTTTTAAGAAGCTCCCCAGCAAGACGCACTCCGGCCCGTTAAGATCCAGCGAGTCACTATCCAAAAAGCGCCTCACATCCCTCAGTTCATCAGACGTTCTTTGATCTTGATGCGCCCCGATGAGCTCCCCGCCTCCTTCCACCGCCTCCTTTGTCTCCAGAACCTTCTGCACCACATCTGCTGCTAATTTTACGCCCGGTAAATCAAGGGACCAAGTTAGGTCCGCTATTTTTTTGAGAGTGCTGGGGTCGCTCATTCATGGAAATTAGTAAAAATTCACTAAAATGCAAGTTATTTCGGAAATCTGTAATAAAAAATCATGATAAATTAGGGTTAAACTCTAAAATTCTGGACGAATCTAATTTTAGAGCTAATTTAAATGTTGTCAGACCGACCGCACAACTCTCAGTTCCCAAGACCATGAAACTCCCAAGAATCCAAAATTTAAAGCAATTAGAGCCTAGTCAAGCGATCGATCCCTTCATGAGAGGAATCGCTCAAAATTCACTGACTAAAATTCCCGGGCAGCTGAATTCGGAAAATCTTAGGGAAAAGGTCTTAGGGGAACTAGGAGAGGATGAAGGCGTTGCCTTAAGGCTTAAAGACGAATTTAGCAATAGCTTGATCAATTTGGTGGTGCGTGAATGTCGGGAAATGATCTCAGAAAACTCCATGACGCAAGAGAATTGGAAGGCGATTGGAGAATTTTTAAAGAATGAGCTCGGAGAATTTAGTCAGCTGAAAGAAGAATTAGTAAGAAGTGAGCGCAAAAGCAGCCTTGTTCAGCAAAAAGCGATCGAGCTCTCTCAAAAAGTGAGTGCGAGCTCATCGAGCGAAAAAGCGGGAATGAAGACAAGCCTCATGGCCCACGCGATGCTTCTCGCGGAAACTGAAATGCGCCGTGATCACCTCGCGGAGCGCGTCTCGATGATCATTGACCAGTTCACGAAGCGGATCTTGGCCGACTTCGCTGGTCGAGCCTCGCATACCAGCTTAGAACTGAGATTGCGTGCCATCTTTGGCACCCTTTAAAAGCGGGCCGAGGGGAGCGAGTTCATGAGCGGTCGATTCCGCTCTGCTGCTCTTGGATCGCTTGGTGGACATCAGCCTGCACCGAGATGCGGCGGACCCTAGGAGTGCCAAGATCATAGAGGAAGCGCGGGCCGAGCATTCCCTGCCGTTGTTTTAAAAACCGCACCGCAGACCAAGGGATAAAGAGTGGGGGATGGGCAATCCGGAAGATCGGAAAGAGTGCGAGGTGCAGCCCGGATCGATTCGTGTGGATCGTCACACAAGCGTTGTAACTCGCAAGCCTCCCTAAGCTGAGGCTACGCCCGGAGTGACGAGTCCCCTCGGCGGGCAGAACGGCGCGATGCCGCTTGGCCAGCTCACCCCAGCCGAAGAAGGAAATGAACAGGCATGTCAGGGCCCAAAGGCTCAAAAATGATCCGATTGAGATGAGGGTGATGAGAATACTATCTGAAGAAGGCATTATGAAGGCAGAGGTGATCTGTGGTTTTGCGCTTTTTAAGTCGAGATCATTCGTGCTCCGTATCGTGCTCCGTAGAATGCCACTACCCCGATGAGCGAGAAAACGATCGCGATGAGAGTGATGAGAATGATGACGGGCCACCAGCCCTGATTCTCGGCCTCGTCTCCCTCGTTCTCATCAAGATGGGCCCGGAGTAGGCGGTGGTTGCGCGTGTTCGATTTATACCAGAAGGAAAAGAGGTCACCGAGGATCGGGATCACCCCGACGAGGGCATTCAGGGTCCAATTTGCCATCATGCGGAGATAGACACTTTTAGGGACTTTCTTTTTAGCGCCCGCAGCTAGCAGCGTGATGCCTGCGGTGGACGTGGCGAAGTCTCCAAAGCCTGGAATGAGGCCGATGAGGGGATCAAGGCCGATCCGCTTTTGCGTGCCGGGAATCTTAATGAAGTCATCAAGGAGATAGGCGGCCCACTTCGAGATCGTCGCTTTTGTTTCAGGTTTTTGATTCTTATCCTCGCCAGACACGAGAGAGACTTACCCTTTCTCATAGTTTCGCAAAAGAGAGAAAGAGAGAGAAAGAGAGAGAAAGAGAGATCAGGAAGTGAGAGTCTGCGCTTCGCGGAAGTCGATGAGTTCCACATCGAAGATGAGGTCCCCGCCGGGTTTTCCGCCTCTCTTCATGAATCTTGTCGAGGGCGGGGGAGGGGGGGAAGGATCGTGTTTTTTTCAGCGCCTTCAGCTCGACCTTTCGTGATTGAGCTTGATCCATTCTAAGCTTTCTAAAGCTTCGATAAAGCCGAGTCCGGATCCCTCTGGAACTCGGAATTTGGGTCCTGGTTCTCCGAGGATTTCGGTAAAGTCACTCTTGCGAAAAACCCCGTGTGTTTGCAGGCCGCAGAGATTTTTCACCCCAGCGTGCGCGGCCTCCCAAGCGGCAAAGACCTGCCCGAGCGGGTGATCCAAGTATGTGGTGACGATGACGCGCGGGTCTCGGATCATTTCATTCACGGCCGGCTTCACGACGAGGATTTCTGAGCTTCCATCATCTTTCTCCACCCATCGATCATTTGCCAGAGCGAGCCCAGTGGCCTCTCTGAGCGTGCTCCAGCTCTCCGCGCCCCCGCGCGGATAGGGAAGCGGGTCTTCTAAAAAATCGATCGCGCTCATCTCCTCATCTGACCATTCACGGAACTCCCTTAAGAAGTGATCCAAGTTCCCATTTTCATTGAAATCGATCCGCCAGCGCAGGCTTGGCCACTCTCGGATGGCGTCTCTGATCTGGGATAAGTCTTTCTTAATTTGAGAGCCAGCCTTCACCTTTAGATGGGTGAAGCCTCGCGCGGCGGCCTGCTCCACGGCCCCTCGATCAAAGCCGCCTATTGTGGCGTGACTGGGCGGTACCTGCAGACCTTCAAAGAGTGAGCGCCCTTCTTCTCTTGCCTTGGCATCTTGCGCGATGCAGGCGAGTGAGCGCTTTACCAGAGGCAAGTTCTGGGGCCCGGCTAAATCGGCCAAGCATTCAGCTAAGCTGGCATCTCCCAGCTCAGGCCACGGATGGAGACAGCCGAAACCGCTCCCCAATCTGACTAAGGCTCCCTCATACACTCGCCGATTTGCCTTAGAGTTTAGGGTCGTGGCGGACTCTAAGGCATATTTCCAAACCCATAAATTAGTCACTAGTCCCAGAGGTAAGACTGCTTCTTTGCCACGCGCTCCTTGCCCTCATACAGAGTCGCCCGCCAGGCTAGCACCCTTCCATTTTTTTCATACTCTTTGCCGATGAATTTTAGCTCTTGTGCCCCTTTCTTGGAGGGAGGGAGTAATTTTTCGATCTTCCTGACGAGGGCTCCAGTCCGGGTTTGGCGATACTCAAAGATGATCCGCAAGGGCTTCTCACCGCGCAGTCCATGCCAGCGGAGGTGATAGTAATTTCCCCGCCGCAGTTTACGCGCCTCTTCACTGACTGCTCCATGGAGCCGCTTATTCATCTCAGCTCGGATAAATAAATCCCCACTCGCCGCCTTCGTGTCACGTAGGTGGAATTGTCTCACGCGTAGGGTCTCAGGCGTCGAACACGAAAGTAAACAGAAGGTCAAAACCACTAAAAACACTCTCACCGCGCAATCCTCGATTTTGAGAGTTCAACAATCAATCTAAAATCCCTACAGTCTCGCGATTATGGACGCAGGGATTCGCGAACGACTCGATACATTCATTCAGAAAAAGGGCCTCAGACAGACCGCCCAGCGAGATGAGATTGTAGAAATCATCTTCTCCTCAGACGAGCACTTCACGCCTGATGAACTCTTCGACCGCTTGCGGGCCGCCCGCTCGAGCTCCTCTCGCGCTACCGTTTACCGCACCCTGGCCCTGCTTGTAGAGGCTGACCTTATCCACGAAATCGAGCTGGGTGATGGGCAGACTACCTACGACCCTAACTTCCTGGATCACCCGAATCATAATCACCTCGTCTGCGTGGATTGCGGGAAAGTGGTGGAATTTGAAGATGAGCACTTAGACTTGCTTAATGACTGTGTCACTCGCCGCCTCGGCTACCGCGCCGTCCGTCAGAGCTTGCGTATCGAGGCCACCTGCGAGCGTCTCCGCAACGGTGCAAACTGCCCGGATCTCATCCAAGCTCGCATTAAAGGGAAGCGCCTCCCTAAGCTGAAAAAATGAAGATCCTCCTCTTCATTATCAGTCTCATTCCCTCATTTTCCCTGGCCCAAATCCGGATCGATTCCCGAAGGTTCGGGATGGCCGAGAGTGAAATCCGCCCTCTGCTAGAGGCCACCTTGGATCTCTTCCCTGTGCTGGAAGGTGAAAAATCCCCACCGCTTTTTATCTCCTATCATCCTGAGGGACCCATCAGCCTTTTCGAGCGCACGCCGCGCGGTGAGATTGCGATTCGCCTCAGTAGTAAGGAGCGTTACCATGCTCAGTTTATCTATCAATTCGCGCATGAGCTCGCTCATGTCCGGGCCAAGTTCCAGCCTGCTGAGCACGAGAACAAGTGGCTTGAAGAGACCCTCTGCGAAGCCGCTTCTCTCTATGCCCTTCGGGAACTCAGCCGCCGGTGGGGGCAAGAAGCCCCGAGTCTAAGCCTTAAAAAATATCGCCTTCATCTCGCCAGTTACGCCGATAAAGTTCTAGGAACTCGTCGGAACCTTAGCCGGGAGAGCGCCTCAGACTTTTATCAAAAACACCGCCAAACTCTCCGGAGGAATTCTAAAAAACGCGGACTCAACGGGGCTCTCGCGAAGCTTATCCTGCCTTACCTCGAGGCCCATCCACAGCACTGGGCCAGCCTCGCTCACCTCCCTCGCCAAAAAGGGCAAAGCCTCAGTGAGTATCTCGACACATGGCAAAAAGCCCTCCCAGAAAAACATCACTCCTTTCCCGCGCACCTTCGTAGCCTGCTCCTCTCGCCTCCCTGAACGGGGAGTGTCTTTTTAAAGAGTGCTTCTCCATCTTCTCCATCTTCTCCATCTTCTTGAGTCTTCGACGGCCTCGTTCGCTTGTTACTCCTCGCTAGCTCGGAGGGCGAGGTATTCTTCCACGGCGCGGGTGGGGTCTTGATGGCGCATGAGGGTCTCGCCGATGAGGATGGAGCTGGCTCCGGCATCGAGGGCGCGTTGGGCGTCGGTGGGGGCTTTGAGGCCGGACTCGGAGACGAGGATGACGTTGTCAGGGACTTCTTCTGCGAGTTGCTCGGTCGCGATGAGGTCGGTGGTCATGGTTTTGAGGTTACGGTTATTGATGCCGATGAGGTCTGCGCCGAGGTCGAGGGCGCGTTCCATTTCGGGGAGGTCGTGGACTTCGACGAGGACATCGAGCTGCACTTCTTGGGCGGTGTCGTAGAGCTTGCGAAGTTGCTCGTCATCGAGGGCGGCGACGATGAGGAGGATGGCGTCAGCTCCGGAGACGCTGGCTTCGTAGATTTGGGATTCGTGAACGGTGAAGTCTTTACGGAGGAGAGGGATGGGGGAGATTTTGGAAATCTCCATGAGGTAAGAGAGGTGGCCTTGGAAGTATTTCTCATCGGTGAGGATGGACATGCAGGAGGCTCCGCCTGCGATGTAGCGCTTGGCTTGGCGGACGGGGTCGAAGTTGGGGTCGATGATGCCGGCGGAGGGGGAGGCTTTTTTCACTTCAGCGATGACGCTGAGGCGGTCTGGGCCTAGGTCGAGAGCGCTACGGAAGCCGGCGAAGTCGTTGCGCATGAGGGCGGAGGCACGGAGTTTTTTGGTGAGAGGAATGAGGGGCTCAATTTCGGCTTTTTTATAGGCGATGATTTCATCCAGCTTGTTCATAGGCGATGCTTTATCAGATACGCGAAGCGGGCAAAAAAGAAAGCGCTCAATTCGACTCTTGTCCTAGCTGGGTGGGCGGGGGATGATTTGGGCTCGATGAGGGTGTTTTTGATTTTGGCTTTTTTGCTTCCGGGGGTGCTTTTCGGGCAGCTCGATAAGACGAGCAGTGTGGGTGGGCGCTTGACGGTTTATGGGGGGAATGCGGCTTTGCGGGTGGCGATGGTGCAGGATGCGGAGATTTTGATCCGGGATCTGGATGCTTTGGTGGGAGTGCTGGAGGGGAGGCCGATCCCGATTAATATACGACTTTATGCGGCGCAGGAGGGGAAGGGGTTTCAAATTGCGCGGGAGTTTTTACAGACGGAGGAGGCGGAGCAAAAGTATCAGTTGCAGGTGGATCTGCGTTTGGGGAGGGGGAATTCTCTGGATCAGGGGCGGCTGGACCGGGTGTTGTTGGAGATGCTTTTGATGGAGCGGAGTTTACGTTCTTTGCCGGCTGAGCAGGTGGTGCAGCGGGTGGAGATCCGTCCGTGGCTTTTAGATGGGGTCTCTGAGGCGATTTTGTGGAGTCGGAATAAGGGTGACCGCAGGATGTATGCCTCGCTGGTGGATAGTGGGGGCTGGGTGGAGGTGGAGAAGTTGACGGACCGGAGGCAGGTGGGGGAGCTGGATGTGCTGAGCCGGGAGTTATTCCGGGCTTCTTCTGGGGCCTTGGTGATGGCTTTGTTGGCGCAACCTCAGGGGAAGGTGAGTATGAAGAATTTTTTAGGGAAGGTGGCGGTTCATGAGGGGGAGCAGCTGAGTTTGGTGCGGAGTTATTTCCCGCAGGTGAATTTAGGGGCGCGAGGGTTGGAGCGTTGGTGGATGTTGCAGGTGGCGGCGATGTCTGAGCGTAAGTTGACGGAGGCGATGACGGTTCCGGAGACGGAGGCGCAGTTGGTGAGTAGCTTAGAGCTGCATCTTACGGATGTGGAGGGGAGGCCCTTCCGGGTGGGGATTGATGCTTGGAGGCAGGTGGCGGCTTTGGAGACGCGGGAGGAGAGGCTGGAGGCGGTGAGGCCGGCGGCGGATCTTCTCGCGCATTTGAGCTTTCGCTGTTTTCCGACCTATCGCCCGGTGATTGGGGGCTATTTGCAGCTGCTCTCGGATCTTGCGACGGGGGAGGCTAAGGAGCCGGAGGTGGTTTTGGGGAATTTGCGGATTTTTCGGGAGGCTGAGGGGAAGCGGTATGATCAGTTGCTGGATCTGATGGACTGGTATCATCTCTCGACGGTGAAGAAGGAGAGTGGTGAGTTTGAGGATTTTTTACGCTTGAGGGGTAATTTGCGGAGAGGCGAAGGGGGGAAGGGGGATCTACTGAAGGGAGATCCGCTTCACCAATATTTGGATGAGGTGCAGAAGCTTTTCGATCTGCCGAAGAGGCGTTAGTGCTCGCTGCTGGTGGGGGTGGCGGTGCCGGTGGCGGCGGAGATTTGCTCGGGGAAGTATTTCATGAGTGATTCGGTGACGTGGGGGGCGGCCATGCCGAGTCCGCAGGCGGAGGTGGCTTTCATGGCTTCATTGATGTCATTCACTTCTTCGGTCCAGGCTTCGGTGGAGAGGTTTTTAGCATCGCCGTTTAGGCGTTCGGTGAGGCGTTGGGTGCCGATGCGGCAGGGGAAGCATTTGCCGCAGGATTCGTGAGCGAAGAAGGCCATGGCATCGCGCGCGGCTTTGACCATGTCGCGGGAGTCGTCAAAGACCATGATGCCTCCGGCGCCGAGGAAGGAGCCGTGGGAGCGGATGCAGGGGTCATCGAGGGTGAGTTCATCGAGGATTTGGTGGCCGAGGAAGCCGCCGGAGAGGCCAGCCATGGTGACGGCTTGGATGCTGCGTCCGGAGAGGGGGCCGCCAGCCCAGTCGTAGAGGAGAGTTTTGAGCGGGAGGCCGAATGGGACCTCGTAGTTGCCGGGGCGGGTGATGTCGCCGGAGAGGGAGATGAGTTTGGTGCCGATGTTTTCGCCGAGGCCGAGGGAGTGATACCATTCGGGGCCTTTGGTGATGATGTGGGGGACGGCGCAGAGGGTCTCGACGTTGTTGACGGCGGTGGGCTTGTCTTCGAATCCGTGGGTGACGGGGAAGGGGGGCTTGTTACGAGGGAAGGGGTGTTTTCCTTCGAGGGAGTTGAGGAGGGAGCCTTCTTCTCCGCAGATGTAGGCTCCGGCACCGCGGCGGACGTAGAGGTGGAATTCGAAGCCTGAGTTTAGGATGTTGTTTCCGAGGAGTCCGGCTTCGCGAGCTTCGGCGAGGCATTGCTCGAGGAGGGCGTTTGTCTCGGGGTATTCGTAGCGAAGGTAGATGAAGCCGCGAGGTGCGCCGGTGGCGAAGGCGGCGATGATCATGCCTTCGATGAGGGCGTATGGATCGTAATCCATGAGGGTGCGGTCTTTAAAGCAGCCGGGCTCGCCTTCGTCGGCATTGCAGACGATGGATTTTGGGTGGCGATCGCAGTCGGCGACGGCTTGCCATTTGAGTCCGGTGGGGAAGCCGGCTCCGCCACGGCCTGCGAGTTTTGAGGCGGTGATGGTGTCGATGACATCTTGGGGCTGGCCGGAGAGGACTGATTTGAGTGCGGAGAAGCCGCCGTGGGCTTGGTAACCGCTGAGAGTGTTGTGGCCTTTTTTGCGGAGGTTTGAGAAGAGGGCTTCTTCGATGTCGCCGGGGTTGATGGCGGGGAGGGGAGAGGGAAGGTGCTTGAGGTCGGCGGCGGTTTCGCCAGCGAGGGTGGTGTGGCCGGTGAGGACGGGGATGGGGACATCGCAACGACCGGAGCAGGGCATCTCGGTGGCGGCTTGGCCTTGGGCTTTTAGGGTTTCGAGAATTTCGTTTCCGCCACGAAGGCAGCAGATGTTGCCGGTGCAGACGCGGGGTGCTTCTAGTCCGCCTGGGGTGCGGGAGAAGTGGTGGTAGAAGGTGACGGTGCCGTAAAGGTCAGCGAGGGGGGTTTTTAGGCCATCGGCGACGGAGCGGAGGGCGCTGTCTGAGAGGTAGCCATCGCGATCATGGAAGGCGTGAAGGAGGGGGAGGAGTGGAGCGGGCTCATTTTTCCATTGGTCGATGAGGGTTTGGTCAGAGTCAGCGGTGGGCATGGCGATAGGATTACGGGAAGGGGTGGATGAGGCAAGGTGGAAGGCTGAGCGAATGGGAGAAGAGTGAATTAAGCTTGTGGCTTCTGTGGTGGGGTCTCGTTGTTTTTCGAGGCGGCGTTGGCTTGGTCAGGTTCTGGGGTGATGATTTTAATTTTGGCTCCGTTGGCGGAGGTGGAGATGCGGTTGGTGATGAGGTGCCAGCCTTCGATGAGGTGATCAGAGATGATGAGGTTTTCTCGATCACTCCAAATGGGGGAGATGTCTTGCCGCTTTAGGGTGGAGTCTGCGGGGTTGATGAGGAGGATTTGCTCAGGGCGGTGGAGGGCTTGGCGGGGGAGGATGAAGACTTGGGGGATGAGGCCTCCTTTTAGGATGGCGCGGACGGGCTGGCCGATGCGGAGGGGGGGCTGGGATTTTGATTTTAGGCCGAAGGGGTCATCGACCCGGGCGATGATGAAGAGTTTTCGTGATTTTTCATCAAGGCTGCCTTCGGTGCGGACGATGGCGCCTTGCCAAGATTTGGGGGAGTTTTCGGTGAGAGCATCGTGGAGGGTGACGGGGACGGGGGCATCATCGGGGTTGTTGGGGAGTTTTACGTGGGCGAGCTCGCGCGCTGAGAGTGAGAGGCGGATTTCGGCGAAGTCGGTGGAGAAGATGCTGCCTAAGCTGGTGCCGGGAGTGATGGATTGGCCGAGTCCGACGAGGCGCTCGCTGACGCGGCCGGCGTAGGGGGCGAGGATTTTGGTGCGTTCGAGGTTGCGCGCGGCTTCTGCGAGCTCGGCTTGGGAGGCTTTGACGTTGGCTTTTGCTTCTTTGAGCTGGGGTTTGCGGAGGACGAGGTCGGTGGGTGGGGTGGTGTAGCCGAGGTCATTCCAGTCGAGGAGGGCTTGTTCTGAGCGGGCTTCTTCTTGGGCGAGGGCGGCTTCTGAGCGGGCGACGCGAGCTTCTGCGGTGATGTGAGCGGCTTTGAAGTCGCTGGGATCAATTTCTAGGAGGATGTCATTTTTCTCGAAGAAGGAGCCGCTCTCGAACTTTGGTGAGATGTGGATGATGCGGCCGCTGACTTGTGGGGTGAGGGAGGTTTGGTTGTGGGGCTGGACGAGGCCCTGAGACTCTAGGGTGACTTGGTAGTCTGAGCGTTTAAGGGTGATGACTTGGGCCTCGATGGGTGGTCTCGGAGGGCGGGTGGGGATGCTCTTTTCTTCTTTTTTCGCGAGCTTCTGATATCCCAAATAGCCGACACCGAGGATGATGACGGGGAGGATGAGGCGAAAAAATTGAGCCATAGTTCGGGAGAATTATGGCTCTAATTTTGAAAAAAGCGAGCGTGTCTCTACGAGTGGTTTTGAGAGGCTGCGGCTTTTTTTATCTAGGCTTGGAGGAGGAGCTTGTTAGCGGACCTCATCTTCTCGGCCGTAGTTGAAGCCGAATTGGAGGAAGACGGAGTCCTCGTCTCCTTCTTCGGTTTGGTCATGAGAGTATTGGAGGCGGATGAGTGAGAGGGTGTCTTTGTACTCAAACTCGCGGGTGAGGGCGACGGAGAAGCGGTCGCGCTCGGATGGTGCGAAGGCGTATTCGATGATTCCGTCATCGAGCTCTGGGCCGGCGTTCCGGCCTTGGAGGTGCTCATAGCGGAGGGCGGCGATCCACTCGTCAGCGAAGCGATAGTTCACGAAGGCCATGAAGGCGTTTTGGGAGGTGGTCCCTTGGTTGTTGGCGTTTTCAGGGTGGGTCCATGAGACATCGCGGTGGTAGTACTCGGCGCCGATGCTGAAGGAGCGGCCGCCGGGATTGAGGCCATTTTCACGCCAGGTGTAGGTGTAGTCGATGGAGTGAAGGCGGGTGCTGCGTCCGTAGCCATTATCTCCCCATGCGCCGTTTAGGCCGAGGCGGTGTTGGTGGAAGTCTGAGTGGTTATAGCCGAAGAGGGCGCGGGCGGTGAAGATTTCATCGTTAAAGAAGGCTTCTTCTGCGCTGGCGTGTTCTTCGCCTTCTTCTTCCTCTTCTTCTTCGTGCTCGGGGACGGTGCCGTAGCTTGCGGTGAGGGCGAGGAAGGATTTGTTAAATTCCCGTTGCCAGGTGACTTCGACGCCGTCAGTGAAGAGGCCTTCTTCTCCGAGGAGCTGGGAGGTGGAGAGGTTAGAGTTTACAAAATCCCAGCTGTGAAGGTGGAGGTGATTTTGGAGGCCGATGCGGTTTAGGAAGCGACCGCCACGAATCTCGAAGCCGCCTGGGATGGAGCTGAATTTGGCAAAGGCTTCTTCGAGCTCGATGTCGAGCTCGTGTTCTGAGTCGGTGAAGATGATGCCGTTTACGAAGGCGGAGAACCAGTCGTCGATGCGGATGTTCAGGCCGACGTCGAGGGCTTGTAGGGCGACTTCATTATTAGGGTCGTGTCCGTGACCGCCGACGTCCTCAAAGGAGTCTGCTGAGGTGTCTCCGACGACTCCGTTAAAATGGAGGGTGGGATAGATCTCGATGTCAGCAAGTGCGATGCTGGAGCTGAGTGCTAAGAGTGTGAGTGTTTTCATAAACGCAATTAATTTGCGTTAACAGGGTGGTTTTCGTCAAGCCCTGTTTTTTTATTTTGTGGTGTAGTCTCCGCCGAGGGCGAGGTGGAGGTCGATGCGGTTTTGGAGGCGGAGGTTTTTGAGCTGAATGAGTGAGATGCCGGCATTTTCTGAGCGGCGCTGGGCTTCGAGGTACTCGAGAAAGGAGGCGCCATCGATGCCGAGAGTGATGTCTGAGAGGGCGCGTTTTTCGGCGAGTTTTGTCTGTTTTGCTTCTTTTTCGAGGAAGACTTGTTGTTCACGGAGGGAGCGGTCTGCGGCGAGGGCTGCTTCGACTTCTCGGAAGGCGGCGAGGGCGGTGCTAGCGTAGTCTTGGATGAGGGCGCGGTTTTGATCAAGGGAGGCTTGGGTGCGGGCGTTGAGAGTGCCGCCTTGATAGATGGTTTGGGCGAGGGAGGCGGCGACGGAGTAGATGAGGAAGTTGGGATCTAGAATGCGGCGGAAGGTGTCGGTGTTGTTGGAGGCGCTGCCGGTGAGTTGGAGTGAGGGGAGGAGGCTCTTGCGCGCGGCTTCGGCATTTTGTGCGGAGGCGAAGAGGGCGGCGCGGGCGGCGACGAGGTCTGGACGGCGCTCGATGAGTTGCGCTGGGAGGCCTACGGGGATTTTTTCGGCGAGGTGGGGGAGGTCTAGGGAGGAGGCGACGGAGGCTGAGGGGTAGCGGCCGAGGAAGATTTCGAGATTGCGTGCGGCATTGTCACGATCGAGTTGGCGGCCGCGGAGGGAGCGCTCGGCAGAGGCGACGTTGTTGCGGGCGAATTGCACGTCAACGGCGCGGAGAGTATTGGCCCGGTATCGGCGCTCGACGACGGGGAGGGCTTGTTGATAGGAGTCGACGGTTTTTTGAGCGAGGGCGAGTTGTTGTTCTGCGGTGATGAGGTTGCACCATGCTTGGGCAGTATTGGCGGCGAGGGAGAGGCGGGCGGCACGGAAGTCAGCTACCGAGGCGGCGTAGTCGCCCTGTGAGGAGAGGTCGAGATTGCGCAAGCGGCCCCAGAGATCAGCTTCCCATGAGGCGTTTAAGGAAATGGAGTAGTTCTCGCTGGAGGGGGTATTACGGCCATCTGTTTCGCGGTAGCTGGTGGAGGCGGTGAGGGAGGGAAGGCGGGCGGCGCGCCCGATAATGGTGCCTTGCTTGGCGGCGCGGAGACGGTGGGCGGCTGCCTTGAGGCTTTGGTTGTGGAGGAGGGCCTCGTTGACAAGTTTACTCATACGGGGGTCTCGGAATTCGCGCAGCCAGCCGGTGGAGATCTTTTGATGCTGTCCGGAGCGTGCGGTGGCGAAGGCTTCCGGTCCGCTGATGGTGGCGGTGGCGGCGGCTTGAGGGGGGCCTGCGATGGAGAGGCAGGAGGGGAGGGTGAGGAGGAGGTTTAGTCCGAGCAGGTGTCTGAGCCAGAGAAGGAGGGTGTGCTTTGACGAGGGGAGAGACATGGGCTTGGGTGGGGGTATTCTGCCTCGAATGAGGGAGGATGCCAGCCGGGAAATGAATGATTACGAATGGGGCTACTTGTGGAAAAGCTCCTCGCCTCTGGGGCTGGGGGGCTCTATCTTTCTGGGGTGAACGAGACGACTTCTACTTTGATCGATTTAGCGTTAGCCGAGGACATCGGCCCGGGTGATGTGACTTCAAATTACTTTGTGCCGGAGGATCGTGAGGCTGTGGGTAAGGTGATCGTAAAGGCGGATGGGGTCGTCGCGGGAGTGGAGATCGCGGAAGAGGTCTTCCGGCGAGTGGATGGGGAGACGCGTGTGGAGGTGCTGCATGAGAGTGGGACGGAAGTGAGGAAGCGGACTTATGTGATGGAGTTGCGCGGTAAGGCGCGTTCCCTTCTGACGGCGGAGCGGGTGGCTTTAAATTTCATGCAGCGGCTTTCTGGGATCGCCACCAAGACGCGGGAGTTTGTGAACTTGGTGGAGGGGACTGGGGCGCGGATTTTAGATCCGCGGAAGACGACTCCGGGTTGGCGAGCTTTAGAAAAAGGGGCTGTGCTGGCAGGCGGGGGGACGAATCACCGGATGGGGCTCTATGATCGGGCGATGGTGAAAGATAATCATCTGGTTGCGGAAGGAGGGATCGAGGCTTTAAGGGAGGCGATCGAGCGTTTGCGCCGGGAGCAGCCGGGTGTAGAGATTGAGCTGGAGGCGGATCGGCTTGATCAGGTTGAGGCCTTTTTAAAGTTGGAGGGGGTGGACTATATTTTGCTGGATAATATGGACAATGCAGCTCTGCGTGAGGCGGTGGCGATGAGGGGTGAACGCGGTGAAAATGGGCCGATGTTAGAAGCGAGTGGCGGGGTGAATTTGAGCACGGTGGCGGAGATTGCGAAGACGGGGGTGGACTTCATCTCAGTGGGTGCGCTGACGCATTCGGCGGTCGCTTTGGACATTTCATTAGAGTTTTTAGAGCTTTAAAATGAGGCCTGAGGAGGAGTGGGATGGGGCGATCTTGCGGGAGCTCTCGCCAGAGTGGGCGGAGCGGGTGATTTTTCTGGAGGAGTGCGGCTCGACGAATGATGAGGCGCGGCGTTTGGGGCAGAAAGGGGTGGGTGATCGCGCTGTGATTTTGACGGAACGGCAGACTGCGGGGCGAGGGCGGCGGGGACAGGCGTGGGCTTGTCCACCGGGCGAGGGGCTGGCTTTTTCTTTGATTGTGCGGCCCTCAGAGGTGGCGGGGCTTTGGTCGCGCGCGGCACTCGCGGCGGGTTTGGCAGTGGCGGAGGCTTTAGAGGGCTTCGGGGTTGCGGCTGGTATGAAGTGGCCGAATGATGTGTGGGTCGGGGGGCGTAAAATTTCTGGAATTTTGGTGGAGGCCGAGGTTGAAGCGGGGTTTTTAGTGGTGGGAGTGGGGGTGAATATCAATGTCAGCGATTTCCCGAGTGACTTGGCGCATCCGGCGACATCCTTGCTGCTTGAGGGAGGTGCGCGGGTCTCGCGGGAGGAGGTTTTAATTTCCTGTTTAGGAAGGCTGGACTTACGCTTGGCTCAAATCTCTGAGGGCTTTCATGATCTTTTAGCGCGGTGGTCGGACCGCTGTGTTTTAACGGGGAGGGAAGTGCGGCTTGAGGCGGGAGGGGTCACGAAGTGCGGGACTGTGGAGGGGGTTTCACCCCGAGGAGAACTTCTTTTGAGAACTGCGACGGGGCTGGAGGTGATTTCGCAGGCCAGTGAGATCCGGCTGAGGTGAACTTATTGAGTGGGTGGGGTGGCTGGGGTGTGTGAGGTCCAGAGCTTCGCTTGGAGGGCGGCGCGGGCTGCGGCAGTTTCGGCAGATTTTTTATTGGGTCCGGAGCCTTGGCCGAGCGCTTGATCTTGCCAAGTGACGAGGCAGGTGTAGGTGCGCGCGTGCGGTGGCCCTTCTTCATTAATCACTTGGTAGTCTGGTGATGTAGGGCTGATTTTTTGGAGGATTTCTTGCAGGGTTCCTTTGCTATTTCCTTCAGCCTTGGTCGGGTCTAGGGAGTCGATCTCGCTGCTGAGAAGATGGAGGATGACGGTGCCGGCCGCTTCTAGACCGGAGTCTAGGTAGACGGCTCCAACGATGGACTCGAAGGCATCGGCGAGATTTGAATCACGCTCGCGTCCTCCGCTGCTTTCCTCACCACTGCTGAGGAAGAGTTCTTGCCCGAGTTTTACTTTCCGAGCGGCGGCGGCGAGGGTGGGTTTTGAAACAAGGGAGGCCCGCAACTTGGTGAGGAGGCCTTCCTTGATTTTTGGGAAGCGGTGGTAAAGGTGGGTGCTGATGGAGAGTTCTAGCACGGCATCGCCGAGGTATTCCATCCGTTGGTTATCAGGTGGAGCGGGCCGAATCTCGGATGAGAGGCTGGGGTGAGAAAGGGCTTCTTTCAAGAGGGTCTTACTCTTAAATTGGTAGTTCAGCCGTTGTTCAATACTCATTTAAAATAGATAGAAATTTCCGTTGAGTGGGGAGCTTAGTCGCGTCCCGTCATCATGGTCCAGTGCTTTCCGGCGAGGCCGATCCCGAGGAGATTCGGCTGTTTGGCAAACATGATAAAGCGGTGACCATCTGAGGCGAACCAAGCATCATAAGCGGCGATGGGTGAGCTGGAGCCGACGTAAATGTTCTCGCCTGTCCAGCGGTATTGGAAGCCGGCGAGGCGAGCGCGGTCGGCGGGTGATCTTTTATTTTTGACTGGTGAGGTGTGGGCGAAGAAGCCGAGTGATGCCATATCTTGGGAGTGATCTCGCGAGGCCTCAGAGAGTTTTTCCTCGAGACGGAGGGGGGTGAGGGCGAAGAGCGAGCGGAAGGTGTTCAGGTGCCGAGCGAAGTGGCGCTGTGACTTCATGGGCCAAGCGGCAGTTTCATTGGTGGTATGGGCCAAGGTAAGTGCGCTGATTTCTGCTTGAATGAGGCGGATGGAGTGGTGGATTTTAAGGTAGATCTGGCCTTCATGAACTGCGTGCAGGGAGTCCTCGAAATTGAATGCGGCTTCTTTTGTTCCGTCTTCATCAATGATGCTGATTTCGCGCAGGACTTCTGAGAGGGCGGTGGCGCTGGTTTTTATGGAACGTTCTAGTGGGGCTGAGTCTTTAGAGGCGATGGTCCGGATATTTTTGTTCAGCTTGCTCAGTGCATCGACTTCATTCCGAAGCATGCGGACTTTACTGGGCTCTTTTTGGAAGTCGGTGAGGATGAGGGCGTAAATCCTTTCACGCTCGGCTTGGAGTTCCTCGATGAGGGAGGGGAGCTCGGAGAACGGGTTAAGGCGTTCGTTCTCGAGAAGGGTGCCGATTTTTTTGGCATGGAGTTCGAGAGCTTTTTCGAGGGTGTTGCGGTAGATCCTGCTGCCTTCGTCGCCGAAGAGTTGGAAGGTGCGGTAGGCGGCGGCGCGTTCCTTTGGGTCTGGCTTGAGCATCCATTCCAGTGCTTTCTGAACGGCTGCTGCTGGGATGGCGGGTTCTTCTACTTCTTGAGCAGGCAGCAGAGGTGCTGCCAAGGAGAGAACCCAAATGAGAAAAATTTTCATAAGCTTCCTTAAGGGTAGGTGGGGTGGAGGGCATTTTCAATGCTCGGGTTTTGGGTGGCTGGATTTAGGACAATGATTCATCGCTTGACCGCGGCGGGCATTCTTCATTTTGTTTCTGGATGCAGCGCATTCAACTTAAGTCGAAACTTCATCGAGCGATTATCATGCAGGCTGATATCGACTACGAAGGGAGCATTGAAATCCCTTCTGATTTGATGGAGGCAGCTGGGCTTTGGGAAGGTGAGAAGGTTCTGGTGACTTCGATGACGGCGGGCGGGCGTTTAGAGACTTACGTGCAGGCGGGAGATCCTGGGACGGGCCATATTATTATGAATGGTGGAGCCGCCCATGTGATTAAAAAAGGCGAGTGCGTGACGATCATGGCTTTTGGGATTTCTGAAGAGCCGATCACTCCTCTGCGCCATGTTCTCAATGTGAAGAACGAGATTATTAAGTCGATTCACTAGGGGCCTCTTCTGAGGTGTCTGAGGTGTCTGAGGTGGAGCGGTCGCTGAGCTCGATGGTGTTGATGACCCGGAGATGGCCGCTGGAGTAGATCCGGTTTTGTTCCTTTACGATGCCGATTTTGGGGGCGAACCAGTATTCTCGCAGGGTGATTTTGCCTTGGGTGTTTTTACGGATGCTGACCTTGTAGGCGTCAAAGGTCCCAGCAGGGACGGTGATTTGTTCTAGGCCAATGTGGCGAGATCCACTTCCGGCTGGGGCTTGCGGAGGCCAGTGCCAGTAGGTGCCCGCGATCATATTGAGGTGAGCGATGGGAATGGGCGGATTGGCAAAGGTGATTTTTTGATCTTCGGTAAAGGAGCCTACGACGTAGAGGAATCCGTTCACCCAGTGAAAGAGGAAACCCTCGGTAAAAGATCCATCATGATAGATCGAGTAACGGTGAAGTGTTTTTCCCTCGATGAGTTCGCTTCCATCGTAAACTTGGCGACGCTTGAGGACTCTTTTACGGATCTGATCTGGCGAGATGGGGAGGTTTTTTTGAGGAGAGATCGATTCGATCGTTTCGCGGTAGGATAAGATTTCTCCCGTTTTAGGGGAGAAGAAGCTGGCATCCCAAGCGGGTTCAGAATGGGCGGTGCGCTCGCTCTCAGCTTCTTTTTTGGAGCAGGAGGTGAGTGCGAGGAGGAGAAAGATGAGGCTGAATTTCATTCGCTTGGCGGAGTGAAGCGTTGTGCAGCGGCGGAGCCACCAGAGTGTGGAGCGCCGAGGCGAGAGGTCCAATTGGTTTCAGGGAAAAACATTTTTCGTTTAGCGAGATAGGCCTTTCGTGACAAGAAGCAGAGGAGGCCGAGGGCGAGTAGAGAGAGGGTAGAAATGGTGAGGATGAGGGCTTTTTTTGATTTATGAGAGCGGTATTTTTTACGGAATTCTTCATTACGGTTTTTGGTGAGCGATTGAATGGTGGCGCTCTTAAATTGGCTAAAAAAGACAAGTGAGTCAGAGAGTTTTCTGGCAAGAAAATCGATGTCTGGAGTGTTTTGCCATGATTGGAGTGAGAGGTCCTGCAAGGTGGTGATTTCTTTCTCCCATGCGCTGGGGTTCACTTCTTTAAAAAGAGGTCCTCCGGCGACGATGAGAGGTGGATTAATCTGTCCGGGCCGGTAAGCGATGATCGCCCAATTTTTCTCGGACCATGAATGGCCTAAGTCTTTGAGGATTGCTTTGGATTCATCAGCTGTTGCCTCAGGAAGTGGTTCCAGAAGTAGGAAGATTTCGCTTTGCGTCTTGTGACTGCGAGTTCTCAGAAATAAGTCCAATGACTCGCGGGTCTCTTCCGGGAGCATAAAACTAGGATCAGAGACGAATGAGAGGGGGCGCTCTCTCGCTGGGAGGGAAAGCAGGCCCATGAGGAGTGTGAAAAAAATGAGTGAAATTCTCATGCTCGGTTGAGGGTTTTGAAGGTCATTTTTTCTGTCTCCAAGGCGTGTCGATGGGAGCGCTTGAGGAGTGTGTGGAATTCCTGAAAGAAGTTGACGATTCCTCCGGCGTAGTCTCCAAGGCTAAACCAGTCGCCACATTCGGAGAGGAGGGCTTCGAGTTTTTGGCGATTGATGAAAGTCGATAAATCGTATCCCATTTGGAAGGTGACTTGGGAGGATTTGAGATCGATCAAGAGAAGGCCGGCCCAGGTGGGATGGGAAAGATTTTGTCCGCGATTGAGCATCCACCAAGCGAGGGCTGTGGGCTGAACTCCGTCTGGGCAAGGGGCGATGCAGCTATGGAGTGCGAGTTGGGGGAATTGGCGCTCAATGAGGGAGATCTGTTTTTGGATCGCTTCATTTTTTCCGCCGAGAAGCTGCGTGAGGTCCATGACGGCTTTTAAGTGAGGGCCTTCTAGACCAAGGATTTTATCGAGCTTTTCCAGCTTGCAGCCGCAGCGCGAGCAGGCGGGGGCTGCGCTTGCTAGCTCGGTTGCGCAGAGTGGGCAGTCATGCACGCCTCGGCGGAAGAGTTTAGAGGAGAGGATGGGGTGCTCTGAAGACATCAATTTTAAAACGGGGGGAGGGGAGGTGGATGCTCAAGGTTTCTTTATAATTAATCTAGCTAATTGTCAAAAACTCCCTCTTTACAAGTTGCCCGCAGCCACTAGAGTCCCGCTCTTCCAATGCTCGATATTTCAATCACTCTCGTGGTCATCGCTCACATCGTCGTGAGCCTTTTGTTGATTCTTGTGATCCTCATGCAGCGTCCTAAGCAAGAGGGTCTAGGTGCCGCTTTTGGTTCAGGTATGACTGATGCTGCTTGGGGGGCTCGCACGACGGATGTTCTCCAAAAAGGAACAGTTTATCTTGGGACGCTCTTCTTTGTCTTTTCGCTCGTTTTGGCGATCTTGATGGGAAAAAAGAACTCGATTGAGGGAAAGAACTTCGCCTCTGATGGTGGCTCGACTGCTCAGGCGCCTACTGAGGCTCCGGCAAAGGTGGTGATGGATGAGATGGCTGAGTCTACTTCTGAGAGTATTTCTCCAGAAGATGCTGCGGCCGCGGTGGCGGATGCGGTGGAGCAAGAGGCAGCGGATGCGGTGGATGCTGTGGAGGCAGTTGAAGAAGTGGGGGAGGCGGCTCCTGTGGAGGAGTCTCCGGCGGGTCAATAAAGCGAGCCTTTTTTTAGGGCGATTTCATGGCGATGAGTGCACCAGGTTTACCAGCTTGGGCACGCGAAGAGGCGTTCCCGCTGAAGCCGGAATCTGCTCCTTTCGGCTCGCAGGATGAGGCGGGAAAGCAGGTGGGATTTGACACTTTTGATGAGCTGAAGTCATACTTACAAACTGGGAAAGGGCGGCTCGCGTGGATCTGGGTGCCAGAACATCCCCGCTTACTTGCTCCTGAGGAGGAGCCAGAAATGTTCGCGGTTTTAAAAAAGCGACGGATTATTTTTGCGGAGGAAGATGAGGCGGAGGCGAGGCGGACGCTACCGCTGACGGGCTTACTTTTAGCCTATGCCATGTATGCTTATTGCCAAGGAGGGCGGCCTTTTGGGTTTTTGGGCATTCACTTCTTGGTGATGGCGGCTTTTGGCTTCCTATACTTTACGGCGCGGCCCTGGTGGGAGAGTCATAAGATTAGGAAGGCGCTGCCTCATTTTGATGGGGAGCGGATGCGGGGTGAGATTCCAGAAGCGCGCTTCGATCTATGGATGGGGGCGCAAGGAAGCTTACTTACGGTGCTCCTCTTAAGCTTGATAAGTTTGGTGGGGCTCACGCAATTTTTCAGTCCCGGTCTGGGCATTATGGATGCGGGTTTGGTGAAGCCGAGATATGCCTTGGGCGAGTCTTGGCGACTTTTTACGGCGGCATTTCTGCATGGGAATGTCATTCATTTTATTCTGAATGCGAGCGCTCTTTGGTATTTGGCGCGGCGGCTTGAGATCTTGGCAAGGTGGCCTCATCTGGCGGCGGTTTTTTTCCTAAGCATCATTGGAGCGGGGTGGGCTAGTATTTCTTGGATGCCGGAGCAGACTTCTGTGGGGGTGTCTGGGGTGGTCTGCGGTTTTCTTGGGTTTATCTTGGTCTTTGAGACCTTGCATCGGCCCTTGGTGCCACGTTCGGCGCGCCGCCGCCTTTTGGGAATCTTATTCTCTTTGGTGGTGATTGGTTTTCTGGGGTTTCGCTTTATTGATAATGCTGCGCACTTTGGTGGCTTGGTGACGGGTGGGCTTTATGCTCTTTTGGTTTTCCCAAAGTCGGCTTCTCCTCACCGCCCGGTGATTTTAAAAAGAGACATTGCGGTGGGAGGTGTGGCTCTTTTTTTAGTGCTCCTCTCGGGGGCTGGTGCCATCATGGCAATGACGAACTGAGTGATGATTCCGGATTTAAAAACAGCGATTCCGGGCCCTCGTTCACGAGAATTGGCCGCTCGCTTACGGGAGCACGAGAGTCAGAATGTCACTTATCAGGATGAGTCTTGGCCCGTTTTTTGGGAGGAGGCGGAGGGGGCGAACGTTTGGGATGCGGATGGAAATCGCTTTCTGGATTTCACGAGTGCCTTTGGGGTGGCGGGCTTGGGGCATCGGAATGCTGAGGTGGTGCAGGCGATGCGCGCGCAGTCTGAAAGGCTACTGCATGGGATGGGCGATGTTCACCCTACGGCCTTGAAGGGGGAGCTCTGCGCGCGTTTATCGGCGATGACTTACGGGCGATGGGGCTACGGAAAGGGGAAGGTGGTTTTGTCTAATTCTGGATTTGAGGCTGTGGAGACGGCGCTGAAAACCGCGCGACTGGCGACTGGTAAGGCGGGTGTGATCGCTTTTTCTCATGCGTATCACGGGCTAGGTTATGGAGCTTTACTCGGGACTGATTTGCCAAAATTTCGAGGACCATTTGGGGATCAATTGGCTGAGGTCACTACTCGGCTGCCCTTTGGCTCATTTGATCTCCCGGATGATGAGACGATCGGGGCGGTTCTGGTGGAGCCGATTCAGGGGCGTGGAGGGAAGGTCATCGCGCCGCCCGGTTTCTTAGCGGCCCTGCGGGAGTGGTGTGATGAGCGTGGTGCGCTTTTGATCTTTGATGAAATTTACACTGGCTTTTATCGCAGTGGAAAGTGCTTTGCTTGTGAGTGGGATGAGGTGGTGCCGGATCTGATTTGTGTGGGAAAGGCGCTGAGCGGGGGCTTTCCGATCTCGGCTTGTGTGGGGAAGGCTGAGGTGATGGATGCTTGGCCTGAAAGTGGGGGCGAGGCTCTGCACACGAGCACTTTTTTAGGTCATCCGGTGGGCTGTGCGATGGCTCTGAAGTCGCTGGAAATCCTCGAGCGTCCAGCGACGCTAGCGATGGTGCAGCGGGCGAGCGGATTACTGGAGGAGGCGCTCAAGAAATTAACTCACGATGAGGTCGTGGAGTTGCGCGGACGCGGGATGATGTGGGGGGTGGAGCTGCGAAGAAATGCGGGGCCGCTTCTGGCGGATTTGCTCGCACGGGGTCTTCTTTTTCTAGCGGATGGGCCAGAGGGGAATGTCCTCTCATTCACTCCTCCCTTCGTGATCTCAGAGGAGGAGTTGAACTTTGGCATTGCAGCCGTGGAGGAAGTCTTGGGTCCTTAGACGGGGTGAGGGGGGGCTTTTTTTAGGCGAGTTTTAGGCGAGCTTGAGGCGCTCGTCTTTTTCTAACAAAGCTGCGAGATTATCCCAACCGGTCGCGGTTTGGAGATTAAAGACGCGGAGGTACAGGGTGACGAGTTTGGGGTCATGAGCTCCGACGAGGGTCTCGATCGTGGATTTCAGTTTTTCGTCATCAAGGGTCTCTGGGAGTGATCCATCTACGGAGCCTTCGCCATCGTGCTTGATGCCCATGCCATCGCAGAATGTGATGAGGAGCTCTTGCTGGCCTTTCATGAAGTAGACTTGGAAAAGGTGCTCGCCAATCGTGTCACTGGTGCGGAGTTTGAGCGTTTTATGGAGCCAAGCGATTTGCTCAGGGACTGATTTTTTTTCTACAAAAACGGGGCGGAGGCGACGGTTCGCGGTGAGGGTTGCGACGGTCGATTTGTAGAGGGGGCGATCGTTTTCCCGAATCCAGAGAAAGAGATCACTGATGAGGGCGGGGTCAATTTTCTGATAGATTTCGAATGCAGTCACAGTTTGTATTACTTGCGAGCTAGTGAACATTCCGTAAGGCTTATGGCAAGAGCAAACACTTGCGGCGAGTATGGGCGGCTTGCCGACTGATGAGCTGTGCCACGAGAGGACCTGCATGACATTTCAGAATGAGAGATAAATACGAACGGAGCAAGAGAGGGGCGATTGATCGTGCCTTTAAGTATTTCACGGTTTTGCTGCTTTTGGGGATCGCTGGGATGGCGGCTTTTCATTTTTTCATTGGGAGGCCGCTTCAGGAAATGAATCCGGTAGAGAAACTGAGGGAGGCTTTAGGAGCGGTTACGAATAGCGAGGTCAAGGTGGATGGCTATACCTTGACCTTGGGCAGTCAGGAGACTCGTGAGCTGGTGGTGGTGAAGCGACGTGTGCAAACGGTGGTGAAGTATGAGAGTACTTGGTTCAGGTCTAAGAAGGTCTTTATTTTGAAGGGGGATTTCGAGGTGAAGGCCGGTTATGATTTGAGCGAGTTCGAGGGCTTTGAGCTGCGGGGTAATGAGGTGGTGGGCGAGTGGCCGGAGCCGCGCTTGCTGGGAGTTTCTCTTCTCAATTATGACACTTTCTTTGCGAGTAGTGGGGCTTTGAATCGCTTGAATGAAAGAGACCGCGAGCATGCTACGAATTTGCTTCATCAACAGGCGCGGATCGATGCCATTCAGAATAGCGATATTTTAGAGGAAGCGGAGCGGATCATCCAGACGCGCTTGGAAGATCTCACTGATGGAGAGGTGAAGTTTCCTAAGAAACTCAATTAACTGAGTGGATCTTCTGGGCGTGATTACGCTGGCTAAAATTAGCGGCTTGCTCTTGCCGAGTGCATGGGGATGGGGCATTTTTTTAGGATGATGATTCGTTTTTTAGGGATGATGGTTGTGATGATGACGGGGACGATGGCGGGATCGCTCGAAGAGATGAAAGCCGAGGTGCATGAAAAAGAGGGGAAGTCCTTGCCCTTTCGGTGGACGAAGGTGGGGGAGTCAAAGGAGCCCGCTTTGGTCCTTTTCTTACATGGGGCCGGCGAGCGGGGCTCTGATAATAAGGCGCAGCTGAAGCATGGGGTGGCTGATTTGTTAAAATGGATTTCAGCGAACGATGAGAGTGCGGTGGTGCTGGCGCCGCAGTGTGAGCCGGGGGTGTGGTGGGCTGATTTACGGGGGGATGGGCGCTCAGCAAAGGGGGGAGATTTAGCAAAGGAACCTTCTGCGATGATGCGGCTGGTCTTTGAGGTGATGGACCGCTTGGTGAGGGAGCAGAAGGTGGACCGGAGTCGCATTTATGTGACGGGTTTATCGATGGGAGGTTTTGGATGCTTCGCGGCAGTGGCTCGGCGTCCGGATGGCTTTGCGGCTGCGATTCCGGTGTGTGGTGGAGGTGATCCTAAGACGGCGGCTCAGATGAAGGGGGTCCCTTTCCGCGTTTTCCATGGTGAGGTCGATGAGGTGGTGCCCCTTCAAGCATCCCGCGTGATGGTGGAGGCGCTTGAGGAGGTGAAGGCGGATGTGAAATTAAAAATTTATGCGGGAGTGGGGCATGATTCTTGGACTGCGACTTATGAGGATGCGGCCGTGTGGAAGTGGCTTTTTTCCCAAAAGAAGGAGTAGGAGGGCTGAGCTGAGGTGAGACGGAGGGGCGCTTTCTTTCGATCAATCCTTGATCACATGGCGTGGCTGGGGAAATCTGTGGTCCTACCCTATGTCAGAGAATTCCACTTTCGCCCAAATTGGTGAGGCTTTTGAAGCGCACCAGTCTTTCGCTCTTGTGAGTCATGTCCGTCCTGATGGTGATGCCATTGGCTCGATCCTAGCCTTAGGGCATGCTTTAGAGCAGATGGGGAAATCGGTGCGCTATTTAAATAATGATGGCTGCCCGGAGAGTTTGGCATTTTTGCCCGGTTCGGAGAAGGTGGAGGTTTCCTCGGAGGCTCAGGGGGTCGATGTGGAGGTGGCGATTACGTTGGATACGGCGGCGCATGCCCGGGTCGGTGAGGGGAGCTTGGAGGCGATTAAAGGGGCCAAGCTCATGATCAATATCGATCATCATGTTTCAAATCCGGGTTACGGAGACTTGAACTACATCGACTCGAGTAGCCCGGCGACGGGGCAGATTATTTATGATCTTCTGGTGACTCTCGATTTACCGATTTCTGAAATCACGCGTGATTCCATCTACGTGGCTGTCTCGACGGATACTGGATCTTTCCAATACGCTGGGACCACTCAGCGGACTTATGAGATGGCTGCAGATTTAGTGTCCCGCGGTTTAGATGTGGGGAGGATTAATGAACTTACCTATGATAGTCAGCCCTATCGGAAGGTGGAATTGATGCGGGCTCTTTTAAATACCTTAGATCGCAGTGATGAGGGGAAATTAGTGTGGTGGGATCTGAGTCTGGCGACCAAGAATGATCTTGGTTTAGTGGATGATGATACGGAGGGGATGATTGATTTTATCCGAGCGGTGCAGGGTGTCCTCGTGGCGGTGTTTTTTGAGGATCTTGAGGGGGGTAAGGTGCGTGTCTCGATGCGTTCGAAGGATCGGCGTTTAAATGCGAGTGAGATTTGCGGAGTCTTTGGCGGTGGTGGGCATGCCCTCGCGGCGGGGATCCGGATGCCTGGACCGATCGCGGAGGCGCGGGAAAAAGTGCTCGCTGAGGTGCGGGAGAGGATGCGGCGTGAGGGGCTAAATTCATAAACGATCATGACGATGCAAAATCCAAATGATCTCCCAAGTGGAGTTCTCCTCATTGATAAGGCCTCTGGTATGACTTCTCACGATGTGGTGGCGATCGCTCGCCGCCAGTTAAATATGAAGAAAATCGGACATTGTGGAACGTTGGACCCAATGGCGACGGGTTTGCTCATGTTGGTGATCAACCGGGCCACTAAGATTCAAGATCTCCTGATGAGTGAGGATAAAACCTACACTGGGACGATCACGCTTGGGGCGACGACTTCTACGCAAGATAAGGAGGGAGAGATTGAGGAGGAGAAGGAGGTGCCAGATCTGAATCAGGGGGAGATTGAGGCGGTGTTCGATGAGTTCATGGGCGACTTTGAGCAAATCCCGCCGATGGTTTCGGCGATCAAGAAAGATGGAGTTCCCCTTTATAAGCTCGCGCGGAAGGGGCAGGTGGTGGAGCGCAAGCCGCGTTCTATTTACGTGAAGGCTTATGAGCTCTCGCGCGTGGAACTCCCGGAGATTGATTTCACGGTTGATTGCTCGAAGGGTTTTTATGTCCGCACTTATGCTCATGATATTGGTCAAAAGTTAGGATGCGGGGCGCACTTAAGCTCACTGCGGAGGACCCGCTCGGGGAAATTTGATCTGGAGCGTGCGGTGCCGGTGGATGCGCTGAAGGTGGCGAGCCGCGAGGAGTTGGTAAGTTCTTTTGTGAGTCTGGCGGAGATTTCTCTCATGCGTGGGGCTTAAGTTTATGCGAGTCTTTTCAAGTCGATCATCTTCTTCATCTCAAATTTTTTCTGTATGAGCCGTCTCCCTAAGGTTTTTCTTACGATTTCGCTGCCTTTGTTCGTGCTGGATCAGCTGACGAAGTGGTGGGTGGTCTTTAAATTTCATGAACCGATTCGAGAGGATTTTGTGACGCCGGATCAGCCGGTGCCGGTGATTGAGGGCTTTCTTTGGTGGTGGCGGGTTCACAACCAAGGAGTGGCGTTTGGGCTGGGGAATGGGACGACTTGGGCTCCTCTCGTGTTTACCTTGGTCTTGATCTTAGCTTTGATCATCATCTCGGTTTTTTGGAGGAAGGGGGCCTTTGCGAATCCTCCGGCGAGGTTGGCTGCGGTTTTATTAGTGGCGGGGGTTTGTGGAAATTTGACGGATCGCCTCTTTCAGGGGTTTTGGCTAGAGCAGCATGAGGAGAAGTCCTTTGTGACGCGTCTTTCTAAGGGATATGTGGTTGATTTTATCCGAGTGAAGCTCCCGGGTTATGAAAAAATCTCTCCTCGCAGTGGGGGATTTTTTCCCACCTTTAACGTTGCGGACTCGTGCATCTCAGTGGCTGCTATGCTTTTGTTTGTCTCGGCATTCCGGCCAGAAGATGAGCAGGAAAAAGTGGCGGGGAAAGCGAGTTAAAACGGGCCGAGCTCTGTGCTCCTGTGCTCTGTCATTGTTCCGCTTTACTGCCGTCTGCGGGCTTCTTCTCTCATTCGGAGAGGGGTGGCTCAGAGGGGTGGCTCAGGGGCTTTGATTTTTAGATTCTTCCTTTTTTTGGCGGGCGATGACTTTCGCTTTGGCCCGTTGGTAGCGGGTCTTAGGGAGGATGCGCGGCATGAGGGCGGAAAGGAGGTAGACGAGCGGGAAGGCGAGGAGAAAGAGGAGGAAGCCGAGGGCGAGGAAGCCGAGAATAAAGCTCCCACCATTCAGGTATTCTCCTTCCATTCCGGGGAGGAATCCGAGGGGGACTTGGATGCGTTCTAGAATGGGATGGATCGGGATGAGGAGGCTCTCGCGCAAGAAGTCGCCGAGGCGTTCTTGGAAAAGCATGATGGGGATTTGGCTGATGGGATTGGTAATCCAGCAAGCAGCGAGGGCGATGGGGATATTGGCACGGAAGAAGACGGACCAGACCCCGGCGAGGATCATTTGCCCAGGCATGGGAAGCTGGGAGACGAAGAGGCCGATCGCTAGGCCGGTGGCGACGGAGTCCCGACAAGGGTGCCAGAATTGGCGCTCGAACATGGGTGAGATGGTCCGCTGAAGCCAAGCGCACCGCTTCAGTCCGGGGCTACGCAGGAAGCGGTAGGCCTTACGGACAATGCGGAGATAGCGACGTTTGAATTCGGCTGCCATGGGAGATTTCTAGGAATTTAAGAAGGGAGTGGGCTTATGTCTGGTAGCTTTCAATGGGGTGAGCGTTTTACCAAAGAGCATCGAATTCACGGGGGTCAGAGATAGAACGGATTTGAGAGAGTCTCTCTGTCACTTGATCGGTCCATGGGTGAAATTCAGGGGGGATGGGTGCTTCATTTTGGAGCCATTTCCCACTGTTAGGATGGGTCACGCCGAGTCGCCATGCATGGAGCATGAGGCGGGTGGGCTGAGCTGCTTGGCGGCTTGGTTTGCTGTAGATGGGGTCGCCGAGGAGGGGGTGGCCGAGGAAGCGATTATGGACGCGGATTTGGTGAGTGCGGCCGGTGTGGAGGGCGCAAAGAATGAGGGAGGTGCCATCATCTCTGCGGTGGAGGAGGTGGAGATCTGTGATGGCAGGCTTGCCGGAGCCCGGGTTGCAGACGTCCATTCTTTGGCGGTGGACTGGGTGGCGGGCGATGTTGTTAAAGATGGTTTGGTGAACCTGAGTGGGGGGAGCTTGCGCGACGGCGAGGTAAAGCTTGGCGGTTTTACGCTCGGAAAATTGCCCGACGAGGTGCTTCAGGCTGGCGTTTGTCTTAGCGGCGATGATGCAGCCTGAGGTGTCTTTATCGAGGCGGTGGACGATGCCGGGCCGGCCCTCGCCGCCATCACTGGCGAGTTGGCCTTGGCAATGGTGAAGGAGGGCATTGACGAGGGTGCCTTTGCGATTCCCTGCGGCGGGGTGGACAACCATGCCAGGTGCTTTATTGATGATGATGAGGTCTGAATCTTCGTGGAGGACGGAGAGGGGGATGTTTTCGGCCTCTGGCTCGGGCGTGCTTTCCTCGGGAATGGTGATGGAGATGATGTCGCCGATCTTTAAAGAGGTGCGCGCTTTGACTTTTGCGTCATTGAGAAGAATGTGGCCGTCTTTGATCAGGGCCTGGATGCGGGAGCGCGAGAGTGCGGGAAGTTCCCCCGCGAGGAAGGCATCAAGCCGGGGGCTGGAGGGGTCTGAAACGGTCAGTGTCATTAACCGCGGAAGAGGATCAAAACTCCGACAAAAAGGCAGCCGACGAGATTAGCAAGGAGGTCTTTGCAGGTGTCGAGGTATCTGCTGGTGTCTAGTTGCGCGAGGTTGAGATCGGCAAGGTAGCCTACGATCTCGGTGAGTGCGCCGAGGCCCATTCCGGCGAAGACGCAGAGGAAAATCATGCCCATGGAGGGGTAGAGTTTACGGCCGAGGCGAGCTTGGATACTGGCGCGGAGAGCCTCCCAGATGAGCCAGGTGCAGGTCCCAAAGCCGAAGGCCTGGACCACTTGGTCATACTTCAGCCATGATCCAATGACCCACCAAGAGTAGAGGATCGTTTGCTCTCCCTCGGAGTCCCAGGTCTCGGGAATTCTGACAAGCCCCCCGGCGAGATGGAGCGCGCCCCAGAGGGTGAGGGACCAGAGGAGTGCCATCGAGAAGTGAACTCGCCGATGCATGAGCGCGATGAAGGCGGCGATCGCGATGAAGAAGGGGATGTAGGTCTTTAGAAAATCCCAATTTTGGAGAGTGATGGCCGCGCTCGTTGCCGCGACAAGATAAAGAACCGCAACGAGGATGACGGAGCGAGGCAAACGGACTTTCTTCATAGATCAGGGGAAACTTACTTTGAATCATGGCGGAGGGCGAGATGAAAGCGATTCGTCCTTTGTGAGCTTGATTAAGAAGTAGGAGAGATCGCCTTGGGCGTAGGCGAGGCGGAGTAGGGGGAAGGTCCAGAGGAGGGCGGGACGCTTGCAGACGGCGGAGAGAAAGAGGGGGATCATCTTGGGTTTCTTGAGTGGAGTGCTGAGGGATTTCAGAAAAAGGGAGGACCAAGTGGGGGCGACTTGTCTGGAGAGATCGAGGGTGAGGGAGATGGTGAAGCCTTCCTGGTGGGCGAGGGTGAGAAAGGCTGAAAGGCTCCGCCATGGGGGGAGTCCGCCAGTCTCGGCAAGATGGCGGAGTAGGGGGCGCTCGCCATGCTCGGAAAACCAATCACAGATGAGCCAACTTGCGCCCGGCTTGAGCACTTGATGGGTTTTTTTCAAAAGGGCGGAAAAATCTGCAAAGTGGGAGGTGCTTTCTAGCGAGAGCGCCGCGTCCAGACTCTGAGCGGGGAGCACTTGATCAAGCCATGATCCGCTTAGGAGGGTGAGTTTATTTGCGGGAGGGGATTGTCGAATCGCGGAGTTTTTTTTGATGGCGTCGGCTTGCGCTTGGGAGGAGGTGCATGCGCTGACGTGGCATTGGAAACGCTGGCTGAGCCGCCGTGCGAGGACTCCGTAACCGCAGCCAATATCTATGATGTGGCCGCTGGGTTGCCAGTGCCGGAAGATTTTCTGGATGAGTTTCTCCTTCGCTTCATCGCTCGTTTCCTTTCCGGATTCCCAGTAAGCGTGGTGGAGGGATTGTCCCCAAATAGCCCGGTAGAGGGGGTCGAGATCGTCATAAGTGTGATCTGACATGTGTGTTCATCTGGCAGGGTGACTGCGCTTTGGCAGGATTGAGAATTTTCAGAGAAAAGTGGAGAGATTTCAGTGACAAATCCGGTGTAGAGGAGTCATGATTCTTGTCATGAACTGGGAGCTTTCGACCTTTGGAAAAAATCTTTGTAGTGGAAGTGGGATTGGGGATTTGATGGATGATCTCGGGGAGGCCTTGGCCGGTGGTGGTGATGTGAAGATGTTAGGAGGGGGGCAACCGGCTCATGTTCCGGAGATGGATGCGGTTTGGAGAGAGCGAATGGAGGAAATTATGGCGGAGCCAAGTGGGATGGAAAAAATGCTGGGGAATTATGATGTGCCAGCTGGGAGCGAGGCTTTTCGGATGGCGCTGGCGGATCTCTTCCGGAGGGAATTTGGCTGGGAAGTGACGCATGAGAACTTTGCGCTGACGATGGGTGGGCAGACGGCTTTCTTTTTTCTTTTTAATGCGCTGGCGGGAAGGTTCCCGGATGGATCACGGAAGAAGATCATGTTGCCCTTGTTGCCGGAGTATATTGGCTACGCGAATCAGTCGGTAGGGGCAGATTTTTTTGAGGCGATTCCGGCGAAGATTGAGAAGATCGGGCCGCACGAGTTTAAATACCGAGTGGACTTTGATGCGGTGAATCCGGGTGATGATATTGCAGCGATCTGTGTGTCACGCCCCACCAATCCCTCGGGGAATGTTTTGACGGATGAGGAGATTGAGAGGCTGCGAGAGATTGCGCGGGCTAAGGGGATTCCTCTGATCATTGATAATGCCTATGGGGCGCCTTTCCCGAATGTCATCTTCTCTGAGGTGACGCCGGTGTGGGATGAGGGGATGATTCTGACGCTGAGCTTGTCCAAGATCGGTCTACCGGGAGTGCGGACGGGCATCGTGGTGGCGAGTCAGGAGATGTGCCGCTGCATTTCATCAATGACCTCAATCGTGGGCTTAGCGAATGGCAATGTGGGGCCAGAAATCTTGAGGCCTTTGGTGGAGAGTGGGGAAGTTTTGCGGCTGAGCAAGGAGGTGGTGAAACCTTTTTATGAAGAGCGTTCAGAAATGGCGCAGGAGTGGTTTGCGCGGGAATTTGCGGAAGGGGTTCCTTACTACGTTCATAAGAGTGAAGGAGCGCTTTTCCTTTGGCTGTGGTTTGAGGATTTGCCGATCACGGCGCGGGAGCTTTATGAGCGGCTGAAGAAGCGTGGGGTGCTGGTGGTGCCGAGTGAGTTCTTTTTCTTCGGGCTGCCGGAGGAGCTGGAGTGGAAGCACACGCAGGAGTGTATCCGGGTGAGCTATACGATGGATGCGGAGACGGTGGAATACGGGATCAAGGTGATCGCGGAGGAGGTGAACCGAGTTTATGGGGAGCTTGCTTGAGGGGCGGGCTTTGCTTGAGGGGTCGGCGGCGAGATGCGCGCCGTTCCGTGGCTAGGGGACGGGGGTTTGCTCGAGGGCGGAGTTGAGGAGGTGGTCTGCATCGGGGGTGTCTTCTGAGAGGAGGCGATGGCGGAGGACGTGGGGGAAGATTTTTTGGACGTGGTCGGGGAGGACGGAGGTTTGCTTGTCGAGGAGGGCGACGGCTTGGGCGGCGCGTTGGAGCGCGAGGGTGGCGCGGGTGGAGACGGTGTGGTCTTGGCCGATGATGCTGCGGACGGCTTGGCAGAGTGCGAGGAGGTAGCGTTGGAGAGTGTCGGAGACTGAAATTTGACTCGCTTGTTCTTGGAGGTCGCGGAGTTGTTCGAGCGAGAGGACGGCAGAGGGGGGAGTGCTGGTTGATTTTTCGGAGTGGAAGCGGAGGATTTCGAGTTGAATTTGATCGTCGGGGAGTCTCATGGGGATGGAGACGAGGAAGCGGTCGAGCTGTGGCTCGGGGAGGGGGAAGGTTCCAGTGGAGGAGGTGTCGTTTTGGGTGGCGACGACGAGGAAGGGGTCGGGGAGTTCGTGGGTGACGCCATCGATGGTGACTTGGCGCTCGTTCATGGCCTCTAGGAGTGAGGACTGGGTGCGGGGGGAGGCGCGGTTAATCTCGTCCGCGAGGAGGAGGTTGGCGAAGACGGGGCCGGCGATGAACTCGAACTCGCCGTTGTGCGGGCGGTAGAGTTGGTAGCCGAGAATGTCTGAGGGAAGGAGGTCGGGGGTGAATTGAACTCGTTTAAAAGATCCGCTGAGCGAGGTGGAGAGGGTTTGGGCGAGGGTGGTTTTGCCAATTCCGGGAGGTCCGGTGACGAGGGCGTGTCCGCGGGCAAGGAGGGCGGTTAGAAGGAGGTCAACGGCCTCGTCAGAGCCGAGGACGGTGGTGAGGAGCTGTGAGCGCAGGGCTTGGAGGGGATCGAGAGGCATGAGCTTATTGGCGGAGGAGAAACTCTGAGTATGGTTCTTCGGCCAAGTTGACCCCGCGGACCTTGAGGAGGGGGACTACGGTGCCGTTAATGGTTTCGAAGGTGAGAATGCCGCCCGCTTTTACCCAGTCACCTTCCTCTGATTTAGCGACGTCTTCTGGGAACTCTAGAGAGATGCCGATGACTTGTAGATCAGAGGCGCAGCAGGTCATGATGGAGCGGAAGATGCGCATGCGGTTCCCGGACTCATTGTTGATTTTTTCTGGGGCGATGCGGCCCTCCAGCTCTACGGGGAGGCCATCGTAGATGTCTTGGATTTCGCGGTCACCGGCAGCGTAGTAGGCGTTGATTAAGCGAAGTTCAAATTCCCCGTGTTCGTTTTTTGGGACTCGTTTTTCGATGTCAGCTCGGGTGAAGGGTGGGATGCTGGCAAAGTTTGTGAGGTTCGGTGCTTCGTAGAGGCCTTTTTTGGAGAGGCCGGTATTGGAGAGCTTGTCCTCGGTGAAGTTCATCGCGATGGAGAGGGGGATGATGGTTAGGAGGATGGTGATGAGAGGGCCATGTCCTTCTTCATGTTCGTGGCTGCAGTCAGAGCAGTCATCATCATGATGGTGGTCATGATGGTGGTCATGATGGTGGTCGTGGCTGTGGTCATGGCCGTGGTCGTGATCACATGCGTGGTGATGGGCTTCATGCTGGTGCTCATGACCGCAGGAGGATTTTTTTTCCTGGGGGTTGATGATGGAGTAGACTCCTAAGATGAGGATGCCAATTCCCCCAAACATGATGAGGTGGTGGAAGTCCGGGGCGAGGTACTTGTGAAGTCGACCGGATTGGTAAAAGTAGATGAGGAGCGAGCCCCAAGAGGAGGCCAGAAGGCCGAAGAGTCGAGTGTGAACTGCGTTCATGGCGTAAGAGGGATCGGCTGGTCTGGAGTCATCCAGATTCGCAGGATTTGGGTTTCGAAGAGGATGCTAAGAGCACCGGTGAGAATGAAGATCGCGACGAAGAGGAAGGCGATAAACTTCCATTTAAAGACGGTGGAGTAGAGGAAGATGAGTTTGGCATCCATCATGGGGCCGAAGACCATGAAGGCGAGTTTAGGCCCGTATTTGAAGTTTGCGAAGTTTGCGGCGATGAAGGCATCTGAGGTGGAGCAGAGGCTGAGGACGAAGGCGAGGATCATCATGCCTGCTCCGCCGAGGATGGAGTTATCGGCGAGGTTTTTCCAGAAGTCATCAGTGGGGTCAATGATGGTGGTTTTCAAGATGGCGGTGAGGACCACTCCGATGCAGAAGTAGAGGCCGACGTCCATGAAGTCGCGCAGCGAGTTATTCAGGGCGGAGTTGAGGTTACGCGGGTGGTGATGCTCGTGTCCTTCGTCCTTTTTAGCGGAGGCTTTTAGGAAGAGGTCGTGCGCGATGCGGGAGACGATGAGGGCGATGATGATGGCGACGATATATCCCATGGCGAGGCGGGAGAGTGCGATCTCATGAGAGTTATTAAAGGCCTTGTAGGTGCTGATGGCGGTGACTGGATTAAAAATGGGAGCGGCGAGCATGTAGGCAAGCGCGCAGCCTACGGGGAGGCCATTTTTGACTAGGCGGCGGATCACGGGGACGACCGCGCATTCACAGACTGGGAAGATCGCGCCAAGAAAACCACTCATCAAGATGGCAAGGGTGCGGTTCTTTGGGAGGAATTTTTCGAAGGCTCCGCGAGGGAGGTAAGTCCCTAGGAAGCCACTGACTAGGGTGCCGAGAAAGATGAATGGGAGACCTTCCAAGAAAATGGAGAGGAATTCGTAAGAGCCATCGGCTAATTGGTCCTTCGTTTGTTCAGTCACTTGGGACAGTGAAGCGTAAAACGGGGGGTGGGCTCGATAAAAAAGCGGGCTATTTTTCGGAGGGAAGGCTGAGGGAGCGGAGCGAGTGAGAGGTGGCGGATTTTGCCGCTTTTTCTTTTTTGTTAGAACTCGCTGGTGAGTGTGATTTTTCCGGAGTTTAGGGAGAGGCGATCAATCTCGATGGGGGCCTCGGTTTTAGGGAGGTGGAGGCGTAGGATGCCGAGGTCGGTTTTGGGTCGGAGGGTGAGCGTGAGGTTCGTCCATTCTCCGGTTCTTAAGGAGAAGGGGAGGCTGCCGGGGCTGGATGTTTCATTGGCCCAGGTCACTTTTCCTTTCCCGCCGAGGGGCGATCTGAGGCGCAGGGTCAGGCGCGTGTTTTTTTTAAATTGCTTGGCGCCGATGCCGAGGAAGGGATCTGACTGGGTTGCTTTGAGGCTGAGAATGCCGTTTTTGATGGAGTAGCTTGCATTACGCGCCTTCCAGCCTTGGAGCTTGGGGTCTGCGATGTCGTTCTGTTTGCGGGACTTCTTTTTTCCACGACCGACGCGATTTTGGCCTTCGAGTTCGGGTTGGTATTTTGCGGGGTCGAATTTGGGATTTGGGAGAGGAAGGATCGCTTTGCTTTCTTTAAGGAAGGTCTCGATCTTGGCGTCGAGTCGTTCCACGAGCTTGGGTTGTTGAGGGGCGAGATTGTGTTTTTCGCCGAGGTCGCGGGAGAGGTCGAAGAGGCGGTAGCGGTGGGCGAGGTTTTCGCCTTGGTGGAACTCTCGGATGAGTTTCCACTGATTATGGTGAATGGAGATGGAGGGGGGAATCCAATCGGGGACGGGTGGGTTATGGGGGAAGTAGGTGAAGATCGGGGGGTGGGAGAATTCTTGCTCTTTGAGGGCGGGGAGGATGCTGACGCCATCGAAGATTTGGCCGTTTGCTTTTTCAAGTGAGAGGATGTCAAGGAGGGTGGGGTAGAAGTCGGTGGACTGAACTAAGGCGTCGCTCGTACTTTCTGGGGTGATTTGACCAGGCCAAGAGACGATCATGGGGACGCGAATCCCTCCTTCGAATTGTGAGGCCTTTCCTCCACGGAGTGGGTGGTTACTGGTGGGAGAGGTTTCATCGACGATGTCATACATGTTCCCGCCGTTGTCTGAGAAGAAAATGATGATGGTGTTGTCGGTGATTTTAAGGCGATCGAGAGTGTCAAGAAGGGTACCTACGGCGTCATCCATTGATTCGATCATGGCGGCGTAGGTGGGGCTACGCTGCGGGTTTTTTGGGTCAATGAGGGGGCGGTATTTTTCGATGAGTTCCTCTTTGGCGTTGAAGGGGGCGTGGACGCTGAACATCCAGTAGTTCAGGAAGAAGGGGCGGTCTTGGTGTTTTTCTATGAAGGCGGAGGCTTCTTGTGCCATGCGGTCCTCGATGTGTTGCTTGGGGTGTTGGGGGTCGAAGTCGGGGTATTTCCATGGGGCGACAAAATTACCGGCTGGACCGGGGCCGTGCCAGTGAGGGATGTCGATGTCAAAGCCCTGTTCCAGTGGGGAGAAGGGTGCGATGCCGAGGTGCCATTTCCCGAAGTGAGCGGTGGCGTAGCCGGCAGATTTTATGGTTTTTCCGAGGGTGGGAAGATCGGTGCGAAGGCGGGAGGCGGATTCGGGCTGGATTGCTTTTTGGCCGGGGCCGGCGGATTTTCCGGGGCTGGCATGGAGCTTGACGAGTGGAAGGTGACAAGTGGGGGCGGTGAGGCCGATGCGGGCGGGGTTTTGGCCGGTGAGAATGCTGGCCCGAGTGGGTGAGCAGAGGGGGCTGGCGGAGTAGGCCCGGGTGAAGGTCATGCCCCGTTTGGCGAGGCGTTGGATATTGGGAGTTTGGTAGAGCTTGCTGTGACCGTAGAGGGTGGTGTCAGCCCAGCCTAGGTCATCAGCAAGGATGAAGACGATATTCGGTTTTTGTGGCTGTTTTGATTTTTCCGCCGCGGAGGAGGAGAGAGTGAGTGCGAAGGCGGAGGTTAGGGTGAGAGTGAGGTTTAAGAGGCGGGCCATGAGGCTTTGGAAAATAAGGCGAGCGGGTGGTAGTGGGTGGGGGAGTGTTGTTAATTTTCGAGCACGACGCGAAAGAACTGGTCAGTGGTGTTGACTGGGCCGAGGAAGGTGCTGGTGCCGGCGTCTCCGATCAGGTTGCTAACCGCAGGGGTCCAAGAGTCAGGGGTGAGGTTTGGGGAGGATTCAATCCGGTAAGGAGCGCCTTGGATTGAGGTCCATGTGAGTTCGATCTCGCCAAAGAGAGGGTCAAGATTGAAGGCGGTAATGAGGGGTGCCGAGGGGGCGGAGGTCGGTAATGAGCCGATGCGGATATAGTCGATGTCGAAGTTAACTGGGCTGCCGTTGAGGGTGGAGGGATCGAAGCGAAGGCTGTTAAGAGTGCCGCTGATGAGATCAGCAATCGGGAACTGAATGATGTGGAATTGATTATCAGTAGGGAAGGCAGCGCCGGGGAGGGTGGTTCGGCGCACGGCGCCTATGCCGCCATTGTCATCTCCCCAAAAAAGGTCAACGCGAGTGTTGTCGCTAGGGTCTCGGCGTAATCTGATTTCAATTGTATCAAAATCGCCTGTGCTGGTGTCGATGTTCAGATTATCTCTAAACAACTGTGGATCATTTGAGCTGCTGCTGCCAGAGAGGTTTCCGTCGGCAACGCTGGATGGGTCGATGTTGGTGGGGATCCAGGTTTCAAAATCATCATCAGTGTCGAATTCCCCAAGGGTGGTGAAGTTGCTGAGAGGGCTGAGGGGATCAAGGACGGGGTTGAAATCTAGAATCTGGACACGGAGGAAATCGAAGCTGAGTGTGGAGTTCGGAAGGGCAGAGCCATCCACGCGGAGTGCTGCTAGGCCGTTCGCGACATTTTCGAAAATGAAGCGATAGGTGTGTGGCAGTCCATCGCTTGGGATTGAAGTGCCGGGAAGGGTGAGGACGCGGCCTGCGCTAAAGACTCCTGCGGTGTCTGTCCAAAAAACCTCGATGCGGGAGTCGTCTGTTGCTTGGCGTTGGAGGCGGAATTCGATCATGACGCGATTGACGAGGCCGGTGGCGAGTGAGGGATCAATGGGGGAGAGAACGAGCTGTGGGTCCCCTGTTTCGGAGGTGCCGCTGATCATTCCGTCGGCGACTGTGAGAGGGAGGTTTGTTGAAGTCCATCCTTCTGGGTCATCGTCATTATTCCATTCGCCGAGGCTGGTGAGATCGGCGAGAGGGTCTGTGGGGTCGATGATGATCGAGTTTTGAGCGAATAGTGGGGCGCTAACAAGTGAGGCGACGAAGCAGATGCTGAGAATAGATTTAGTGAGCATGGTTTCGGTTAGTTTAGAGTGAGTGGAGGTTAGTTTAGAGTGAGTGGATTATAAGCCGGAAAAATTGGCGTTGAACAGTGTCTGGAGAGAAGGGGAATGAGAGTGGAGTTCCGTCACTGAGGACGGGGGAAGTCGTGCTTATCCAGTTTTGAAGATCATGGGATTGTTCAAGTTCGTAAATGGTGCCGGCGCTGGTGGGGAAGTTGATGGTGTTTTGGGCCCTTGTGATGAGAAGCGGAGGTGCGATGAGGGGAGGGCTTGGAGGGGTGGGGTTTGTGCTGCCTGGATTGGGAGTGGCGGTGTAGGTGAAGCTGTCACTCCCATCCGGAGAGCGGAGGCGTGCTAAGCCGGAGGTTTGGGGGCCGAAGTCCACGCGGTCTATCTCGGTGGTATCTGGAGCGCTCAGGATGATGCTTTCACCAGAGGCTGAGAGTCTAAAGTTGAGGTGTAGTTCTTGGCGTAGGCTGGGATTGTTTTGGAAGCTTTGGTCATCTGCCCAAGCAAGGAGGTGACCGCCTGCGGGAATCGTAAAGCCATTTGGAATGGGGAATTTGAGAGGGTTTGTGGAGTCATCGCTGAGATACCAGCCATCGAGGGAGACGGGAGTGGAGCTGGGGTTGTAGAGCTCGATCCAGTCATCAGGTTGATTATCGGCAGGGTCAAGAATGCCGGTGGAGGGGGAGTTGCTGGCCATCCATTCGTTAAGGCTGAGATTTGCCCAATTTTCTGAGCCGGTGTAGGTGATGTTGAGGAGTTCTGAGCCGAGGGGGTTTTCATCTTGGTCAAAGGACTCGATGAGGATTTGGTTCTCGCCGAGGCCGAGTGGAAAAGCGGCGGACCAATTCGTGGCGCTGGTGTAATCTGGGTTTAGGGTGATTCCGTTTGCGGTGAGCGTGGTGGAGGCGAGGGAGGTGGTGCCGCTGAGAGTGGCGAAGCGAGTCTGGGAGCTGAGGGGTGCTGAGGCAGAAAATGAGCTCTGGATGTTGTTGAGTTCAGCTTGGATGAAGTTGCGGCGTTGGTTGATCCAGTCATCGACGGAGAGGCCATCAGGGCCGCTGGGGGCAAAGGGGGAGGTGACGGGGGCATCATTGGCACGGAGTGCATCATATGTTTCTTGGAGGATGTTATGAATTTCAGTCCCTGAGGTGGCGTTGAAGAAGGTTTCTAGTGATTCATCGAGAGCTTGCCAGTAGTCGCGGACGATGTTGGGTTCGGCGTAGAGTCTTCGGACGGTGGGGTCGATATTGGTGGCGAAGAGTGGAGCGTTAAAGGGGTCGTTAAAGACTCCGAGGCCGACGTCCATATCCCAAGTTACGATGCTCCATTGACGAGTTTCTAGTGATTCAAAGAGGTAGGCGTTTTTAGAGCCTGGATTACCGAAGGTGTCCCAGTATGCGCCTAGGTCATTCATGGCGAAGGTGCGCATCCATTGGCGTAAGTCAGCCTTGCGGCGCATGTTTTCGAGCAGGTTTTCTGGGGATGATTGAGCGGCGTCGATCAGGGAGATGATGCTAGAGAAGTCGTTCCCGTCATCGTGGCCGGCTCCGTGGGTCCAAGTCCAGCGATGGGGTGGAATTTTCACGCTGCCATCGGTGGTGATTTTATGACTGAGGAGATTTTTTTCGCTTCCGGAAGCTAGATCTACGTTACTGTCTGAGTCGAACTCGAACCAAGAATTCGTTTTGGTAAGACGGCCCTCATCAGAGAACCATTGTTCGATGATGTCCCGATTGGGTCTCTGGACATCTTCCATGATGAGTCGATCCCTTTCGACTCCGTTAAAGTAGAAGTGGACGTAGCGGCGGTGGAGATTGGGGAGTTTTAGTTTTTCTAGGAACCAGAAGAGGAGGCGCTCGCGTTGGCGGGTGGCATCACGGGTGGTTTCCCGATCGATGGTGAGTCTCTGAGTGTTTAAAAAGACCTCATCTTTGGGGAGTCTGATATTATATCCGGTGGGGTTGCCGATGGGTGAGTCGTAGATGGTGACTCCGTTTTGGCTGCCGGAGTAGTAGGTGCCGACATTATAGATGGCGCGGCCATCGCTCACGAAGGTGGCATCCAGCTCTAGGTTGCTGGAGCGCTCTCGGTCACGCCACTCGTTTAAGGTCTGGTTGGTGGTCCAAAGGTGCATGGTGCTGAAGTCTCCTGCTTCATCTTGGGAGCCAACGCGGACGAGGCATTCGCGGCTTGGCGCGTCTGCCGGAAAACGGGAGATGGTTCTGGAGGAGGCGTTATCGACGGCGATGATGTGGAAGGCGATCATGCTGCCATCACTCTGTGCGGGGATGGTGGCGGTGTAGAAATCATCGCCGATTTCAGTCATGGTGATCTGTGAAGTGGAGGTGGAGGGGTCGAGCCGATAGCGGAGGCGAACGGGGCCGATGCCATCCGGGTCTGCAATCCGGGCTTGGATCGTGATGGGTTCACCCGCTTGGGGGAGAAGGGGGGAATGGTTGACCTCGGTGATGGCGGGGCCGGTATTCCGGTTTTCTGAATTAGGGGATCCGGGCGTGCCGAGTGCACTGGGGATGGGGAGGGTGCCGGGTGCTTCTAGGAAGCCTCCGTTGAGGCCGAGAAGGAGGTGAGGGCTTCCTGAGATCCAGCGGCAGGTGGCACGTAAGGTGACGGTGGTGCCAGGGGGGATGGGGGAACTCAGGGTGGTGTCGACGAGGTTGGCAAGGTCCCCTTCATCGGTGGCGACGAGATGCATCGCTCCGTTTTCGTGAAAGGTCAGGCCGTGGGTGCCGAAGGGTTTCCAAGAATTGAGGTCGTTATCAAAGGTGCCATTTGGGATGAGGTTTGTGCCATTTACGATGACTTCAATGTGATCGATGAGGGCTTCACCGGCTCCGTGAAGCATGATGAAGGCGCGAGTTGCTTGCGGGACTCCCTGATGGCCGAAGTCTAGCACGCCGGTATGCTCAATTGTTATGGCGGGGGCGGCTCCAGATTCGTCGCCCGCTGCCCAGTTTGAGGGCAGGGCATTATCGGACCGGAGGTCGATGAGTTGGAGGGAGCGACCACCGCCGTCGGCGAGTTCAGGCCAGCGTCCGCCATCGCGGTAGGAGACGGTATCGATACAGCGCTGATTGGTGTCTTGCAGTTCGATGCGTTCCCCTGCGTTGGAGAGGACGCCGCCGTAGTCACCGAGGACCTGAGATGGGTCTAAGTTAGGGTGGCGGGCTAGGAGGGCGTTACGATCTTTAGCGATGACGAGGTGGCTTGCGGGGTTGAGGAGGGTTCCGGAGGGGAAGGTGAAGTTGATTCCTTCTTTGAATTGCCATCCTGAGAGATCGGTGGTGTTGGGGCCACTATTGAAGAGTTCTAGGTATTCGGTTTCAGTGCCTCCGTCGGCGGGATGATAGTGGATTTCATTGATGACGATGGAGTTCTGGATCGTTGAGGCGTTCGGGGAATTTGGAGTGGGTTGTGCTAACTCACGCCATTGGCTGAGGCCGCCCCATGGTTGGCCGATCGCTTGCCCTCCAAAGGCGCGGGCCTTGATGACGCGGAGTCCGTCTGGTGCGCGGAGGTAGATTTCACCCCCGCTGGGGTCGAGTTCAAAGCCGAGGAGGCTCTCGTTAAAGGCGCGGTATTGTCCAGGAGCGAGGATGATGTCTGAGGGCACTTGGAAGCCCGGGAGGTCACGATCATGAGTGATGAAGCATCCTGAGAGATCGATGGGGGTGGAGGCGGGATTATGGAGCTCGATAAAGCCTAGCTCAGCGGGAGGGGGGGCGGAGTAAATTTCACTGAGGATGAGTTGGTCCAGCGGTGAATCAGGGCTGGGATCGAATGCTCCAGGAGAGCCGTTGGGGTGGCTGCTGCTGGTCCATGCTTCAGGGCGAGATTCGCCATAACTGGGGTGGCGCAGTATGAGGGAGTGCCCGGTGCCATCTGCTGTGATTGGCCAAAGGCCACGGTCTTGATAGTTCGTCTCTAATACGATCCCACCAGACGCTTTGCGCAGCCGAACGGTGCCAGCGCGGTTAGAAAGTGAGCCTGTCCATGGCCCGAGGGCACTGACTCCGAGCTCCAAAAAGGGGGAGGGGTCAGCGGCGATGATGAGGAATTCTCCCCCCTCGAGGCGGGTTCCGGAGGGGATGTCGAAGTCAGCGTCCCCGCGGAGGGTCCAGCCGGAGAGGTCTACGCTGATGGGGGATGAGTTATAGAGTTCGATGAATTCTCCGTGTGAGGAGGGCAAGTTAGCGGGGTGGTAGTGAATCTCTGAGAGGACGACGCTGGTGCGGCGGGTGCATGGGCCGTCTGTGATCTGTCCGCTTGCAGAGAGGGTGGCTCCCACCATCAGGGCGCGCAGGCTGACCCACTTGAAGAGGGAGCTCAGGGCGCTTGAGGGAGAGTTCATAGGGGGGTGAAAAGCGAAGAAAAACCCCATCAGGCGAGCTGCCTGATGGGGGAGATTTCTAGGGAGGCCTTACTTATTACGGCGGCGCGCAAGGAGACTGAGGCTGGCGAGTGCAGCGAGGAGTGCTGAGCTCGGCTCGGGAACTGCGGTGAATTCCACAAAGTCGACCTCGAAGTTACCGTTGGCATTGTTTCCGATCGGGTCGAAGCGAAATGAGGTGATGTCTCCGCTATTGAGAACTGGGGCATTAGAGAGATCGAGGGTGGCGAGCTGCCAATTATCGGCCTGAGAGGTCACTGTGAGTTGGTAGACATCACCGGCGAAGGGGCCGCTGCCATTCGCTGTCCTGGTGGTGATCGCAGCGGTTCCGAGGTTGCTTAGGGATCCATTGAAGAAAAGGATCGTTCCGTTAGGATTATAGGTGGTTGAGGCTGCCCCGTCTTGCGGGTTCCCATCGAGGTGGCGGAAGCGGAAAGAGATGCTGCTCCAGACTTCGCCGGCAGGCAGGGCGACGGATGGCCCGTTAATCTGGGGATCAATGCTGATGTCTGAAGAAGTTAAGACGCCGGTGATCGAGTCGATCCCGAGAGCGGCGGTGAAGTCAGTGACTACGGCATTGGCGGGAGAGGGCTGAGTGGTGAAGCCCTCGGTGTCACCCACGGTATCAAAGCCGAAGGTGATGACGGTTGCTGAGGCTAGCTGACAGCCAAGGGAGGCTAGTGCGAGTTGTGTGAAGTGATTTGGTTTGGACATAAATCGGCTGTTGTTGTTAATTTGAGTGTCATTAAAGCTACTCCTGTGGGGAGAATTGACCAGTATTTTTTGAGGAGAATTTCAGGTTTATTTTTTCATTTTGAAGATCTCATCATCGACTTCGATGTTGTGTTCGACTTCGGAGAAGGTGATTTTCATTTCTTGTCCCATTACAGTCATGGTTGAGCTGCTTGGGAATTTGACGCCGTCTTTTTCTTGGTAATCGCTACTGGATACGGTGATTTCCATGGCGGCATCGGGCCCGGTGACAAATTTGGACGTCATTTTGCTGAGGAGTTTTGTCTCGGAGTCGAAGTAGAGAGTTTTGGCTGGGGCGTCCTTTGAGGTGACTTGGATGACTTTAAGGGTTTTACCATCTTCTTCGACGTCGGGGAGGATTGCGGCGGAAAGGAGCTGATCCATGATGACGAGTTCTGGGAAGAGGGCAGAGGTTTCCTTGGCTTGGTCGAGCTCGGCGCCTTGGAGCTCCCGTGATCCTTGGATGCTGTCCTTGGACCATCCTTTTTCGCCATCGTATCCTTGCTCGACGGTCATGACGTTCGGGATTTCCATCTTTGAGTATGATTTCCCGGGGGTTTTTTGGGTGAGGGTGAGTTGCATTTCCATTCCTTGGGCGAGCATGCTCATTTTCCCTTTGAGACGGCGGGTCTTGATCTTAGCCATCGCTTCACGGCCACCGGTTGCGGTGATGGCTTCTTCTAGGATGGCCTTGGCGGCGGGGGCGATGGCGGGGGTAGGTTTTCTCGCGAAGGCGCTGCTGGTGAGGGTGAGGGCGAGGGCGAGGGTGAGGGTGATGAGTTTTTGTTTTTTCATAGTTTATTGTTTGGGTTGTTTTTTGAGCCACTTGAGGGCGGCTTGGAGATCTGGGTCAATTCCTGCGCGGAGTTTGGCGGGATCGAGAGGGATGAGTTCATCTGGAGTGACGCCTTTTCCCTCGAGGCGGGTCTTGTGGAGGCTGGTGACGAAGTCTCCGATGGCGTATTGAAAGATGTCTCCATTGGGCAGTTTCTCAATGAAGGAGGGCAGGACGGCTCCGGTGGTGGGGCGGCCGAAGAGGCGGGCGCGTTTGTGTTCTTGAAGGGCGGCGGAGAAGATTTCTGAGGTGGAGGCAGAGAAGGAGTCGATCAGGACGGCGAGGGGGCCGAGGTAGGCTCCGTCTTGTGGGAAGGCGTGGAAGGGGAAGTTTCCTGAGGTGTTGTTCATGTCGCCTAGGTCGAGTTCTTGGTCGATGAGGCGGCCGATGATTCCGGTGGCCATGATGCCGAGGCCGCCGGGGTTGCCGCGGAGGTCGATGATGATGCCGTGGGCTTTTTCATTTACGGCCTGCGCGATGGCTTGGTTCAGGCGGAGCATGAGCTGAGGGAGGAAGATGTCGAAGGTGATGAGGCGGATTTTTTGCTCTTGTCCGACGAGGCGTGTTTCAAAAGAGAAGGGGATGTGTTCTTCGCTTCCCATGCGGCCGTGTTCTCCTTGGTAGAAGTCTGGTGGGAAGTCGAAGATCTTCCGGGAGTGGGTGGTTTTTAGGGTGGTTTTGCCGTCTTCTGGGCTGCTAAGTTTTGTGAGGAGGGCGCGGGTGGCGGTGAGTCGATTCAGGGGGGTGGACTGTGGGGTGAGTTCGAGCTCGGCGATGAGCTGAGCCATGGGCTGTCCTTCAAAGTGGCTTAGAATCATTCCGGGTGTGAGGCCAGCGAGGGCTGCGGGAGAGTTTTTTTCGATTTGAAAGATGAGGGCCTTTTGGTCGATGAGGCGGAGTTCTAGTCCGAGGTAGTTTCCGTGGGTTGGAGCTTCGTCACTTGCTTGGCTGAGGTTTTTTGAGATTCCGAAGTGGCTGAGTTTGAGCTCGCCTAGCATCTGGTTAAGAGTGCTGCGGAGTTCTGGCCAAGATTGTGCTTTGGTGACTTTTCCGGCGTAGTTTGACTTTACGGACTGCCAGTCGATGCCGTTAAAGGATTCTTCGTAGAATGAGTTGTTTACCTTGTTCCAGACGTGGAGGAAGGTTTTTTGGGCAAGCTCGGGGGAGTATTCTCGAGCTAGGGCGGGGAGTTGGCAGAGCAAGGAGAAGAGGAGGGTGAGGAGGGATTTCATGGAGAGGATGAGCTTTTTTTTGAGATGGGAGGGGCTGGTGTATGAGAGAGCGGTCTCGAAAAGGCGAGGTGCTTTATTCGAGGTTTTTTTAAATGTTAATTTCGGCTTGTTCCTTGGGGTTCTTTGTTTTTGATCACGGATCTAGCCATGCCATCTCGCGGACGCCATCAATCAACTTCGAAGGAGTGCCGGGTCTTGATCAAGAAGATTGAGGCGATGGAGGGGGTGGTGGGGGTGATTATTGGAAGATCTTATGGGGGTAAATCGTTGGGGAAGGGTGCTGCGACGGGGGCGGTGCGGATTCAACGTGAGGTGTCGGGTGGGGTTAAGGCGGTGATGCAGTCTGAGAAGGGGTTGCAGGAGATTTACATTCGCACGCAGGAGGGGATGGCGCAGGAGGTGGCGGGGAGGATTGCGGTGATTGCTTAGGGGGGTGTTTTTAGTCTTTGCTCTGTAGGGAGTCCCACCAGGTTTTGTTGGGCTGGTAGTCGGGTTTTAGGAAGTTGGCGTGTTGCTTCTCGAGTCTGTCTTTGAGGGTGCTGTGGTAGGCTGCGAGGGTCGCTTTTTTTCTCTGGGGGTTGAACCGTGGATCTGGTTGGGGGATCTTTGCGCCGATCTCGCTGAGGTGTTTGCTGAGTTTTGCGGAGAGGGTTTTGAGGAGTTGGGGCTGGGTGCTGGCGAGGTCGCTTTGTTCGCCGATGTCTTTTGTGATGTTGTAGAGTTCTTCGTGGCCGCTTTCGTAGTAGCGGATGAGTTTGAAATCCCCTTCGCGAATGATGCTGCTGGGCTCGCCGCCTTGGTTTCCGTAGTGTGGGTAGTGCCAGTAGAGGGTGCGCGGGCTGGTTTTTCCTTTGAGGGCGGGGAGGAGTGAGATGCCGTCTGGGTGCTGTTCTGGAAGGAGTTCAAGACCGGCGAGGTCTAGAAGGGTGGGGTAGAAGTCGGTGCCGGTTGCGAGCTGGCGAGAGGTGGAGCCCGGGGCGGTGATGCCGGGGGCTGAGATGTAGTAGGGCTGGCGGATTCCGCCTTCCCATTGGCGTCCTTTGCCGCCGCGTAGGGGGAGGCAGGAGGTGGCGAAGGCATCGCCCGATGAGACTCCACCGTTGTCGGAGGTGAAGACGATGATGGTGTTTTCGTGGAGGCCGAGTTCTTGGAGTTTGGCGGTGAGGAGTCCTACGGCATCATCCATCGATTCCATCATGCCTCCATAGATGGGGCAGTCTTGGATTTGGCGGACCGGAAGGGTGCGGTCTATTTTAAAGCGCTCGCTGGCGAGGCCTGCGGTGGTGGCTTTTTTTCGGTATTTTTCCCAGAGGTCTGGGGAGGTTTGGATGGGGCCGTGGACGGAGTAGAAGGAGAGGAAGGCGAAGAAGGGCTGCTCGGATTCTTTGGCGATGAATTGGCCTGTTTCTTGGGCGAGGCGGATGGGGAGGATTTCTCCGCTTGGTCCGTCAGTGAGGGCGGGATTATCATAGGGGGAGAAGTATCCACCGCGTGGGGAGCCGGAGTGGTAGCCGCCTTTGTTGATTTCAAATCCGTGGTCCTCAGGAGCGGAGCCCTTGCCACCAAGGTGCCATTTACCGGCGAAGAAGGTGCGATAACCGCCTTCTTTTAGGGCTTCGGCGAGGGTGGTGAGTTTGGCGGGGAGGCGATCTCCATTTTCTGGGGGGAGGATTTTGTCATTCCGTTTCCAGGCGAGTCCGGTGGCTGCGCCGATCCAGTCGGTGATGCCAAGGCGGGCGGGGTATTGGCCGCTCATGATGGAGGCGCGTGAGGGGGAGCAGACTTGGCTGGTGGAGTAGCCGTTGGTGAAGCGCATGCCGGATTTGGCGAGGGCATCGATGTGGGGCGTTTCATGAAAGGTGGATCCCTCAATGGAGAGGTCTTTTACGCTGAGGTCATCGGCAAGAATGAAGAGGATATTGGGCCTTTTCGCTGCGGATAGGGAGAGGGTGAGAAAGAAGGCGAGGAGAGTTTTCATCAGCGATGATCTTGGAGTGAGGAGGAGAGGAGACAAGGGAGAAATAAGGTGGGGGCTGAGAGGGGACTTGCTTCGCGCCTATAAATGGGATGAAGGTGGGGGCATGACGGTGATGAAGGGGCGATCGTTTTTTTCTGAATTAGATCTTTGGTCCTTGTTTTGCGTTATGAGGGTTTTGGTTTTATTCGCTTTCATGGTGCCGTTTTTAAGGGGTGGGGAGTTGTCGATGGCTGAGCTGGGGAAGAGGGTTTTCTTGGATGAGTCACTTTCGACTCCGGCGGGACAAAGTTGTGCGAGCTGCCATCGTCCTAGCACTGCTTTTGCGGATTTGCGGCGAGTCTCTCCGGGGGCCGTGGAGGGGCGAGTGGGACGGAGGAATGCCCCATCTTTAATGTATGCAGCATTGATCCCTCCGCAGAAGTTAGAGGATACTTACGATGAAAATGGAGAGGTTGAGTATATCGTGGAGGGAGGGCTGTTTCTAGATGGGAGAGCTCATGATCTTTTGGAGCAGGTCAAAGAGCCGTTTTTTGATCGAGATGAGATGAATAATGCTGACGAGTCTGAGCTGGCAGGAAAGTTAAGAAGGGCGAGCTACGCTAAGGAGGTGGGGGGCTTTAAGCAGATGACGGATGAGAAGGTGACGCAGAAGGTCTATGCGGCTTTGGTGGCCTTTTTACGGGAGCCGGTGTTCCGGCCTTTTAATGCGCGGATTGATGATTACTGGGCGGGTGATCCATCTGCTTTAAGTCTTGCGGAGCGCCGAGGCTTAGATGTTTTTCAGACAAAGGGGGCGTGTGCTTCTTGTCATTTGGTCGGGGCTTCGACTTGGTTAGAGCCGCTGCTTTCTGATTCAGGTTATGATAATTTAGGGGTTCCTGCACGCGGGGAAATGGATCCGGGATTGGGTGGGGTGACGGGCTTGGCGGGAGAGTTGGGGCAATTTAAGGTGCCGACTTTAAGGAATGTGGCTTTGACTGCACCTTACTTTCATAATGGTTCGGTGGGAACGCTGAGGGAGGTGATGGAGTTCTATAATAAGCGTGATTTAGAGCCGGAGCGCTGGGGTAGGACTGATTACCCAGAAACGGTGAACCGTGAGGATATGGGGGACTTGGGCCTAACGGAGCAAGAGATCGATGATTTGGTGGCTTTGATGAGTGCGTTCACAGATCGTAGCCTTTTGCAGATGGAAGAGGGTGAGCTCTTTCCAAAAACGCCTGAGGGAGTGCCCACGACGGAGGAGAGGGAAGCATTCTTTAAGAAAAAAGATCAGCCTGATTTGAGTCGTCCGAGACGGCCGAGAGATTAGCAGGTGCTGGGGAGGGTATTTAATTATTATTAAATGAGCGAAATCGCTTAGGTGTTTTTTTACTGAGAGTAGATTCGACGCCCCGAGAGGGCGTTCGACCTCGCTTCAGATCCCATTTTTTCTTGATAAATCGGGGGTGCGAATGGGGAGAATTGATGAGTGAGAGGTGACTTGAGAATCGGCTTGCTGCTCGAGTCATGGTAAAGCGTTTTTTCCAGTTGACTCAGATTGAGACAAGGAGTTTTGTGTAACGAAAGCTTAGTTATCGAGGGGGGGCCCTTTCTCTTTACTGAGTCAATGAACGTTAGAACAAAGAAAAGATGAAAATACTTGAATACACTAAGTTAGGGAGAGCAGCACTTGCTGTGAGCCTTTTGGGAGCCACGGCCGAGGCCGCAATCGTCGCTCAATATTCTTTTGAGGGGAATGCCGATGACACGGCGGCCTCCGGAGTCAGTGCCGACGATCTTACTTATCGCCAAGGGGTCTCCGCGAACGGGGCCGCGACCTTCGCGCCTGGAATTTCTGGGCAAGCGGCGGTTCTTGATGGGAGCTTTTTTGACACTCCGAGCTCGGTCGATCTGAATATCACCAGTGATTGGACGATCGAGGCCTTCATCAATATCTCTAACCCGAATGCTGGGTGGGAAAGAATCGTGACAAAATGGGGTAACGGAGGGCAGGACTACCATTTTGCGCTAAGAAATGGAAACTTGAGCCTTTTTGAAGGAACGGGCGGTGGCGTTGAGGTGGTCTTTGCCAATACAGCGCCACCCACCAATCTAACGGATGGGGAATGGCATCATGTTGCCGTGACTAGCTCTCCTGCGGGAGGGCACATCGCTTGGGTGGATGGCGAGGTGGTGGCGAGTGGGGCGGCCATTGCCTTGCCCGCCAGCAACCAAGGGCTGGGGATCGGAGATTTTCCGGTCGGAGAAGGGGATAACAATGCTCTCCGTTTACATGGATTGCTTGACGAGGTTCTCATTCACGATGAAGCGGTCGACCAATCTTATGTTGATGGAAGAGCGCTTTTATTAATTCCTGAACCATCAAGTTTTTCACTCATGGCACTGGCAGTCGTAGGGTTCTTAGCTCGCCGGCGCCGATAATTTTTTTAACAGTAAAAAAGAAGTCAATAAGCTCTCTTAAAGATATGAAAGTAATTCCATTTTTCTCTCTTTTCTCATGCATTTCTATGGCGTCTGCGGAGATTGTGGCGCAGTGGGATTTTGAAAATTCCTTGGAAGATTCCGCTGATTCGGGAGTGTTCAATGATGTTCTCACTTATGTTCAGGGATCTAGTCCAAATGAGAGCGCAATGTTTTTGCCGGGGATTCCTGGCTCAGGTGGTTTATCGGCTTCTTTTAATGGGAATTCTTTTGTAGCTCCCGATTCTGTGGACCTCGACATCACGTCGGAGTGGACAATGGAGGCCTACATCATGAATTCCAGCTTGAACACGTGGAACCGAATTTTCGTAAAATGGGGAATTCAAACGGACTTGAGTTTTCATTTCGCCATTCTTAATGGTGACCTCAATTTGTTTCAGGGAACTGATGAAGGCCAAGGCCAGAGTGAAGTGCTCGATGTTAATACGGATCCGGCGACCGATTTTGCTGATGGGAATTGGCACCATGTGGCAATTTCAAGCTCATTAGATGGGGCTGAAGTCTGGATCGATGGGGTTTCAATCTTTACGGGTCCTACGATCACTTTTCCGGAAACAGATACCCCCTTAGGAATTGCTGACTTTTCTCCTGATCTTGGAGCTGATAGCGGCTTCCGCTTTAACGGGCGGATGGATGATTTGCGGATCCATAACTCAGCAGTCGACCAAGCTTACATTGATGAAAGAGCGGCGCTGCTATCTGCCAGTGATGCTGATGCTGATGGCCTCCCAGACGCCTATGAGCAAAGAGTGATCGATGCGGCGGCTGAGCTTGATCCGCCGCTTCTGCTCAGCATGGATGATGTCTTAGGACCAAACGATGCCCCAGCGACTTCCGATTTTGATTCTGATGGAGCGACAGATGCCTCGGAATTCGCGAATGAAACTGATCCGATTAATCCTGATACAGATGGAGATGGATTGCTGGATGGGGTTGAGACGGATTCTGGTCTCTGGAATGGTCTCAGCGACACTGGAACGGACCCTCTCGTGAGAGATAGTGACAGGGATGGCTTGCTCGATAGTGTCGAGAATCCAGATTTAGATTTTGTTGATGCTGAGCAGCCTGGGACAGATCCTAACGTTTCTGACAGTGACCTTGATGGAATTGATGATGGCTCCGAGGTTCTTTTGGGGCTAGATCCCACGAATCCCGATGACTCGCCCGAGACCTTAGTGGTTTCGAGGTGGAGTTTTGAAAATGACCTCGTTGATTCTGCGATCGCTGGGTCCACCGCGGATAACCTCACGGACAACGCAAATGGGGTTACTTACGTGGATGGTATTGTGGGGCAAGCGGTGCAAATCCGCCGAGAAGATGGGCGAAGTAATCTGCTTTCAGCGCCTAGTTCTTCCGATCTCAATCTCGGTCAACAATGGACCTTAGAAGCCTTTGTTTGGAGGGATGCTGACAATAATCCAACCCTTGAATGGGAGCGTTTTTGGCTAAAGTGGCAGGGGAGTAATGAGTATCACTGGTCATTCCGCGGAGCTACGGGTTCTCTTATTCCTGATGGGCTTGACCTCTTCGTAAATGGTGGGGCCCTTGTAAATCATAACGGAACGACCATGAGTGTGCCTCTTGAGATGTGGACTCATGTTGCGATCGTGGGTGACGGAACTGATCGTAATACGATCCGTGGCTTCATTAACGGGGAGCAAGTTTTCTCAACTCCATACGTTGCCATTCCAGCAACAGACGCGATCATGACCTTCGGGAACTCGGGAGGTGGTGATCAGTCCGCTTTCCAATTTTCTGGCTTCATTGATGAGGCGCAAATCCATAGCGTAGCTGTGAGCGATGAGTATCTCCTCTCCCGAGCCGATCTTATTGAGGCCGCGGTCACGCCAGATTCGGGTTCTCCGGTGATCACGGGACTTTTCTACACCACCGGATCTGACACTGCCACGATTGTTTGGACTTCGGTTGAAGGGGCGTCCTACATCCTTGAGGTTTCTGACGATTTGGAGAACTGGGATCTATTAAATGAAAATATTCTCGGGCAAGCGGGAACGACCGCGATTGATGATGAGACGATTCCTCTTGGCTCAATTCGCCGTTTTTATCGAGTGACAGAACAATAACAAAAACCCCCAATTTCTCTAATATAGATACTTATGATACGCCATAATCCTTCTCTTCCCCTTCTTGCAACTTTGCTCACATTTCAAGCTGGTCTAGCGAGTCCAGTGATCAGTGAATTTATGGCGGTTAATGGATCGACCCTCGCTGACTCGGAGGGTGAATTTTCAGATTGGATCGAAATTCATAACCCAGATGCAACTCCGGTAAATTTGGGAGGCTGGCATTTGACTGATGATGCGAGTGATTTAACGAAGTGGACTTTTCCTGCGGTCACCTTGGAGCCTGGGAGTTTTTTGGTGGTTTTCGCCTCTAACAAGGACCGGATCGACCCGGAGACTGAGTTACACACAAATTTCAAGCTCTCTGGTGGAGGAGAATTTCTCGCCCTCGTGATGCCGAATGGGAGCACGACGACGACGAGCTTTTCCCCTTCCTATCCGCAACAGATTGCGGATGTGGGTTACGGGACTAGTTTCTCACAAGAGAGCACGCCAGCTCTGGAGCAGGGTGCCGCCACCTCTGTGATTGTTCCCGATCTGACGACTGGGCCAGCATTAGGCCAAGATTGGTGGGATCCGAGTTACGTGGAGGGTTCAAGAGGTGAGACTTGGAACCCAGCTTCAGCTGGTGTGGGCTTCGGCGCAGATTATTCTAGTTTTATTGGGGGTGGAGGGGATCTCACCGCGTCGATGCTGAACGTGAATTCTAGCGCTTACATACGGAGTAATTTCACGATCGATCGTTTAGAGGATGTCGATGGAGCCAGTCTCCGGATGCGCTACGATGACGGTTTTATTGCTTATTTAAATGGTGAAGAAATCGCTCGTGCGAATTTCGTTGAAGGTGGTGGGAGGGCTCCAGAGAGTGGACTGGTTACGTACTATGACTTCGATGGTGACCTCGATGATGATGCCGATGAATATACGAATGGCTCGGGTGTTGCGACTGATACGCTCACTCCCTTCGGAGTGGGGACCTATGAGCCAGGCATCGTTGGGCAAGCGGTGCGAATTAGTTCAGGTGGCTTTCAGAGGTTGCGGACCAGTGATTCAGATGATCTTGACCTTGCCTCTAGCTGGACCCTTGAGGCCTTTGTCAGGCCTGATTCAGGAAATACCGGCGAGTGGGATCGCTTTTGGACGAAGTGGGGAGATGGTGGCAACCAGTGGCACTGGACCTTCCGAGGCTCCAACAATGGCTCAGACCTTTTCATTAATGGGTCAACTAATGTCTTAAATAATTCTAGCACGGCTGAGGTCCCTCTTAATGTTTGGTCGCATGTCGCGATCGTGGGAGATGAGGCTGCGGGAACGATCACCGCTTGGCTCAATGGAGTGCAGGTCGGTAGCGCGACGTGGCAAGCTGTCACGAGTGGCAGCGGTGCCATGAATTTTGGAAATAATGAATCCCCCGCGAATGGTTTTCAGTATTCTGGGCTTATTGATGAAGCGGCTATCTGGAGTGTTGCTCTGACTCCTGCCCAGCTAGCTTCTCATGCAGCAGCGATTAACAACTCTCCTGCGAGTGCTGAGGAAGCCTATGGCCTGACTCCAATTCAAGGAGGGAACGGGCTGAGCTGGCGATCAACTGCGTCAGAAGAGCGAGATGATGGCGAGGCTCAAGAATTCGCGGAGTTCGATCTAAGTTCTCAAGTCGAACTTCTTCAGGTGGGTAATAATGTGCTGGCGATTCAGGGGCTAAATTCCAGTAACTCAGCGAATCATTTCCTGATTGATCCGGAGCTTAACCTGATGAAGTTGACCACGCAGGATGGGCTTGCAGGCTATCTTTCTAATCCTTCTCCGGGAGCGCCGAATCCGCTTTCGAATGAAAGCTTGGGCCCCATCGTGGCGAGTATTAGCCATAGCCCTGTGTTCCCAAGCCATACGGATGCGATCACGGTGACCGCCTTGGTGACGAGCACGCTTAATCCTCTGGGACCAGCATCGTTAGTTTACCGAGTGAACTTCGGTAATGAGATTACGATTCCCATGACGGTAAATGCTTCAGGAGAATATATCGCGACGATTCCTGCGGGAGTCGCCTCTCCGAGAGACATGGTCCGCTGGAGAATCATCGCCACCGACTCAGAAAACATCGAGACAGAGGCCCCTGCTTTCAATGATCCAACATCGTCTCCGAGATACGATGGCACCGTTGTTTCTGCCGACGACGTGCAAACTGAACTCGATGTCTTGCACTGGTTTGTGGAAGACGCTGCGGCCGCTGAAACTGGAAGCGGAACCCGTGCCTCAGTCGCGTTTAATGGCGAATTTTATGATAACGTGTTTGTGAGGATTCGCGGTGATACCGCGCGGGGTTGGCCAAAGAAGAGCTATAAATTCGACTTTAACAACGGTTACGATTTCCGATTTGATCCCAATTTACCAAGAGTTGACGAGATCAATGTGAACACGACTTACACTGATAAATCATACTCGCGCACCATTCTAGCCTATGAAACGTTTCGTGATGCTGGGTCGCCTCATTCGGTCGCAAGGCCTTTCCGAGTGCAGCAGAATGGAAACTTTTTCTCCGTTGCGATTTTTGTAGAGCAACCAGACCGTGATTACTTGCGGCGAAATAATCTCGATGACGAAGGTGCGCTCTACAAATTCAAGGCAAACAGCATTCAAGGTCAGTCGAATTTCAATCGCGAAGCGACCTTCGGGGCGGAGAAGAGGAACCGCCGGGAGGAAGATTTCTCAGATCTTCAAGAGCTCATTGATAATATGGCGCTTAGCGGAGAACCGCTTAGCGAATACATCTTCGATCACGTGGATGTGCCTGCCGTGGTGAATAATCTTGCCACGAATGTTGTGATTCAAAACATCGACCGGACCGTGAAGAACTTCTATCTCTATCGAGATACGGAGGGGAATGGTGAATGGAGGATCTTGCCTTGGGATGTGGATCTAAGCTTCGGCCCGAATAGGCTCAATACAAACACCATTGTCACGGCTGAGGACACCGAGAATAACTCCTCTCACCCCTTTATGGGAACCGAGGCAGTGCCCTACACTTGGCTGTGGAATGGCCTCATCGACGCCATGATCACGCGTCCTGAAACTCAGGAAATGTTCCTCCGGAGATTGCGAACCTTGACGGATGATTTCTTAGGAACTGATTACTACCCTAATCGGATTGATGAACTCACTGCTCTGATGGCTCCCGATGTGGCGATTGATCGCCAAAGGTGGGGTGGGTCAGCGCACTTTTCTGGGACAACGCTCTCATTGGCTGGCGAGCTCAACCGGATCAGGAATGAATATCTCCCCGGTCGCCTGTCCCACCTCCGCTTCACTCACGGAGGAGTCGTGGGAAGTGGCGCGGTTCTCGTTTCTGAAATGTCTCCAGTGTCTGCTCTCGTTCCTCTGGATGATTCACTGGGGAATTCATGGCAAGTGGTCGGCTTTGATGATTCCTCCTGGCTGACTGGGACGGGGGGAGTGGGCTATGAGCGGTCGATGTCGGAGACCTTTACTCCCTTTATTGGCTTGGATCTGCTCTCACCGGATATCCCGGCATCACAGCGAATTGATACAGATGGAGATGGCTTGAATGAAAATAATAGCTGCTACATTCGCTATGAGTTCGATTTGGAGGATCGAGATGCAATTGAGTTTCTCCGCCTCCGAGTGAGGTATGATGATGGGTTCGCGGTCTATTTGAACGGGACTCAAATCGCGGTGAGAAATGAGCCTTCACCGCTCGCCTGGAATAGCGAAGCGAGCGATCAGAATACTGATGAGCGCGCAGTTGAGATCGAGGAAATCGATGTCACTCCTTTTCGCTCTTCGCTCCTGAATGGTCAGAATGTGCTCGCAGTGCATGCGCTTAACCGAGGCTCAAATAGTTCTGATATGCTCTTTTCAGTCTCATTGGTGGATGAGGGAGGCGTCGCATCAGGGGTGGGGATTCCTGGACCACAGCCCGATCTTCCGATGATTCAGTTTGGAGAAATCGACTTCAATCCCGCCTCTGGGGTGCAGGATGAGGAGTTCATTGAGCTCATAAATCCCAATCATTTTTCGGTAGATGTCTCAGGTTGGCAGCTCAGTGGGGGAGTCGAAATGACACTTGACCCCGGAACCGTGATTCGTGCCGGAAGTCGTCTTTACCTCTCGCCAGATAGTAACTTCTTCCGAGCTCGTGCCGTTTCTCCAAGCGGGAATGAGGGACACTTCGTCCAAGATGGCTATCGAGGTCATCTCTCAAACCTTGGTGAGCCGCTGATGCTTACTAACTCCGCTGGGAACCTTATCACAGAGACGACCTCACCTGCTGATCCTTCTGATGAGCAATTATATCTCGCAATCACAGAGGTGAACTATCACCCAGTAGGAAACTCCGGTGAGGAGTTTATCGAGCTCACCAACATCAGCGACTCGATCACGCTTGATCTTAGTGGAGTCAGCTTGGTGGACGGGGTGGAATTTGATTTCAGCGGCACGCTAGCGCCTGGCGCTCACATCTTGGTCGTCCGTAACCTTGCCGCCTTTGAGGCTAAGTATGGTCCTGGCTTGCCCGTCGTTGGCGAATTCCAAAACCTCACCGGTCTCAGCAACGATGGCGAAAGGGTAAGATTAGAACAAGAGACCCGAGGCCGGATTGTGGAGTTCACCTACAATGACCGCTCGCCATGGCCTGAGGCCGCCGATGGGCTCGGGGCCAGTCTGGTCCTGATCAATCCTACATCGATGCCTGATCCGTCACTTGCCTCCAACTGGCGCCCTAGCACTCTGCTTGATGGGAGCCCTGGACAAGTTGATTCCCGTGGATTTAGCGGTGATCCGAATGCTGATCTTGATGGCAATGGCTTAGCTGATTTGGTCGATCACTTTCTCGCCGGGGAGGCATCTCCTCGCCTGATTGTTGATGAAAACGGCATCCGCTTTGAGTTCTCTCGTGATCTGGCCGCGGATGATGTGACCTTTGAAATCGAGATTTCAACTGATCTTGCGGAATGGACAGATGGTTCAGGCTTGTTCCAGTTATCTGAATCGGTCTTTACCGGTCAGGGAGCTGAGACTCTTTCCTTCAGCGCGGGCCCGTCTGCCGGTCTGGAGGATCGACTCTTCGTGAGATTAAAAGTCCTCCTTAATAGCTCTGAGTAGAAGATTTTCCACAAGAGCTTTAGTAATCTAGGAGCCTGAGGCTCAGGTGCTGCTCGCCTCGTGGAGGGCAGTCCGCTTCATGGGGGGGGAGTTTTTTTTGCGAAAGCAGCATCTGCTCCCCCTTCACGATTTTAACTGGCGGTTTTAGGTTTAAAAAGGGGCTGGGGACTTGAAGGTCAGGCGTTCTCCAGAGTTTGGGTGGGTGAAGCTGAGCTCGGTGGCGTGAAGCTTCAGCTCGCCGGGTTCGCTTCCGCTTCCGTAGAGAGGATCACCTACGATGGGGATGCCGAGGCCTTTTTCGTGAGCGGCGTGGACGCGAAGTTGGTGTGTCCGTCCGGTGATGGGATGGAAGGCGATGCGGGTGAATCCGTTCTCGATACCGAGATTTTTCCAATGCGAGATGCCCATTTTACCATGGATGGCATCATAGATCTGGTGAGGCCGGTTCTCGACATCGAGCCGGAAGGGCAGGCGTATGAGGCCTTCTTCCTCTTGGAGTTCACCTTCCAGCAGGGCGAGGTAGTGCTTTTCGGTTTGGCGTTCTTGGAATTGCCGGGAAAGGTGACGGTGTGCCTCTGCCGTAAGTGCTAGGACCATGAGTCCGGAGGTATCCATATCGAGTCGGTGCACTGCCGGTTGGTCAATGCAGCCTGCGATTGAATTGCGGATGCGGTGGGAGACGGAGTCGATTTTTTCCGGCCCTCGTCCGGGGACAGAGAGGAAGCCGCTCGCTTTCTCGACGACCACGATCTCTGCGTCCTGAAAGAGAATAGTCACTTTGTGGAGGGGGGATGGCCCATCGCGTTCTATCCAGTCTCGCGAAGGCCGGAGGAAATGGCATTGATGGTGAGCTGGAGGGCGAGGAAGTTCCGGTCAAAGCGTCCGTCTTCAGCCTCGACGGGGCTGCCCATACTACGCCAATTTTCAAGAAGGGAGATTTGTTGTTGATGGAGGGCTTTGAGAGGCACCTCACGGATCGCGAGAGTTTTTTCCATGCGTGGGCGTCGGCTGTCAAACCCGCGCCCGAAGAGGTCATGAACTAAGGTACGGGTTTTATCGTACTCATCTAGAATTTGGCTCAGGAGGCGTTCGCGGAGTTCGGCATCTGGGCAGAGATTCGCGTAGCGTTTCATCGTCTCGATGTTTGCGGAGGCGAGAGATGATTCGATATTGGTGAAGACGTAGCGGAGGAAATCGAACGCTGGGAGGTGCTTTTTAATATTCTCATAGGCTTCTGGGCCGATCGCTTCTAGCCCGGAGCCGACGCCATACCAACCGGGGAGATAGAAGCGGGCTTGGGTCCAGGAGAAGACCCAGGGGATGGCGCGGAGGTCTTTGAGAGAGGCTTTTTTCCCAGTCCGGCGAGAGGGGCGGGAGCCGAAGACGCCGGTTTCTAGGGCGTCGATGGGAGTGGCGGTGCGGTAGAAGTCGATGAAGCCATCCGCATCGAGGAGGCGGCGGTAGGCTTTGTCTGATTCAAGCGAGAGAGCATCGAGACTCGCCCGACAATCATCGATCGGGGTGCTGCTATGATTTTGTAGTCCGACGACGCGGGTCACGCCGGCGGTGAGAAGCTCGAGGTGAAAATGAGCGTTCCCCTCGTTGCCATACTTCCGCGGCAGGACCTCTCCTTGCTCGGTGATGCGAACTGGCCCGGAGAGGGCTCCCTTTGGTAGGGCGCGGAGGAACCAGCGAGTGGGCCCAGCACCGCGGCCGATGGTGCCGCCGCGACCGTGGAAAAATTGAGGGACCACGCCTTCTTTGCGGCAGGCGGCGGTCATCGCCTCCTGTCCTTTGAAGATCCCCCATTGGGAGGCGAAGACTCCGGCATCCTTGTTAGAGTCGGAGTAGCCGACCATGGCGGGCTGCATGCCGGATGAATGTGGGCCGATGATGGCGAGGTATTCGGCAAGGATGCTGCTAGCGTTTGCTAAGTCTTCCCCTGTTTCAAAGAGTGGGCTAACCGGGAGGTGAGAGCGCCAGAGGCCATTTGCATGGAGTTTGGCGAGGCCGGCTTCTCGAGCGAGGACCTGCATGAGGAGGAGGTCTGAGACGGAGCGGGTCATGCTGATGATGAGCTGGCCGAGGCACTCCGGCCCATGGGTGCGGCGGTGCGTGGCAAGGAGGCGGAGGTATTCTAAGATGGAATCTGCGGCTTCTCCGGCTTCTTGGTAGCGGGAAAGAAAGGGGCGGGGATTAGAGAGTTCTGATACGAGGAGGGCGCGGCGCTTTTCCTCGCTCCAAGAGGCGAAGTTCTCGCCATCAGGGATGCCAACGGAGGCGAAGAGTTGAGCGGCGGCGGCATCGTGAGCTTCTGAGTTATTGCGAATGTCGAGGGCGGCGAGATGCAGGCCGAAGATCTGGGCGAGGCGTATGAGGGGGAAGATCCACTCGTGCGCGCTTCGTGCTGCATCGGCCTCGCAGAGTGTCTCGTGAATGAGCTCTAAATCGCTGAGGTATTCTGAGGCGAGCGTGTATTTTCCCTGCTGAAAGCGCTCGTTGAGCAGGTGGATGAAGGCTTGCCAAGGCTCCAGACGGTAGCGGAAGGCGAGCGATGCTCCCTTTTCTCCGAGCAGCTGGGCGGTGGTCTCAATCGCTTCACTCAGGCGTGCCGGCACCTTCGTGAATGGGGGTGCGAGGGTGAGCTTATCTGAAACTTTTTGAAGGTGGCGTTGGTGCATGAGAACGGCATTTTCATGCAATTCAGCGAGGGTGTTTTCGGTCACTTGAGGGGTGACGAAGGGGTGGCCATCTCGGTCCCCGCCGATCCAGCTCGAGAAACGGAGCTTCGGGTAGGCATTCTCACGGCGGAGATTTGCAGGGTCCCAGCCGGCATCTTCCCAAGCGAGTTCGAGTGAGCGGTCAAGCCGCATCACGACTTCTGGGAAAGTCTCGCTGAGGTAGGGGAGGGCATTGCGAAGCTCATCCTGAATTTCGGGCCGCTGGACGAAGATTTCCCCCGTATACCAGAGAGTTTGTAGTTCAGCGCGGAGGGAGTCTGCGACTCGGCGACCGGAGTGCGGATCACTTTTAGCGGATTCATAGCTGCGGAGTTCTTCGTAAATTGCTTTATGCCGCTTGCGAACGGAGGGCCGCTTTGCCTCGGTGGGGTGAGCGGTGAGGACGGGCTCAACTTGCACTTTTTTTAGGGTTTCGATGACGTCCATTTCCGTGAGGCCTTCCTTCACAAAACGACTGATCACGGAGGGCCAGAGCCCCTTGATGGCGGCGGCTCCGTGGGAGGCACGGCGGGTGTTGCGGAATTTCCAAGCGACGCGTTCCTCGACGATGTTGAGGATTTCAAAGCAGATGGAAAGAAGCTGCGCGCCTTCCCTTTCTGAGCCTTCAGGGATTTCTTCTGGGAAGTTTTGCTCCGCTTGCCAAGGGATGAGCGAGCGAAGGTTCTGATCCAGCGGAAGAGCATCGGCGAGCATTTGAGTTGTCTCGGCGAGGCTCTCATCGAGCTCGCGAAATCCTTTTGCAAAGTAGCGGTCGTTTTTAATTTCGTCAGGCATCCAGAAGGATGATGGAGCGGAAAGAAGAAAGTGGCAAGGATCTGTCTTTTAGAGGGCGAGGTCGTTTGTTAAAGGGAGGGATGAAAAGAGTGATTTTAGCTGCGACGGCGCTTGTGGGAACGATTTATGGAGAAATGACCACGGTTTTTGTGGGGTCGGGCTCGGATGGGATATTTACCCTTCAGCTGAATGAGGAAACGGGAGCGCTCACGCAGCGTCAACATGCGGTGAAAGGGGCTGGAATGAGCTTCCAAGAGTTGAACAAGGCGGGTGATGTCATTTTTTCTACTTATAAGTCTGACGGGAAAGGAGCGGTGTCTTCTTATGCGATTAAAGACGGGAAGCTGAGCGAGTTATCAGTTCGGAGATACGATGGGGGAGGGCTTTGCCATGTGAGTCTTGATGCCGAGGAGAGGGTGCTATTTGGGGCTGATTATGGCGGTGGTAAGGTGGTCTCTTTTCCGGTGAATGGGGGAGAGATCGGGGAGTTAGCTTCTTTGATGCAGCATGAGGGATCGAGCATTCATAAAAGGCGCCAAACTCGGGCGCATGCCCACTCGGTCTATGCTGGACCGGATAATCGCTTCGCCTATGCGCCGGATTTAGGGATGGATGAGGTGAAGTTTTACGCCTTCGATAAGCAGGGGGAGTTGACAGATCAGGGTGCTTTCAAATCGATCCCGGGCTCTGGGCCGCGCCATATGAAATTTGGGAACGACGGGTCTCATGCTTATGTTTTAAATGAGCTGACTCTCAGTGTGACTGTTTTTTTAAGGGATAAGAAAAGCGGGAAACTGGCTGCGAAAGAGACGATCAGGGTGCTGCCGGAAGGGGCAGAGGATCAAAATATGACCTGCTCTGAGATCCGAGTCTCGAAGGATGGCAAATTCATCTATACTGCGAACCGTGACCTTACAGAAGGAGGGCGGGACTCCCTCACAGTTTTATCAATCGCGGAAGATGGGAGTTTGACCCGACTTGCTACCACTCCGGCGGAGGTGTGGATTCCTCGGAATATTAATCTCTCGCCTTCCGGGAAATGGTTGCTGGTGGCGGGGCAGAAGTCGCATGAAGTGACGAGTCATCGCATTGATCAGGAGACGGGGAAGCTGATTTTTAGTGGGCATCGGGCGGAGGTGCCGACGGCGATGTGTATTAATTTTGGGAAGTAGGGGCTTCCTAGTTTTTCACCTTTCACCTTTCACCTTTCACCGCAGAGGCGCGGAGGCGCGGAGGTCGGGGAGTGACGCGGAGTTTTTTTGAGGTCTCGGCGTTACTCCCCGACCTCTGCGTCTCTGCGGTTAGCTCTGAACTAACTTTAGTCGCGTTTTTGGCCGCGGAGCATGGCTTCGATGAAGGGGTCGATGGCTCCGTCCATGACGTTTTGGATGTTGCCGGTTTCTTCGCCGGTGCGGAGGTCTTTGACCATTTGGTAAGGCTGGAAGACGTAGGAACGGATTTGGCTGCCCCAGCCGATTTCGCCTTTTTCGGAGTAGGTGCGGTCGGCCTCGGCCTTTTGCTTGTCTTCTTCGATTTGGTAGAGCTTGGCACGGAGGATGGACCATGCGTTTTCGCGGTTGCGGAGCTGGGAGCGTTCTTGGGTGGAGCGGATCATGATGCCGGTGGGGAGGTGCTTCATGATGACGGCGGTCTCGACTTTGTTGACATTTTGGCCGCCACTTCCGCCGGAGCGAGCGGTGGAGATTTCGACATCGGAGTCGGGAATCTCGATGACAATGTTCTCATCAATCTCAGGAGTGACATCGATGGAGGCGAAGGAGGTGTGTCGCTTGCCGGCGCTATCAAAGGGGGAGATGCGGACGAGGCGATGGACGCCGCGTTCTGCTTTTAGGTAGCCGTAGGCGAAGGGGCCGTCGATTTTCAGAGAGGCGGAGGAGATGCCTGCTTCTTCACCTTCTTGGTAGTCGGTGACGGTGATTTTAAAATCGTTTTGCTCCGCCCAGCGGGTGTACATGCGGTAGAGCATGGCGGCCCAGTCGCAGGCTTCAGTGCCGCCCGCGCCGGATTGGATGGTGAGGTAGGCGTTTTTGGGATCTGAGGGGGCATCGAGGAGGACGATGAGTTCGAAGGATTCGAGGTCATTTAAGATGCGGTCGAAGGTGCCGCGGGCTTCGCGAGCGGAGTCGAGGTCATCGAATTCCTTGGCGAGTTCGATCCCGGTGGTGAGGTTCTCGAAGTCTTCTTCGAGTTTCAGGAAGGGATCCAGTTTGTCTTTGTTGAGCTTGGTCTCAGCGAGGACTTCGCGGGCTTGGGACTGATTGTTCCAGAAGTCTGGGTTCTCCGCTTTGGTCTCGAGTTCGGAGATTTTGGCGGTGAGGACTGGGATGTCAAAGATACCTCCTGAGTTCCGACAGGCGGCTCTCGATCGAGCCAGTGTCGATCGCCAGGAGGTCAGCGACGGATTCATTTTCCATGAGGCGATGAGGGTTAGGGGAGCGGGGCCTTGTGGTCAATTGAATTGTCGTTTACGAGAGGAGGTGAATTGGGAGAATACGAGTCTGGATTTTTGGATGGCTTAGGGGATGCTGGGGCCAGGAAGTGAGGGGATGAGCGAATCGAATCAGAAGATGCAGAAGATTTGGAAGGTGAGGCCGGAGTGGCCTTTTCTTCTTTTTTTAGTTCTGTCTGTGGTGAGCTATCTGGGGCTGATTTTGTTAATGTTAGGGGCGAATGTGCTGAGTGTTTCTTGGTCTGAGGTGGGGCGTGTTTTAGAGGATCCGGCGATTCAGCATTCGATAAAACTGACCTTTGCGACCTGCACTGCGACGGCGATTTTGTCGGTCTTGGTGGCGGTTCCGGTGGGTTATCTGCTCTCACGCTATCGCTTTAGGGGGCGGGCACTTTTGGACACCTTGATCGATGTGCCGATTCTTCTTCCGCCATTGGTGGTGGGTTTAAGCTTGCTGATTCTTTTTAATAGAGTGTCACTTTCGGAAGCTGCGTGGGTGCTGGCAGGGGGGCTTTTTCTGGGGGCGGTGTTGAGTTTTATGGGATCTGAGAGGAGGGGGAGGATCGTTCCTGCCGTTTTGGGGAGTTTGGCAATTTTAGCGACTTTGGCGGCGATGTTTTGGCGGGGAGCGACTGGCTCACTGGAGGATGCGATGGGTGAGCTGGGGGTGCCGATGACCTTTCATCCGTTGGGGGTGGTGTTAGCTCAGTTTCCGGTGGCGGCGGCCTTTGCGATCCGGACGATGAGGACGAGCTTTGACCAAATTAGTCCGCGTTATGAAGAGGTGGCGATGACTCTGGGCTGCCATCGCGGGCAGGCCTTCGCCCGGGTGATTTTTCCGCTGGCGAGCAAGGGGATGATTGCGGCGGGGACGATGGCTTGGGCTCGCGCGCTCGGAGAATTCGGGCCTATTTTGATCTTCGCGGGGGCAACGCGAGGGAGAACAGAGGTGCTATCAAGCTCGGTTTTTTTGGAGATTAATTTAGGGAATCTTGCGGGAGCGGCGGCGCTTTCCTTAATCATGGTTGTGATTGCGGTATCGACCTTGCTTTTGGTGAGGGGTTTTTTAGGGAGAGGAGGTTCGCGGTGAGTGGTTTTTTGAGGCTTGAGAAATTGGCAGTGAGAGTGGGAGCCTTTGAGCTTCGGGATTTTTCTTTGGAGATTGCGGAGGGGGAGTGTCTCTCCTTGATGGGGCCGAGTGGCTGCGGGAAGACGACGGTGATGGAGGTGATTTGTGGCTTGCGAGAGGCGTGGCGGCAGGCTGGGAAAATTTATTTGGGGGGGGAGGATGTTACGAACTTGGCGGCGGGAGGACGAGGGGTGGGCTTGGTTCCTCAAGATGTGGTCCTATTTCCTACGATGACGGTGCGGGAGCATCTGGCATTTGGCCCGAGGCTGCATGGATGGAAGCGGAAGGCGATGGGCGAGCGAGTGGAGAGCTTGGCAGTGGGATTAGGTTTGGAAGATTTGTTGGAGAGGTTACCGAAGGGATTGTCGGGTGGGGAATCGAGACGAGTTGCTCTAGGGCGGGCCTTGGCTTTACGGCCGAGGTTGTTGTGTCTGGATGAGGCTCTCAGTGGCTTGGATGAGGCGCGACATGAGGATGTTTTGACAATGATTCGAGCCATGATTGAGCGGGAAAAGGTGACGACCTTGCATGTGACCCATTCTATTGTTGAGGCGAGGGCTTTGGGAGATCGGGTCTTGGAGATGGGCTAAGGTAGGCGCAAAAAACGCCCCGGTTTCCCGGAGCGTTTTTGAGAGTTTGTTTTGGTCAGCTTACTTGGAGGTGGCCTTCATGCGGAGCGCGCCAAGGAGGCTGAGCCCGGCGATGATGAGGAACATGACAAGGCCGATGGTGGGAGCGCCGAGTCCGGTGGAGGGAATCTGGGCGAGGACGGGTGCTGGGGCATCTGGCTCGCTGGTGGCGGCAGAGGCGTGTGGGTCGATGAGATCGGCAACTGTGAGCTGGGGTTTCCCGATTTCGCCTTTTAGAGCGGCGACCATTGCTGGGGTGACGGGGGTTCCGGTATTGCCAAAATCATTACGAATGTAAGTGAGGACGGCGGCGATGTTTTCATCTGGCTGGCCCATTCCCATGGCGACCATTCCGGCGGGGAAGTCATAGTCTTTGCCATTTACTTTGATAGGGCCTTTGAGTCCACGGAGCTGAATCCGGATGAGGTTCTCGATGGGTCCGGTGACCCATTCTGAGTTGGCTAAGGGTGGTCCCACGTTGGCGACGCCTTCACCTTGTTGGCCGTGGCAGGCTGCGCAAAGCATGTATTGCTGTTTTCCCAGTGCCATCACTGCTGGGTCGATTGCTGGGTCGATTTTTTTTGTTTCGCTCACGTTCTTTTTTGGTTCGGTGGGTTGAGGGGCGGGAGTCTCGGTGGTTTTTTGGACTTCGTCCATCTTTTTGGCTTTGTCAAAGGTGAGTTCTTCAACTTTATAGTTCGGAGGGGTTTCAGGGTTTGCTTTGGTGAGGGTGAGGAGCCAGGCGAGGAGGTCTCGGGTTTCGGTGGGTGTGAGGATGGCTCCCATGGCAGGCATTCCTGAGAGGGGCTTGGGCTCTTCGGCGAGGTCGCTGCGTTTGATGCGCCAGATCTGTGATTCTCCTTCCTTGAGGTCGAGGTGTTGCTCGTTTTGGCTGATGATGAGGCCTGCTTTGCTGGAGCCATCTTGGAATTTTAAGTTTGCGATGCCGAAGCCATCGGCGATCTGGGCATGCGGGAGGATGAGGGATTCGAGGAGGCCTCGTGCATCGTGCCGGAGCGCGACGCCCATGAGGTTAGGACCAGCTTCTCCTCCCTCGGAGTGGCCTGAATCAGCGCGGTGGCAACGCATGCACTGCGCGGCTCCGTGGGATTTGTAGATTTTAAATCCGCGTTTGGCGTTTCCTCCGGCGAGGGTGTTTTGCCATTTGGCGAGGGGGTCATCTTGGTCGAGTGAGGCTTGGTAGTTGGTGAGGGCGGATTTGATGGCGGGTTCTTCGCGCGATTGGGCTGCGGTCAAGAGATCGAGATTTGAGGCGCGGTCTCCTTTGCCTTCGCTGAGTTGATTGAGGCCATCGCGGAGGAGGGGGACGGCGTGTTCGGCAGGGAGGTTGGCGATAATTCTCCATGCGGTTTGGCGCCGAGCGCTATTCTCTGAGGCGAGGGCGCCTCGAAGGGCGGCGACGGTGGCGGCGGGGTTGCGCTTGGAAGCGAGGGTGAGTGCCGCGTTGGCGAGGGTGTCATTTTTGGAGGCGGCGGCTTCGCTGAGAAGGAGGTCGGCGTCTTCAGGGTTCCCTTTGAGGAAGAGATTGAGAGCTGCGGCGCGGGTTTGGGCATCGGTCTGATCATCGCGGATGATGCGGGTGAGACTGCCTGAGTCTAGTCCTTCGTGCTCGATGTTGTTTTTGAGGGCGAGCTTCATGGTGTTGCCGAAGATTTCTGGTCCTCCAGCGAGGAGAAGGCCGATGTTTTTTGTGAGGACTGTTTTGAGGATTTGTGGATCACGGGAGGGGAGCGGGGCGTGCTTGCCGATGGATTGATCGACGGCGTGGGGCTCCACCCACATGGCGAGAAGTCGCATCGCTTCTTGGCGCTCTTCGATCGGAAAAGTGGGATGAGCGGCGGCTTTGATGAGGCGGGTCAGGTTTTGTTTATTACCGATGCGGAAGGCGCTGTGGATGAGGCGGCGAAGAAGCATGCGCGAGATGGGCCGCTGCGAGCTGCCGAGCGCGGGGTCATCGAGAAGTGGGGTCATGACGGGGCGCGCGGCTTCGATCTGTGTATCGTGGATGGCGCGGATCGCATCATTGGCGATGAGTAGATTCGTGTCTCCGAGGAAATTTGCGCATTCGGGGCTGCCGAGGCGGCGCAGGGCGAGGAGGGCGCTGTGGCGGATGGCATGGGAATCATGGCGAGCCATTTTGCTGAGTTCGGGCTCCGAGGCGGAACCAAGGAGGGCCATGACGCCGGAGTGGCGGAGGGTGGGGTCGCCGGGCGAGGTTCTCTCGTTGAGCTGGATCATTTCTAGGATGGCGGGGAGGGCCTTGGGGTCGCGGATCCGGCCGATCGCGATGGCGGCGAGGGCGCGAACTCGGGGGGCCCCATCTGAGAGAAGCGGGGTAAGGAAGTCGGCGTTTTTCAGGGTGGACTCGCCGAGGGCTTGTGCGATTTGAGCACGGACGAGGGGGACATTATTTTGAAGTTGTTTTACGAGGAAGGCGGTGGCGGCTTGGCTCTGGTGCTTACGTGCCATGATGCCGAGCCCCCAGATCCCGTGGAGGCGCTCGATGGGATTGAGCGTCTGGTTTGAGGCGGCGGTGAAGTGGCCTAGGGCGTCTGGGCGGTCAGCAAGGTAGAGTTGTGCGCGGAGGCGAATGCGCTGGTCTGGGTGAGAGAGAAGGGAGGCGAGAGTAGCGGAGGGGGCCTCTTTTAGATTGGTCTCGGCGAGGAGTTGGGAGATGGATTCGCCGGGGTTTTTTTCGGCGAGGGAGTAGATGCGGCCATTGTTGTGGGAGGACCAGCCTGAGACGTAGTCGGCAACGTAGAGCTTACCATCTGGGCCCCACTCGAGGTCGGTGGCGGCGACGCCCCAGTTAAATTTTCTGGCTTGATCAACTGCGAACCCGGCGCCTTTTTCTTTAATGCTGAAGTTCCAAATGCCGGAGACGGCGGCGCTTCCGCGGTAGTCACAAATGAGGAATTGATCTCTACAGCCAAGGCTGAATCCGGTGCCTGGGTAGTAAGCTAGGCCGGAAGGGCCAGAGGTGAGATTGAGCATGGGCGGGATGATGTGACCGGGTTGCGCCTCATTCTGAGGTTCCCACATTTTTTCCTGCATCCATTGGTTAATTGGGCGGTCTGGGATGCCGGCGGTGGTGTGAAAGGAGTGGAGGATTTGGTGGCCCATGCGCCAGCCAGAGTCTGCCCCTTCTAGCATGAAGACGACGCGGGCGCGGTCGCCTTGGTCTGAATTATTGTCGACGGTGATGGCGGTGCCGAATTTGTCGAAGGCGATCTCCTTCGGGTTACGCAGTCCGGTGTGGACGACTTCCATGTGTGATCCGTCAGGGTCAAAGCGGAGAATCGCACCTTGGCCGGGGAAGTGATAGAGCTTTCCTTCGCGGGTTGTGATGCTGAATCCGCGATCGCCAATGGTGGCATAAAGGCGGCCATCTGGCCCGAGGACGAAGCCATTGAGGTCATGCCCGGAGAAGGAGACGCGGACGCCAAAGCCATCTTGGATGATGTTCTGGACATCTGCCTTGAGGTCACCATCCGTGTCTTCAAGGGTCATGATGTTAGGGATGCAGGCGAAGTAAATTTTACCTTCAAAGGCCATTACGCCTGCGGCAACTCCATCGAGTGGTTTATTGAATTGATCCGCAAAAATTTGGGAGGTGTCTGCAACGCCATCGCCATCTGAGTCGACTAGAATGCGGACTTTATCGGAGACCTTTGTCAGTCTTTCGGGCGGGAAGCGGCCTTTCCATTTTTCATACATGGCGAGGCGGTCGTCGGTGCTTTGAGAGGCCATGTCATCGACGATCCAGTAGAGGTGATCACGGTTATCTTCGACTCCGGAGCGGAGGCGGTGAGTTTCAGCAATGTAGACTTTCCCCTGATCATCGACTGTGATGGCGGTGGGAGAATAGATTTTATGATCCTTATTATTGGCGAAGAGGGTGACGACTGAGCCATTGGGAACGGTCATGCCGGGGATGACATCTGTCGCTACTCTGGCGCTGTTTGGCCGAGCGGTGGGGTTTATGGTTTTTGGGAAGAAGGGCTGTGGCTGATCTGAGAAGACAAAGTGGTCGGCGTTAATGATGCCCCAAGTTCCGCTCTCGTTATCGATGATGCGAAGGCGCGCTTTCTTACCAAGGTGATCTTTCAGGGGCCAGATGACTTGGCGCATCACGAGCGAGTTTTGGCCATTGGCCTCGAGGACTACTTTGTTGTCGATGAGGAGTTGCACGGCGGTTTTTCCTTTGTGTTTTCCTCCGGAAATGTGGAAGCCAAGGTAGGGGAGTTTCAGCTCGATCTCGGGTGAGGTGAGCGAGCCTGTGGGGCGGTCTCCGCCGTGTGCTGAGCTGACGTAGTAGGAGCCTGAGTAAGCGGTGACTTTACCATTTAAGCCGCGGGGGCTAGCGGCTGTGGGAGATTTTCCAAATGCCTTCCCTTCAAGGGCCCATTCGCCGAAGCCATCTGACTCGAAGGCATCGTAGACGAGGTCGGTAGCGCTGAGAGGAAGGGGCAAGGCTAGGGCCAAAGCTAGAACCAGAGCGTGAGGAAGGCTTATCAGAAAACGCATGCGAGAAGTTTGAGTGAGAGTTTAATACGTGGCAAGCGTGCAAAAAGTTTCAGTCAGTGGGGGATCTGTGGCGCGGGACGGGCTCACTCCTATTATGTGAGGGGGTTTGGGATCAGGGCAGGTTGATTTTTTCAAATCCCCCGAAGCGGGCGGACTTCTTGTGATTGGCGGTTTGGAGGACTCCGATGACGGAGCCAGCTCGAGGAAGGAAGACCGGAGATCCGCTCATACCTCCGGCGGGGAAGGGCGCGTCGGATTGATAGGAGTGGCGGAACTGCTCTCCTTCTGGGAGTGCGGAGACGGTGGCGGCGATCTTTTGGCCTTTGTTGAGAATGAAGATCCGGTCGCCTTTTCGGATTTCAATGTCAGACCTGTAAGGAAGGGCGTCATCTTGTGGGAGGGTGCTGGGATCGTAGGTCCAAAGGTGGAGGTCTTTTTGGAGGTGGGCACGTTTCTTTAAAATAACGGGGCTTTTTTGGCCGGCGCGAAAGATCGCAGCATTCTTTGCGGCCCCTCCCTGGTGAATTGAGCTGGCGATGTAGAAATCATCTCCGTGGCGGATTTGAAAAAATGCCCCATGCTTTTTGTTGTGGAAGGTTTGGTAGCTGGGCGGGGCAAGGTAGCTCGATGTTTCTTTTTCGGAACAGGAGGGAAAAAGAGCGAGCAAGATCAGCGCGCTGGGAAGAAGGCGGGAGTTCATTGAATGTCGGGAAGCTGATTTGGTAGAATAAATCTCGAGGAGACTGGCTAACGCGAAAGTGAGTTCTCTTCAAGGAGACTTGTTTTTTCTGATCGCTTTCTTCCGCTGGGCTTCGATAAAAGCCAGCTTGATGAAGCGTCTGATTCTTGTGTCCTGCTCCCTGCTCTTTATCTTGGGAGGAGCGATCTGCTGGCTGCTACAGGACGGGCGGAGGGAAGGAAGGCGGGGCGCGGATCACGCTGCGGATCGGGGAGAGGAATTGTTGGTTTATTGCGCTGCGGGCTTTCGGAAGCCTATGGTGGACATTGCGAGGAAGTATGAAGTTAAGTTTGGAGTGCCGATTCATCTGCAGTTTGGCGGATCGGGCGCTCTCATGAGCCAGCTAGAATTGGCCGGGGGAGATGTGTTCTTACCAGCTGATGAGACTTACCTAGAACGAATTCGGGCTCAGGGCGGGGTAAGAGAGCAATTTCCGATCGTCCGTTTGATAGCTGGGCTAGTCGTCGCGGAAGGGAACCCAAAGAAATTGAGAACATTAGAGGATTTATCACGCGCAGGGTTGCGGATCTCTTTGGGGGATCAGTCGACATCAATCGGACGACATACTTGGGATGTCTTTCGTGAGCTTGGGATCTCAGATAAAATGAAAGCGCGGGTTTTAGTTACGAAGCCGACCGTGAATCACCTCGTGGAAGATGTTGCGACGGGCGCGGTGGATGTGGCGATCGCCTGGGCTGCGGTGGCGCATGATTACCGAGGAGTGGAGTGGGTCGCGCTACCAGAATTTTCACAGCGCGTGAAGGTGGCTGGGATTGGGGTCTTAGCGTCGTCCGAGCGTAGATTGCGGGCCCTCCATTTTGCGGAATTTGTGAGCGCTCCAGAAAGTGGGAGGAAGGTGTTTCAGGAAATGGGTTTTATCTGCCTTCCTAGTCCTTCTCGCCCTGACTAGAGAGGAGTGCCTCAGAGAAGGATCATCTCTGAAAGGGGTGCTTCAAGCGGCTTCAAGCGACTGCCGCCTTTTTTAGGGGAAGTGTTTCTGAAGGAAGCATAAAAAAACTGCCATCCCTTGCGGAACGGCAGTTTTGTAAAATTAGCGTAAAAGTCTTGGAGACTCAATCACTAGCGGCGGCGGCGTGCCACCAAGCCGAGAGCACTGAGTGCTACGAGAAGAGTGGAGGATGGCTCAGGGACAGCATCGAAGTTAGCTGCGATGAGTGCTGCACCAGTTCCAGAGAACGTGACGCTGCGTGATCCATTGTCAGGAGAATTGAGAGCAGTAGCGGTGAATGACTCACCAGCTCCAACACCAGCAAATGCGAAATCGACATTTCTGACAGCTCCTCCTTCAAAAGTGACGAAGACAGTCTCGCCGTCGACGAAGTTGATGCCGGTGAAGGGGGCAAATTGATCCGTGATTTCAAGTGAGGTCGGAGGAGTAGGAGACTCCGTGAAGCGAACGTTTCCGTATCCGGGAACAGGAACAACGATGCTGTTGTCTAACTCAAGTCCATTGGCGAAGGCCGAGAAATCGAGAGAGAAAGCATGAGCGGACCCGACAAGGCCAACGGCCGCGAGGGAGAGTGCATTTACAGTTTTCATGATTTTGTTAGGGTGGTTGGAAGGGGTTTGAAAAACTCTTCGACGCAAATTAAGCTGAAATGGGAAGTTTGGTCAAACTTTTTTTGTATTTCCAAAGAAAAGCAAGGTAATTTCATTAAGTTTTCTTAAAACAAAACAAGCAATGAATATCAGTAACAGTCTATAAGACAGTGTTTTTTGTGAATTGCAGGAAGGGAATTTCTCTGGCACCTCAGCAAGATGAGCGCTCAAGAGATCCAGTGTCCGTCATGCGGCGAATTTTTCGAAATTTCGCAGGTGGGTCCTGAGGATTTTGGAGGAGAGTTGGATTACGACTGTGCTGTATGTTGACGTCCTTTAGTGCTCATGGTCGATGAGCAAGGAGAGATGTGGGCGCGGGAGGAGAATTGATAAAGCTGAACTAAGGCTGATCAAATAGGCCCCGTTTATCGTTGGGTGAGAAAAGAGAGAAATTCTCTACGATTTCGGCTTGCCATTTTTCGTCGCGTGACACAGTTTCCCGCCCTCGCAAGTGACGGGGAGTAGCTCAGCTTGGTAGAGCGCTGCGTTTGGGACGCAGATGTCGCAGGTTCGAATCCTGTCTCCCCGACCACTCACTCCGATTTATGCCCCTGAGAAATCAGGGGATTTTTTTTGCCCTGCAATCTGGGTTTTCCGCAGCTCAACGGTTTAGCATGTGAGCGGTCCTGCTAAGCTCAGCTACTAGAAATGAGTGGGTGAATTCGAGCTAATGAACCGGGCATTGGCTAATCTGGGTGAAGAAATCATTCCCTTTATCATCGACGAGGATGAAGGCGGGGAAGTTTTCAACTCTGATTTTCCAGACGGCCTCCATTCCTAATTCGGGGAAATCGACGACTTCTTGGCTCTTAATATGCTCTTTGGCAAGTAAGGCGGCGGGGCCTCCGGCAGAGCCGAGGTAGAAACCGCCATGTTTCTGGCAAGCATCAGTGACCATTTGAGAGCGATTCCCCTTCGCGAGCATCACCATAGAGGCTCCATTCTCTTGGAAGAGGTCAACGTATGGATCCATGCGCCCAGCGGTCGTCGGCCCAAAGGAGCCGGATGCCATGCCTTCTGGAGTTTTGGCAGGGCCCGCATAATAGACGGGGTATTTTTTAAAGTAATCAGGGAAGTCGCCTTTTGCTTCCAAGATCTCCTTCAGCTTGGCGTGGGCAATGTCACGAGCGACGATGATGTGTCCACTGAGTGAGATTGCCGTGGTTACGGGGTATTTTGAAAGAGTGGCAAGAGTGGACTCCATTCCTTGATCAAGGTCTATCTCTACCCCTTTAAACTTCCAGTCTCGGAATTCCTCCGGAATGAAGCGGCCGGGATTTTCTTCAAGTTTCTCGAGGAAAATCCCGTCTTTGGTGATCTTAGCTTTGGCTTGACGATCTGCCGAGCATGAGACGCCGAGACCCACTGGGCAGGAAGCTCCGTGGCGAGGCAGACGGATCACGCGGACATCGTGCGCGAAGTATTTACCGCCGAACTGGGCCCCGATGCCAATTTTACGAGCGGCTTGGAGCAGCTTCTCTTCCATTGCGAGGTCGCGGAAGGCCTGCCCATGCTCATTTCCCTCCGTCGGCAACTCATCAAGGTAACGGGCAGAGGCCAGTTTGACCGTCTTAAGGCAAGTCTCAGCGCTCGTGCCACCGATCACAAAGGCGAGGTGATAAGGGGGGCAGGCAGAGGTGCCGATGCTCCGCATTTTCTCGACACAAAATTCCATGAGGCTCTCCGGGTTTAGCAGCGATTTGGTCTGCTGATAGAGGAAGGACTTGTTGGCGGAGCCGCCGCCCTTTGTCATAAAGAGAAACTTGTATTCGGCGCCGGGAGTGGCGTAGAGATCAATCTGTGCTGGGAGGTTCGTCTTAGTATTGACCTCCTTATAGAGATCGAGCGGGGAGACTTGCGAGTAGCGGAGGTTTTCTTCCTGGTAGGTCTTATGGATGCCAGCCGAGAGGGCCTCTGCATCATCAACCCCGGTGAAGACACCCTCTCCCTTTTTACCCATCACGATAGCAGTGCCAGTGTCTTGGCAACCAGGGAGGATCCCGTGAACTGCGATCGAGGCATTTTTAAGAAGCATCAAAGCGACCATACGATCGTTCTCCGTCGCCTCAGGGTCATCGAGAATCGAGGCGACTTGTTTGACATGTGAAGTCCGAAGCTTGAAAGAAATCGCCTTGATCGCCTCGTTCGAGAGAAGGCTTAAGCCCTTGGGATCAATCTTAAGAATCTCCTGCCCCTCGAACTCAGCGCTACTGACAAAGTCAGAAGAAATCTTTTCATATTCAGTAGGATCTGGGCCCAGAGGAAAGGGCTCTTGGTAGTAAAAATCGCTCATTGCTTGGTGAAATTCTAAATTACGAATGTGAGTAAAAAAGGCACGAGCCTAAAGACCGCGACCTTCGTCTACCTCGATATAGTCCATGAAAGTAAGAATATCTTCGCGGTCGGTTTTCGGGTCTTCCTTCTTACGCTCAGCCAGACGGGCAGACATGTCATCGCGAAAGCCGCGCGTCTTAATATACGCGGAGAACCAGGCTTTCTCAAAATCGGGACGGGTGATGCCATGTTCGCGTGCCCACATCAGGGCTTGTTCGTCACTGGCTCCCGCCAGCACTTGCTCCTTCAGCTCGTGGTAATCGACGCCGAGAAACTGGCAAGTCCAAAGATCCATGCCAAGGCCCAGATTGGTGTGAAAATCTGGATGAAGAATGCCAGCATGGTAAAGACGGACCTTATCAAAGAGCCGAGGAAGGTAAACGATGCCCTCAATCTCATCGCGGGCTGAGCGAGGTGTTTTATATTCAACTGACATACCCAGAGTGAAACGCTGTCACTGGTCATAGGCCAATGAAAATTTCGCATCCGGTGTCGAACTTAAGCGGAGCGCCCTAAATGACTTAATTTTAGTGCCCTTTCTCCTGGACCCAAGGCGACCACGCAGGCCGCCTCGAGACAGTCACCAATGACCGCAACGCCCAGGTCTACACCTACCAATACCTTGATCAAAGCTACCAACTCATCGAAAGCATCACCGGGCCCGTCCATCGCGTCAAAAATTCATGGGAAGGATCA
>CALDZJ010000012.1 GCA_937944055.1 uncultured Verrucomicrobiales bacterium | reverse complement strand
ATGGAAGCCTCCAAGGAGTTCGCAAAGGAGTTCATGCTCCGTCATGACATTCCCACGGGAGCTGCCGCAGGCTGCGCAGACCTCGATGAAGCTCGCGAGGCGATTGGGGGGAAGTATCCCACCGTTTTGAAATTTGATGGGCTGGCCGCAGGAAAGGGCGTGGCGGTTTGTCCTGATGAAGCGGCGGCTGAAGAGTTTCTACAAGAGGTCATGGTGGAGCGACGCTTCGGTCCGGGGCGTCTACTGGTGGAAGAATGTTTGGTTGGGCCGGAGATTTCCATCTTTGCGGCAGTGAGTGGGCCAGAGTATCTCATCCTGACTCCTGCACGTGATTACAAGCGAATCGGCGAAGGTGATGAGGGTCCGAATACCGGAGGAATGGGCGCGGTGGCGAGTCGTCAACTGGCTGATCCCGAGCTCATGAAGCGGATTGAAGAGGAGATTGTCGCGCCAACGGTGGCTGGGCTTGAAAAGGATGAGCTGAACTACAAGGGCTTCCTCTATTTTGGTCTCATGCTCACGGAAAATGGGCCAAAGATCATCGAGTATAATTGTCGCTTTGGTGATCCTGAGTGCCAAGCGGTGATGCCGCTGGTTTCAGGTGATTTGGCGGAATTCTGCCTCGAAGGCGCTAAGGGGAATTTGAAACCGGAACTGCTTTCCTTTAGCGAGGGCTGGTCGGTTTGCTGTATTTTGGCATCCGCTGGCTATCCAGAAAGTTCCCGTGCCGATGATGTCATTCATGGCTTGGATGCGGTTCAAGATGCGCGCGTTTATCATGCTGGGACCAAGAAGATTGGTGATGACTGGGCGACGAATGGCGGGCGTGTCTTGGCGATTGTCGCGGGAGGTAAAACTCGCGAAGAAGCGGTCGATAAGGCCCACGCGGAGGCAGCCAAAGTGACCTTCGCCGGGAGTCAACGACGGGCTGACATTGGGCGCATGCATTTTTAATTTCCAGCACCTCTTTAAAAGCTAAGTCATCTCTCAACAGTCACCCTGATTTTTTTGATTCCTGTTTTACACGAGAAACTTTCATCCTAAGATCTTGCCGAACGAAATGAGCACCGCCTTGGACCCCTCTGCAATCTCGCAGGCGATCGACCGTCTTGCGGAGCAGATCTTTCAAGCTGCCGCTGGGACACAGGTGGATTTGGTGGGGATCCGCAGCCGGGGTGATGAAGTGGCCGAGCGCGTTTATGATCTTTTAAAGGCACGCGGCGCTCAAGTCCGCCTGGGGGTTCTTGATATCTCGCTTTACCGCGATGATTACGAACACCTCAGCAGTAACCCGACGCTCCAGAGCAGTGAGATTGATTTCCCAGTCGATGGTTCGCATGTCGTTTTAGTAGATGATGTTATTTTCACGGGCCGCACGATTCGGGCGGCGCTCGATGCTCTCTTCGACTACGGTCGTCCGGCGAAGGTGGATTTGGCGGTGTTGATCGATCGTGGTCATCGCGAGATTCCCGTTGAGCCGCGATTTGTCGGGGAGACACTCAGCACGGAGCGGAAAGACCGGATCGATGTCAGCTTACAAAAGACCGATGGTAAGGATTTGGTCGAAATTATCACTCAATAGATTTTAGAATTATGGCCCGTAAAGATTTCCTGGATATTGTCTCACTCGACCGCGCGGAAATCATTCATCTGCTCGATCAAGCGGTGCCATTTAAAGACCTCTTCACCCGCTCGGTGAAAAAGGTCCCGGCCTTGAAAGGAAAGACGGTCTTGATGCTTTTTTATGAGCCCAGCACGCGGACACTCTCTTCCTTTGAAGTGGCGGCGAAGCGGCTCTCAGCTGATGTCACGATCTTTGATGTGCCGCATTCCTCAGTGACGAAGGGGGAATCGGTTCGCGATACCATCGATACTTTGCAAGCAATGCGTGCGGATTACATCGTGGTGCGGCATCGCCTTGCAGGGCAAGCGGCTGCGATTGCGCGCCAGACGAATGCCTCCGTCATTAATGCGGGCGACGGAGCGCACGCTCATCCCACTCAGGCTTTGCTCGATGCCTTTACGCTGCGGGAAGTTTATCCCGAGATGGAGGGGCGCAAGGTGCTCATCATGGGCGATATTTTGCACAGCCGAGTGGCCCGTTCGACGAGCACCATTCTCTCGAAGTTAGGAGTGGAAGTGGCTTTTTGTGGGCCGGGAAGCTTGGTGCCGAAGACGCAGTTTCGACGCTTCACAAATTACGAAGAGGCCATGAAATGGGGACCGGATGCGGTCTATCTTTTGCGCGTTCAGAAGGAGCGGCAGGAAGCGCCATTTTATCCGAGTGATCGCGAGTATCACTCGGTCTTTGGAATTAGCGAAGAGCGACTCAAGCGCATCAGGGATGAGGGCATCTATGTGATGCATCCGGGGCCGATCAATCGCGGAGTTGAGCTTTGCGACGCGGTGTTGGATTACGAGCGCTGCTTGATCTCGCAGCAGGTTGAAAATGGCATCGCTGCACGAATGGCCGTGCTCTTCGGCCTCAAACCACAAGTTTCCTAATTTTATGAATCTCTTTCTCCAAGGCGGTGAAGTCGCCACTGAAAATGAAGCGCCCAAGAGGGCGGATGTTTGGATCGTCGATGGTGTCATTAAAGCGGTCGGCGTGATCGATGCTCCTGCCGATGCGCGGGTCGTGGATTGCACGGGACAAGTTATCATGCCGGGGATGTTTGACGCTCACGTGCATTTTCGTGAGCCTGGGCAGGAGCATAAGGAGACGATTTATGACGGCGCGGAATCGGCGATCAACGGTGGGATCACTGGGGTGGTCATGATGCCCAATACCGCGCCTTCGATTGACTCACCAACCGTGGTGAAGCGGGTTTTGGATTTGGGAAAGAAGTGTCGCATTCCAGTTCATACCTCGGCTTGCATCACCGTGAATCGAGCGGGTGAAGAGATGGCTCCGATTGCGGGTTTGAAAGATGCGGGGATTCTCATGCTGACGGACGATGGTGATGCCGTTCCGAATGCCGCTTTGCTGAAGCGAGCGATGGAATACGGAACGGAGTTTGGAATGTTCTTCGCGAGTCATTGTGAAGACCCGCAGCTTTGCGGCCCTCGCGCCCTGAATGAAGGGCCTGTGAGTTATCGGCTTGGCATTCAAGGAACGCCCGCTCTGGCAGAGGAAATTTGCATGGATCGAGATATTCGCCTAGCGCACGCCACGGGCGCCACGCTCCACATTCAGCATGTCAGTTCCGCGATTGGAATGGAGACGATCCGCTGGTGGCGTGATGAGCGTGGAGCGAAAGTTTCGGGCGAGGTTTCTCCGCACCACCTCATGTTCGCGGATGAGGACATCGGCGACTACGATACGCACTACAAAATGAACCCTCCGCTGCGGACTCGCGAAGATAACGCGGCGCTTTTGCAGGGTTTAAAGGATGGTGTTTTTCGCATCATCGCGACCGATCATGCCCCGCATACCGAGTTTGAGAAATCGCAAGCCTTTGTCGATGCCCCGAATGGCATTAGCGGCTTGGATACGGCACTCGTTTCCTTGCATGACCGCTTTATTACCACGGGGGAATTTGGCTGGGACTTGCTTGTGAAAAGATACTCAGCTGAGCCTCGTCGTATGATGGAGCTGGAGGTGGCCGAGGTGGCCGAGGGGAAGCCCGCAGATTTGATCGTATTTGATCCGGAAAAGGAGACGACTTTCACGAAAGAGTTCATGAAGTCAAAAAGCTCTAACACGCCTTTTTTAGATAAGACTCTGAAGGGATCGGTCGAGATGGTCGTGCTGGGAGATGAGATTCTGCTAGAGCGTGAATGATTTTAAGACCATTCACGGCATCCTTGAGGCGTGGTGCCTGCTTGGTTTCCGTCTCTTGAGGAGCGCGCGGGAGATCAGGATTTCCTTTTGGCGGCAAGATGTGTTTCATTTTGTGACAGCATGACGAGCGAAGAGATCACAGACCAAATCTATGCGATGGGGAAAAAGGCGCGCGCCGCAGCGCTCGCTTTAGCCGTCCTCTCAGAGGAGAAAAAAAACGAAATCCTGCGCGCAATGGCGGAGGGGATTCGTGCCGCAGCGGGGGAAATTCTGGAGGCAAATGGACATGATCTTTCAGCGGGAGAAAAGAGGGGGCTTACCCCCGCCATGCTAGACCGCTTACGGCTCGATAAAACTCGCCTTGAGGCCGTGGCGGCGGGGGTCGAAAACGTGGCGACTCTCGCAGACCCGCTTGGTGAAATTTTGAATGAATGGGAGCGACCCAATGGGATCCAGATCCAGCAAGTTCGAGTCCCGATCGGGGTGATCGGGATTATTTATGAAAGTCGCCCAAACGTCACGAGTGATGCTGCCGTGCTCTGCTTAAAGTCCGGGAATGCCACGATTCTGCGTGGAGGATCAGAAGCGATTCACTCTAACCGAGCCTTAGCTGAGGCGCTCCAAGTTGGGGGAGAGAAAGCGGGACTTCCAGAAGGGGCTGTGCAGCTGATTCCCTTCACCGATCGTGAGAGTGTCGCGGTGATGGCGGGGATGGATCAGTATCTCGATCTCATCATTCCACGGGGAGGCAAGGGCCTCATTGAAACAGTGGTCTCCTTGGCGAGAATGCCCGTGATTAAGCACTATGATGGGATTTGCCATGCCTACATTCACCCCAAGGCGGACTTGGAGATGGCGGTGAAAATCGTCGTCGATTCCAAGACGCAGAAGCCCAGTGTTTGTAATGCGCTTGAGACGCTTTTGGTGGATGAGGCGATTGCTGCTGAGTTTTTACCTTTGGTCGCGGCAGCTCTCTCCGCAAAAAATGTCGAGCTGAGAGGCGATGAGGCGACTTGTCAATTGATCGAGGCCAAGCCTGCGACAGAGGAGGACTGGGTGACGGAGTATCTCGATGACATTCTGGCGGTGAAAGTAGTGCCTACTCTCGAAGCGGCGGTGGCTCATATCAACGAATTCAGCTCTCAGCATACTGAAGTGATCGTGACAGCCGATACGGATGCCGCGGAGAAATTCATGCGTGAAATCGATTCGGCCTGTGTCTTCCACAATGTCTCGACCCGCTTCAGTGATGGGGAAGAATTTGGCTTTGGCGCGGAGATCGGAATCTCGACTGATAAACTGCACGCGCGAGGGCCAATGGGGCTTCGTGAACTGACCTCTTACCAATATCGGGTGAGGGGAGAGGGGCAATTGAAGGCACAATAGCTCTATTTTTGATAGAGTTCTTTGTTGGAGGCGGAGAACTCGGTTTTGAGTTTTACGGTGAGTTTTGAGAGGTCGACGACCTTTGGGGGAGCGAAGGTCCATTGGCGGGTCTTGCCATCATGGGGGAAGCCGATAAGAAGGTGGAGGGCGTCTTCGGTGACTTTGGAAGTTTCTCCGGCAGGTTCGTAGTAAAAACTCCGAAAACTCGACTTGATCGATTTTTCTTCGAAGAGTTTTGGGTCGAGATAGGCGATGGTTCCGCTGGGGAGGTGCTCGACACGAAGGTCGGGGTAGCCAGCGCGCTGGGTCTCGCCCGCGCGAGTTTTTGGGAAGTCACAGGTGAAATTTGGATGAGAATTGAGTGCTTCGCGGAGGGCGTCTTCAAAGAGGGAAGAGACTTCGTTGATCCGACGTTTTTGGCGGGCCGGTGAGCCGACTTGGCTCATGAGGTGACTGACTTTTTGCCCGGCTTTTTCGATTTCAGCGAGGAGGTCGGCATGGCTGGAGTCAGCCGTGAGGATTTTCACGCCACTCGTTTGTTGAATGACTTCGGCTAAGGTGAAATGCCCTCCCGTGACTTCGCCGAGACCTTGGAGGGTGACTTCGGGCGGCAAGGGAGCAGGTGTTTCAGGTCGGAGGAAATACCCAATCATTCCGCCGAGGATGAGAGTGATGATCGGGAGGAGGACTTTCATTTCTGCGAGGCTATAAAAAAAGCCCGCATCATGCGATGCAGGCTTTTTTTAAAATAGGAAAGGTCGTCTAGAGCATCGACTCGATGAGCTTTTCAAGCTTCACGATGTCTGCTGAGAAGGCGCGGATTCCTTGCGCGGTTTTCTCGGTGGCCATTGCGTCTTCGTTAAACGCGAAGCGGAAGGATTTTTCATCGAGTGTGATTTTTTCCAGAGAGCTATCTGGAGCATCGGCATTGAGCTTTTGCTCGAGTGGCCCCTCGGCATTCTGGAGTTCTTCAAGGAGTCCGGGGGAAATGGTGAGAAGGTCGCAGCCAGCAAGGGAGGTGATTTGACCTGCATTGCGGAAGGAGGCTCCCATCACCTCGGTCTTATAAGCATGCTTTTTATAGTAGTTATAAATCTTGGTGACTGATTGGACTCCGGGGTCCTCATCACCCACGTAGTCGGTGTTATTTTCCTTTTTAAACCAATCGTAGATGCGACCAACGAAAGGTGAGATGAGTTGCACCTTGGCCTCGGCGCAGGCAACCGCTTGCGCGAAGGCGAAGAGGAGGGTGAGGTTGCAGTGAATGCCCTCTTTCTCGAGCTCTTCCGCCGCTTTAATGCCTTCCCAAGTTGAAGCAATCTTGATGAGGATGCGGTCTTTGGAAATGCCTTCGGCTTCGTAAGCGGCGATGAGCTGCTTGGCCTTGGCAATCGTGCCTTCTTTATCGAAGGAGAGACGGGCATCAACCTCAGTAGAGACACGCCCGGGGACGATTTTGAGAATTTCGATTCCAAAGAGAATCAGAACGCGATCCATGATGGCCTCGGTCAGGTCGCTCCCGCTGAGGCCGGAGTCCTGATGTTCGGAGACTGCTTTTTCGACGATTGATTTATACTCTGGCTTGCTCGCTGCTTGCAGGATGAGAGAGGGGTTTGTCGTGGCGTCCTGCGGCTTATACTCCTCCATGGTGGTAAAGTCGCCAGTGTCGGCGACCACGGTGGTGAAGTCCTTCAGGCTATCAAGTTGGGATGGCATAACTCCCCTCAAATGCCCTTGGAACGGCCCTCTTGCAAGTTTTTCTTAGTTTCTGCGCTCTGGGCCACCACGGCGCTATTTGCGATTCGTGAAGCGGTAGTGCGAGACAATCCACTCGTTGCCGCCTTTGTAGCCCCAGAGTTCGGCGCAGGCCATGTAGAAGCAGCGCCACCAAACCCACCATTGCTTGGCATCTGCCGCGCCGTAGGTTTCAGCGATGAGCGGTTTAAGCTCGTCGCTGGCGGCGTCCATGCGGGAGAGCCAGGCTTCGGAGGTTTTTTGGTAATGAGTTCCGCTGACCTGCCAATGGTCGTCGATTTTGAGGTCTTTTTGGAAATAGAGGAGAAGGTCGTCGGAGGGCATTTGGCCGCCGGTGAAGAAGTAGAGGGCCATCCAGTCGCTCTCGTCCTTGGCCTCATAGTGGTATGCGTATTCGCGGTGGGTAAAAATGTGGACGAAGAGTTTCCCCTGCGGCTTGAGCCATTGCGAAATCCGCTCGAGGAGGAGCTGGTAGTTCTTCATGTGCTCGAACATCTCGACGGAGACGACGCGGTCGAAGACGCTCTCGCCCTCGCCCTCATAGTAGATCATGTTGGCGGTGATGACCTCGATATTTGTGAGGCCACGTTCCTGAGCTTGGGCGTCGATGTATTCTTTTTGGGTGCGGGAATTTGAAACGGCCGTGATTTTTGAGTTGGGGTAATGCTTCCCCATCCAAAGAGTGAGGGAACCCCATCCACAACCGAGTTCAAGGATGCGCTGGCCGTCTTCAAGTTCCGCGCGCTCGCAGGAAAGGGCGAGCATGCGAGCCTCTGAGGTCTCGATGTCCGTTACGCCGGGGTCCCAGTATCCGGAGCTGTATTTCATGTGTGGGCCGAGGCATTTTTGGAAAAAAGCCGTAGGGAGTTCATAGTGCTGCTCGTTCGCTTCATCCGTCGCGATCGCGATGGGGCTCTCCTTTAGTTCGCGAACATGGCGCATGATGAGGTCTTGCCGCTCTTCGCAGGAGAGCTTCTCGAAGGGGGAAAGAGTGCCTTTGAGGCGAGAGCGGATGCCGATGCGGATGAGAGCATCCGGAATGATGTCTTTAGCGAGGAGGTCGTCGATCTGGCTCATGATGATTTTTTGGGTGGAAGAGGAATGAAGGCGCTGGTGGTTTTTTGATAGTCGCGGTAGGTCTCGCCTTTCCGCTTTAGGGCGGAGGCCTCGGTCGGAGGAATGCCGGTAACTTTGAGGAGAAGAAAGGTGATGCTGAGAGGCGCAAAGAAAGTGAGCCAGCCCCAGGCGGATCCGCAGGCGAAGAGGTAGAGGCCAATCCATATTACCATCTCGAAGAAGTAATTGGGATGGCGTGAGTAGCGCCAGAGGCCACCCCGGCAGACGGAGGTCGGGCGATTGTCAGCTTCCTTAAATTTTGACATTTGGCGATCTGCGAGAATTTCTCCGCCCAAGCCGATCACGGCGAGACTGAGGCCTAGGCTTTCAAAAAATCCCCACGGGGTGGAGTCGCGCGCGATGAGGAAATACGGAAGTGAGAGCAGGAGCACGGAGAGGGCCTGAGCTAGGAAGAAGTAGAAGAAGGCTGAGGGGACGCGCCCTTGCCAGATTTTGCGCAGTTTTTGATAGCGGGAGTCTTCTTCTGGGTGGTGTTTCCGAATCCGTTTTTGCAGGTGATAGGCGAGGCGCCCACCCCAGATTCCAGCGAGGGCGGCGGCGGCGATCCGCTTAGAGATGTTTCCGCTGCCGAGAATGGCATAGATCACCCCGGAGAAGCCGATCCCCGCAGCCCAGAGTGCGTCGACCAAGGAGTAATTTTTGATCTTCGTGCCAAAGAGCCAGCCAAGGAAGAAGGCGAGAAGGACCCCGCTCGCTACGCTTGCCAAGAGAGTGAGATCCTTCATGCGGAGGCCTCCCTTCGTCTTTCAATGCGCAGAGCTGCCGCTCGCAGAAGAGGCAGCATGATGAGCCGCGTGAGGAGAATCAAAGGAAGGGCCACGAGGAGCCAAGCAACAATGCCGTGCCATGCGGCGAGCCAATAATCTTGAGTGAATTGCCACGGGCTCGCGAAGAATTCCTTCAGTAGAGTTGGGATGGATGCCGTGATCGCAGGGGCACCATGAATCCACTGACCCAGTTTAATAAAGGGGAGAATGAGGGCAAGGTGCGCCGGCCAGAGTGCATGGCAGACCACTTGGATCGCTGGTTGATTCAGCCCCAGCGCGGCAGCCGCTAGAAAGCAAACCAGCGAGGTGGTCCCCATGATGGGGAAGATCCCTAGAGCGCAGCCGATCGCCACGGTCCAAGCCAGCTTCTCGGCGGAGATCCCTTGCGTGAGCTGCTTGAGGACGGGGTTAATGAACCAACGCTTCCACCAAGGATCGATCGTGTCTGCTCGCTCACTCACGCCATCAATGCCGGATTATTGGGACGGGTATAGACCGCCTGAACGACTGAGATATTGCGCGAGCCGAAGCCGGCCTCGCAATACTTGAGGTAGTAATTCCAAGTGCGGATGAAGGGCTCATCGAAGCCCAACTTGAGCAAGGCGTCACGTGAGGCGTTAAATTTCTGGTGCCAGTTTTGGAGGGTGCGGACGTAGAATGCCCCGAAGTCTTCCAAATCATGAAGGAAGAGATCGCTGGTTTTTAAGAGCACCTCGTTGACGCGTCCCACGCTCATGAGAAGGGAGCCCGGGAAGATCGTTTTTTGAATCCAATCGACTCCCTTGGTCAGGCTCTTGTAGCGATTATCGGGAACCGTGATCATTTGGATGGCCATGATGCCATCTGGCGCGAGAACTTCATCGCATTTTTCGAAGAAGGGTTGGTGGAATTTGTCACCGACCGCTTCGATCATCTCGATTGAGACGATCTTATCAAAGGTCCCTTTAATGTGGCGATAGTCCTCGATACGGATTTCAAACTGATCTTCAAGTCCCGCTTTTTTGACTCGTTCGCGGGCGTATTTTGCCTGTTCTTTTGAGATCGTGACGCCGGTCACTTTACACCCGTGATGGGTGGCAGCATGGATCCCGAAGCCGCCCCAACCACAGCCGATTTCTAAGACGTGATCATCCGCTTTGAGTTGGAGTTTTTGGCACAAGGCCTCGTATTTGGCGCTTTGGGCCTCCTCGAAGACCTGCTCGCTGTTTTCAAACTTCGCGCAGGAGTAAGTCATGGTGGCATCGAGCCAGAGGGAGTAGAACTCGTTGCCCAGGTCGTAGTGCTCGGAGATGTTACGGCGGCTGGTTTCAATCGTGTTGGCCCGTTTCAGGTGCCGGAACCAATTGACGACTTTAAGAAGGCCCACCCCGGGTAATTTATCAGATGAGGTGTCTGCGCCCTGCAGTGCCTGCATATTAATGATAAACCAATGGATCACGGCGCGGATGTCTGGGGTATCCCAGAGGCCGTCAGTGTATGCTTCCCCCATCCCCACATTGCCGTAGTAGGCGCAGCGTTTGAAGAACTCTTGATCATGGTTCAGCGTGACTTCTGCGCTCACTTCGGTGGAGAGATCCCCGAACTCCCGCACGGCACCATCGGCATAAGTCATGCGAAGTCGGCCCACGGGCATTTTATTAAGGAGGCCGAGCACGAGTCGCTCGGCGAGGCCATTCTTGAGAGGTGCAGAGGAATTAGTCATCGGTGGAAGTGAGTGAGGAATGAGGGCGTAGAACTCCGTTTTGAGAGGCCTTTTTTGCTTTTTTTGCGGAGTGTGGAACTTTGCGGATCCAGAGCTTAAGGGCCTGCCAGTGAATCATAAAAATCACCTTAAGGGAAAGGAGTGGGTATTTAAAGCCATAGGAAATGAGCCGCTTGGACGTGAGAGCTTTGGCCTTTCCCCGGATCGAGGAAAGCAGGGTCACGCCCTCTTGATCAAGATTATCAATCTGAACTGCCCAATTCTCTGAAGGGAGACCGAGCTTAAAATGGAAGGAGTCTTCCACATCGGAAAAAGGGGACACATAAAATTCCTTTTGAACCTGCCGTTGCCAAACTCCGCTTTCTGAGGGGTCGCCATCGACGAGGTAGAGCTTCATTTCATGGTAGGTATTGCAGACCTCTGCGATCGCGAAGAGCGCCTGCCCGTCACGACGGCGGAGGTAGTAAAATGAGACGGGATTAAAAGCATAGCCGAGGACGCGTGGAAGGGTGATGAGCTGCACCCGAGCATCTGCTGGGCAGTCGATCTTTTGCTCAGCCATCCAAGCGAAGAGATTTGCGCGGATTCCGCCCGGCTCGCCGAGGTCGATATGATCGCGATCATTCAGCGCGAAGAGATTGAAGCGATTCAGTCCTAGGAAGGGGAGTTTAGGGAGATCATCGAGATCTACGCTGAGCATGAAGATGCGGTAGTCAAAGCGCTTTTGCTGGGGCTTTAGACGGCGGTGCATCACCTCGCATTCGTAGAGGCAAGCGCTCATGACCACGGGCTCCTTCCGAGTATTTTTTCGCAGAGTCGGAAGGCCGACCAGAGGCCGTCCTCGTGGAAGCCGTAGCGTTGCCAAGCTCCGCAAAAGTAGCGGCCGCTATTGGCGTCATGCAGCTCAGAGATCCGCTTCTGAGCTGCGATGCTACGCAGGTCAAAGAGCGGATGTTCATAGTCGAGTTCCTTGATGAGGTGTTCCTCCGAAATGGGCGCGGAAGGATTGATCGAAACGAAAAAATTCTTCGCTGCGGAGGCTCCTTGGAGGTTATTCATCCAGTAGATCGTGGAGTGTTGTGTGCCCGTGATGCGATAATTCCAAGAGGCCCAACAACGCCGCGTCTGCGGCATGAATTGCTCGTCGCTGTGAAGGACCGCTTTGTTTTTTTGATAAGGGAAGCTCGAGAGGACTTCTTGCTCCAGCGGCGTGGGCTGGCTCAGCAGAGCGAGCGCTTGGTCCGCGTGGGCAGCGCTGATGATGAGATCGAATTTTGAACTCGCTCCGGAGGCGGTCTTGACCTCGTTTTCTGGGCTAATCGAGAGGACGGGGTCACCTTTCTGAATTCGATCCGCAAAGGGGGCGGTGATTTTTTTCACATACTCTTGGGAGCCCCCCGTGACGGTGCGCCACGGATGCTGGGTGTCCAAGCCGAGGAAGCCGTGATTATGCCAAAAACGCATGAGAGTGATGGCGGGGAAGTCTTCGATCTTTTCGGGCGGACTGGACCAAACCGCCGCGGCCATCGGGGAGAGATACCAGCGGAGAAAGTCCTGACCATATCCGCGTTCATCAACGTATTGCGCTAAGGTTAGGGTGCTTTCTTCCGGTTTTTGTAGTTCCGCAATGGTTTCTTTATTAAAGCGGTTAATCTGCAAAAGCATCTTCCAGAAGCGCGGACGGAAGAGGTTCTTACGCTGGCCGAAAAGGAGATTGAGACTGCCGCCATTAAATTCCAATCCGTCTTCGCAATGCTGCACGCTGAAGGACATCGAGGTCGGCTTGGTGGCAACTTCTAGCTCTTTAAAAAGGCGGGTGAGAAGGGGGTAAGTGACCTCATTGTAAACCATGAAGCCTGTATCGAGCGGGTCATCTCCCGCCATCACGGTGTGTGAATGTCCGCCCACTCGCTGGTCTTTTTCAAAGAGCGTAATCTCGTGATGCGGGTGCAGAAAATGGGCACAGGCCATCCCTGAGATGCCGGATCCGATGATCGCGATTTTTTTTCGATCTTCGATCATGATGCACTGCGGCCTTCCTCTTTCACGCGTTCGGGGACGGGCTTAAGATCCCAAATAATGCCCAGCCATGAGAGGAGTTTCAGCCCGTAATAGGTGGGGTCGAACTCTCGCTTGCGGAAACCTTGGCGGGCCGAGTGAGGGTAGCGGTGGTGATTGTTATGCCAGCCTTCACCGAGGGTGATTAATGCGAGCAGGTAGGAATTCCGGCTGTCATCCGTGGTCTCATAGCGCCGCTCCCCCCAGACGTGTGCGAGGGAGTTGATGAAGAGGGTCCCGTGTAAAAGAACGGTGGTGCTGATGAAAAAGGTCCAAATAAAGAATTGCCCCATTGTCACGCCGAGACTGGGAGCGAAGTGCTCCAAGCAGGCTCCGGTGCCCAGCATGAGCAAGCCATAAACGAAAGGAATGACTTGATCGTAGCGGTTAAGAAAAACCAACTCGGGGAATTTCTTGAGATCGGGAATCCGCTCGTAGTCGGTGGGGAAGTTCTTCATCGAGGTGAGCCAACCTATGTGAGCCCAGGTGAAGCCGTGCTGGACAGGAGAGTGGACATCGTCTTCCTCATCAGAATGCTGGTGATGGTGGCGATGGGTAGAGGCCCACCAAAGCGGGCCGCGCTGCATCGAGCTATTCCCGAGAGCGGCGAAGAAAAACTGGCCAAGCCGGGAGGTCTTAAAAGTCCGATGGGAAAAATAGCGGTGATAGAAGCCTGTGATGGCAAACATGCGGATGAGGTAGAGGCAGGCGGCGGCGAGGACGACTGTCCAATTCATCCCCACCCAGAAGACGGCGAGGCATCCGAGGTGCAGGAAGATGAAGGGCAAGGTGCGCTCCCAGTTGACCTTGTCAGGGAGCTTTGAGGGGGAGGGGGCATCTTCACGGCGGAAATCAGAATCGAGCCACTGCCCGATCACTCTGATAAAGGTGCCAAGAGTGGAGGTGCTTTTACGGGGGTCTTCAGGCATGGCTTATTTCATTCTGTTACGGATCGTATGGATCAATCCTCCCACGATCGGGATCTTCCCATAGATGTTTTTTCCAGAGTCCCAAAAATCTTGATGAAAAGCGACCTTTCCTTGCGCGTCAAAGCGGACTTGGCTCATGCCAACGGAGTGAATGGGGCTGCCGCCGCTGAGCTTAGGGGCGGAAAAAATCATCTCCCAGCGAATGTAGTGATCTGGGCCAGATCGCGCGGTGTCGAGGATGTTTAACTCAAAGCTGCTCATCGTCTCCGCTGTCTGAAGGAAGTATTTTTTAATCTCCTCGGGCCCGTAATGAGTGACGATGGTGTCATCGAGATAGGCGCCCTCGGCGTAGGCATTTGAGGTTTCTCTTTCGAGGTAATCTTGATCACCAATGTTCTTGAGGAAGTCGCAGAAGCGCTGGATCGCGGCTTTTTCTTTGGCGCTGCCTGCGGCGGGTCCCTCACTGCCAGCTTTTAGCATCGCGGCTTGGTAATCCTTCACGAGCTGTGCGCTATCGTTTGGTCCTGCGCAGGAGTTCAGCAAGAGAGAGAGAACGATGAGTGCCATGAACACTCCGAGGAGAAAAGTGGCGGCTGGGTGGAAGATATATGAAAGCATGAGTGACACCAATCGAGTGGGAAATCGAATCAGCAAGAAGAAATCAGGTCAACTTTCAAAGTAAACGCCGATGGAGAGTTCGAAAGACGAGGGCCCCGCACAGTGCTCCAAGGGTATCGGCCAGCCAATCCCCAAGGTCGTTCCCGCTTCGATTTTCAAAAAGCGATTGATGATATTCGTCCCAAATTCCAATCAAGGAGAGCGAGAGTGTCACCATGAGAGTGAGGCGAGTCCAAGAGGGGGCTTTTTTGAAAAAGAGCGCGGCGGCAAGGAGTCCACCTCCGCCAAAAAAGTAGCCAAAGTGGAGGATCTTATCAAAGTGAGGAATCTCAAAGGTGATATGATCAGGTTGGAAACGATCACCGTGCGACAAAAAGTTCAGGATCACGAACCAGAACAAAGAACAAGTGGCCCAAAAGCGCGGACTCTGGCGGTATCGACGGCGCATCCCCGTTTTTTTCCCAGTTCTCTGATTCTTTTTTAGGAATCCTGATCGCCGCTGCGCCGCATTTCCTCCTCCATGCGCTCGGCAAGCCATTGCTTCATCATCGACTGGTAGTTCAGGAAGCGGGAACGAGCGATGCGCTTAATCCGGGAGAGCATCCGAGGATCAAAGCGCAGGGTGATGGTGGTTGATTCCTTAGAATCTGGCGAGTGCACGGAGGCATTAATGAGACGCGGATTCAGGGCCGTCTCTTCCCAGAATGTATGCTCGGCCTCGTCTGAGTCAAAGTCAGGAACCTCGTTCCAGTCAGAGATGATTTTCATAGCGTCAGGATCTAGGTTTATTTAAATTCCGCAAGCTTGCGTTCGTAATAGGCCTCTTCATCAGTTTCTAACTCACGTGCGGAAATGATGCGGGCTTTTTTACCATTCGACCAGAAAGCGAGGAAAAGGCCCCGATTCCCAATCGTCTTACCAAGCATGTAAAAGCGGGCCTCGCCATCCGCCCGCTCATTATCAGGCAGAAGACGAATCGAAAAAGGATCCTCGAAGACTTCCTCGATCTCGTGAGGCTTGATCGCTTTGGTATCAAAAGGAGTGTCTGTGAATTCGAGTTCCATAAAGGTTTAGCTAAGAGAAACATACTGCCGCCACTGAGGAAAGCGGCATTTGTATGAGTTGGCTGAGTTGGCTGAGTTGGCTGGGACCCTAGAGCGTGATTTCACCCTCGAAGACGAAATCAGCAGGCCCGCTCAAGGTGACTTTGCGGAAGCTCTGATCCACGCCGGGTTCAAAACCAATCGAAAGCGTCTCGCCGCCCTGCACATCAATCAGAACGGGAGAAGGCGCGCCCGTGAGTAGGTGGTGGATCAAGGCGCAGGCCGTGATGCCGGTCCCACAAGCAAGCGTTTCGCCCTCGACTCCTCGTTCATAGGTGCGGACAGCCAGATGATTGGGCTTTAAAATCCCGACAAAATTCGCATTCGTGCCATTGGGGGAGAAGTGATCGTGATAGCGGATCGCAGCGCCATTTTTGACAATATCGCAGCCAGCTAAGTCATCAACAAAGACCACGGCATGAGGGACTCCCGTATTGAGATGATGAACCGGAGCGAGCGCTTCCACTGGGGTATTTAGCTCAAGGTCGAAGGGGTCAGACATCTCAATACAGACCTCACTGCCGATCAATTCCGCGCGCAAGGTCCCGGCGATTGTCTCGAAGCTCAAGCTCTTCTGGTCCCCGCCCAGTAGGCGGGCGGTGTAACGGCCAAAGCAGCGCGCCCCATTGCCGCACATCTCAGCCTCACCTCCATCCGCATTATAATAGCGAAACTTCACATCAGCTCCATCTTCGGCTGGTTCTACGGCCATCAGGCCATCCGCCCCGACTCCCCGATGGCGATCGCAGAGGCGGGCGATCTGCTCCTTGGAGAGAGTTTGATCGAGCGTGCGATTATCGATGAGGACGAAGTCGTTTCCGGCTCCATTCATTTTTGTGAATTTTAGGTTCATGAGATTAAACTGAGTGAGTGGCTTCGATGAGAGGAGTGACGAAGTCTTTGAGCTTCTGCGCCACATCTGCGGCTTCGGCATTTTCTTGCACGGTGCGGACAATCGCAGAGCCTACGATCACTCCGTCCCCGTGTGCTGCCACCTCCGCTGCTTGCTCCGGCGTCGTGATGCCAAAGCCCACACAGATGGGAGTATCGGTCAGCTTGCGAATCTCTGCAACTTGCGCGCCAATCGTTTGCGAAGGCGCTGAGTGACCTCCCGTCACCCCCGTGCGCGAGAGTGCATAGATGAAGCCTTGTGAGGATTGTGCGAGTGTCTTCTTGCGTTCATCGGGCGTGGTCGGAGCAATCAGATGAATATGGTGCAGAGCCTCGGCATGGGCAAAGTCGGCATGATTCGCCGCCTCAGAAGGGGGCAGATCAAGTAAGAGAATGCCATCCGCCCCAGCCGCCGCCGCATCGTTATGAAACTTTTCAAAGCCGTATGCGTAAACTGGATTGAGGTAAGTGAAGAGGACCAACGGAGTCTCGTGCGTTTCCCGAAAGGCGCGGATCAGATCGATGATCCGTCGGGCATTCATGCCAGCCTTCAGCGCGCGATCAGCGGCCAGTTGATTAACAATACCATCTGCCATTGGGTCGGAAAAGGGAACGCCTAGTTCGATAATATCTGCCCCAGCCTCCGAGAGGGCGTGCAAGATTTCGAGCGAACGCTCAAAGTCAGGGTCTCCGCCAGCCACGTAGGCGACGAAGGCTTTGCGGTTCTGCTCCCGCAAACGAGCAAAGGTGGTATCGATACGATTTTCCATGGGCTGCTTCTAACTTGGCGATGGACGGCGGGGGAGACAAGTCTATCCTGAGCTAAGAATACGCTCACTCACCATCACTCAAATCACCAGCTCTATGCGCGCCCGAATCATCAAAGACTTCCGCTTCGAAGCAGCCCACACTCTCCCTAGCCTCCCGGAGGATCACAAATGCCGTCAAATGCACGGACATAGCTTTAAGGTCGAGATTCACGTGGAGGGCGAGGTCGATCAAAATGTAGGCTGGGTTTACGATCATAAGTGCATCTCCGAGGCCATGAAACCGCTGCTCGAAATGATGGACCACAGCTACCTTAATGACATCGAAGGCCTCGAAAGCCCCACCATCGAAATCATGGCCGCTTGGTTCTGGCGGAAGCTTGAAAAAGATCTCCCCGGCCTTTGCGAAATCGTGATCTACGAGACGCCCACCGCAAGGTGCTCTTTTCGTGGAGAATTTTAGTCTCCCGGAGCGAGAGGAGGCTGATTTTTTAGCAATGCCTTGCCACCAGCTTGCTTAGGCGTAGTGGCCGGTGAGTTGCCAGTTTTTTGGAGGGGTGAAGGTGAGCTGAAGTAGGAGCGAGTCGGCTAGCTCGATGTCCCACTGGACCTCTTGCCAAGTGTCTTGCCACCAAGATCCTGAGAGCGGAAAGGGACCGCGAGCTTGATGAACGGGGCCTTGATGAGGTCCGCTTAGGAGAGCGAGGGGGTGTTGGTAGAGGCCTCGTTTTTCTGAAGCGACATTGATGGAGATGGGAGGGCGTTGGCGCTTTAGGGGGAGGTGGTTGAGGGCTGGGATTTCTGGAACAGGGGGAGTTTTATGCCCAGAAAGGAGATCAGGGAGCACTGCGGTGAGGTGAAAGGAATCAGGCCGATGAGTATCGAGCTGATGAGGGATGCCAAGATTGTGCGATCCCACGAGGTCCGCAAGGCGGCGGAGGGTATCGTTGAATTGATTCGGGTCTTTCAGCCCACGGGAGAAGAGTTGATGCTGTGAGTGGCGCGGGAGGGTGGGAATGAGTTCGAGGTGGAATTCCTCGATAGGAGCGGGGCTGCGGAGGGAATCGAGATGCGTGTGGAGGCTGCGGAGGAGAATCTCGGCGGAGAGAGTGGGCTCAGATAAGTTGAGTTTGCGAGCGTGGGCGGCCCCGTTTTCAAAGGAGAGTGTGAGTCGTAGTTCTGCGGCGGCGCGCTGCTGGAGTGCGAGGCGCTTGCAGAGGCTTTGCAGGAGGCGTTTCGCCATAAAGAGGAGAGGATCGTGACTGGCGATGGGAGGCTCAAAGAGGTGCTGGATGCGGTAGTGATTTTTTGGGCGGTGGAGCTGGAGAAGGCGATGCTGTTTCCCAAGGATGACATCGTGAAGATGGGCGAGATCTGGGCCGAGTCGCTCGGTCAAACCTTGGCGGGGGAGCTGGCTGAGATCGGCGAGGGTGTGCAGCCCCCAGAGTTTCAGGACAGAGACTTGAGGGAGAGGGAAGTTCTTAAGATTCGCTTGTGCGAGGTCCTGGAGAGGAAGCTGGAGGGCCTGGTTTCCACGAGAAAGGGAGGCGAGATGAGCGAGATCTGGGGTGGGGCCGAGGCCAATTTGGAGGGGGAGTGCGAGGAAGGATGAAGCAGCGAGAGTCTGCGCGGACCAATCTGCTTCAGAGGCGATGAGGAGGGTGGAGAGATCGAGAAGAAAGGTCTCTGGTGTGGTGAGCTCAAAGTCAGGGACGAGGGAATCGACAAAGGCGAGAGCCTCGGCTTGTGCGGATTTTTCGGCGACAGGATCAGGATCGAGAAGCAGGAGATCGGTGCATCGGGCTAAGGCGCGAGTGGTCTGGAAGCCGGCTTGGAGATTTAGTTGGCGAGCGGCTTGGTTGACGACCGTGAGGTGGGACTTTTCACGGATTCCTTGCGAGAGGAGGGCGGCGGCTTGGGTCGAGGGGACGCCATCCCGAGCGAGGAGGCAGGTGAGCGGCAGGTCTTGAAAATGGAGAGCAGCATAACTCATGTTTTTTAGGCTTTCTGACTATGCTGAGCTGGAGCTGCGCTGCTGAGCTGGAGTTGCAGGGTGGGAGGCTGGAGCTCGAGGTGCTGGAGTGAAAAATGCCCACTCAGGGTGAGTCGGCGATGCGGGGTGGGCACGAGGGCGCGCGGGGTCATGGCGAGCATCGCGCAGCCGGAGTCACGGGCTTGAATTTTTAAGCGATGCCAGAAGGAGCTGGGGATTTGTCGGAGTTCGCGCTCAGAAACGAGGTGGAGATCTAGGATGACAAAGGGGAGATTCCCATCGCGAAGAAGGAGGTCAGCCGCTTGGATGGCCTGCTCAGTTTTAGCGCAACGCAGCCAAATGAGATGACGGCATTTTTCATTTCCATAGGAGGCGGGATCGAAGGAATCACGTCCATCAATGAAAGCCAAAGGGAGCTCACGTTTTTCATCGAGAAGTTCAGAAATCACGAGGGATGCCCCGGAAGAGTGATGAGGGGAAATAATCTCACTGAGCTGGCCGGGTGAAAATTGAAGTGGAGCCAGAACAGTCTTGGAAGCAGCCGTGGGAGAAGGAGGAACTGATGGAGAGGTGGCGGGACGATGAGCGGCCGGAAACTTCTCGCGAAGTTCGCGGCGGAGTTGCTCGATTTGCAGGAGGCTCAAAACATGTTCAATAGAACACGTTATTGAAATTTGAGCAAGTCCACAATTTGAGAATGAATCATTGGACTTGGTTGCAGGGGGAGAAGCGCTTATTCCCGTACGGAGATGGCTTTGGAAACAGTTGAACTAGTATTAAGTCCTAGCGAGGCGGGAGACGAGGCGAGCTGGGCTTCACGCGTGGCTAAAAAATTACGAGTGAAACCGGAGCGAGTGAGAGGCTATCGATTGCTAAAACGCTCACTCGATGCACGCAAGAGACCGGTCAAATTCCGCTTGAGATTCGAGGTGGGAGTGGATGAGCAATTGCCAGCGGAGCGGGAGGCGAAGTGGTCTGGGACGAGCTTGAAGAAGGAAGCCGAAGAGATCGTGATCGTAGGTTGCGGACCGGCGGGGATGTTCGCGGCGCTGCGTTGTCTAGAGCTGGGCTATAAGCCGCTCGTTTTAGAACGGGGGAAGGATGCCTCCGCACGGCGATTTGATCTGGGCCCTATTTTGAAAGAAGGCCGCGTCATTGAGGAGTCAAATTATTGCTTTGGTGAAGGTGGCGCGGGCACCTTTTCAGACGGGAAACTTTACACCCGCGCGACGAAACGGGGTCCAGTAGCCGAGGTGTATCGCACGCTAGTGGCACATGGCGCGCCGGAGAAAATCTTGATCGAAGCGCACCCGCACATTGGCTCGAACTTACTCCCCAAGGTAGTGATGGCGATGCGGGAATCCGTGCGAGAGGCGGGAGGGGAAGTCCATTTTGGAGCGAAGGTGACGGAGTTTTTAATGTCTGGAGGGAAGATGCTGGGAGTGCATACGGAGGATGGGCGAGAGTTCCGCGGGAAGGGGGTAATTTTAGCGACGGGGCACTCGGCGCGGGATATTTATGAACTGCTGAACGAGCAGAAAGTGCTCTTGGAAGCCAAGCCTTTTGCGGTCGGAGTGCGGATCGAGCATCCACAAGCCTTGATTGATCAGGTGCAGTATCATCTCAGGGAGGGAGAGGAACGGGGGCGCGATTTACCGGCCTCACGCTATCGGCTTGCGACTCAAATGAAGGGGCGTAGCGTGCATTCTTTTTGCATGTGTCCGGGCGGCTTTGTGGTGCCAGCCTCCACGATGAATGATGAGGTCGTCGTAAATGGGATGAGCCTTTCACGGCGAGACTCGCCTTTTGCTAATAGTGGCATGGTGGTGGGAATCGAGCCAGAGGATGTGCGCGGCTTCGGGGGGGATGATGTGCTCTGCGGGATCCGTTACCAAAAACACGTCGAGCAATTGGCGAAGAAAGCAGGCGGCGGCGGGCAAGTGGCCCCGGGGCAAAAAGTGAGTGATTTCTTGGCGGGCAAGGTCTCACGCCAATTGCCAAAGACCAGTTACTTCCCTGGGCTGAACTCAGTGCGGCTGGATGAGGTTTTGCCGAGGGAAATCAGCGGGCGCTTGGCTAGTGGCTTGCGGAAATTTGGAAAAATGATCCGAGGATACACCGGACCAGATGCCTTATTGATCGGCTTTGAAACGCGGACCAGTTCACCCGTGCGGATCCCGCGGGGCGATGATTTACAACATCCTGAAGTGCAGGGACTCTTCCCCTGCGGCGAAGGGGCAGGCTATGCGGGGGGAATCGTCTCGGCAGCGCTGGATGGAAGGCGCTGCGCGGAGGCCGTGATCGAGCACGCTTGAGGTCTTTTCGCCCCCCCAGAAAAAAATCATTCTTCAGGAACTCGATCCTTCCTGCTCGCGCTTCAAGCTGGGCTCTAGGAAGAAAGGGGCGAAGGGGATGAGGGAGCAGAGGAATACGAGGGCGGCCCGCTTGAGAGGCCATTTTCGTTTTTCCATCGTGAGATAAAGTAGCACGAGAAAGATCGTGAAGATGATGCCGTGGATTATGCCTGGAATCCGAACCGCTGTTTCATCCCCCAAGATCCGTTTCTCATAGATCGCAAAATAGAGAAGGATCACGAAGGAGAGCCCATCGAGCAGTGAGCTGAGGCGGAGCAGGCCGAGAGGATATCGGAACATTTTAGGAGGGAACATTTTGGGAAGGGCGTTTTTGGGAAGGGCGTTTTTGGGTGAGCATGAATTCATTGCCTTCCGTATCGTAACAGAAAGCGAGGTGGATAAAGCCGTCTTCCTCCTCCGGTTCACGGACCAGATTCCCTCCATTTTTTTTAACCAACTCGATGCCCTCACGAATCTCATCGCATTGGAAGCTGAGTCCGGTCCAAGTGCGCTTCCCTTCACCTCCGCCATGGATGCCGAGGGTCGATCCGCAGAGAGTGAGCTCACTCCAGACTTCCATCTCGAAGGAGAGCTCTGCACCGAAGGTGTCTTGATAAAATCGGATCGCGCGGAGATGGTCCGCTGCCCAGAGGGCATACTTCACTTTTTGAACCTGCATGAGAGATGTCTACCACAGTTCACCGAGTGGACAAGACAGGGGCGACATGCTAGCTATTCTTCTGATGAAACTGGCCCCTTTCCCCACTCCACGCGCCCTGATCCAGCAGTGGCAAGATGGCGAGATCGAGCGTGAGGAAATGCAGAGATTAATGGCACAACACCAGCAAGCCCTCTTAGATGAGGCCGAGGAGTATTACCAAAATCCCATCGCAGGATACCTCGAGGGCCTTCTCAATAAACGAGTGGTCAAGCGCTTGCTGGCAAGCCATCGCGAGGCGGCAGTGCGCGAGCTTTTCATGGCGCTTTCCTGGCTTGATGACTTCCCGCCCGCTGCTTTTCTCTGGAATGCCGATCACTGGGACCTAGCCTTGCATGCCTTCATTCGGACAAAGTCTGAGCCGATTTTCCGAGTTCGTGAAATGATGATTAAGAGCAGCCGAGCGGTCATGTTAGTCGAGCATGGGTCCCGCAAGAAATCCCAAATGCGGCGCGAGCGCATTACTTTTCAACGGCATTGGAAAGGGGAGATGGAGGTCAGCAAGCGGGAGCAGATTTAGGGAAGTGAGAGGATCTGAGGAGATTCATCAAGAAGGGAACTTTGGGATTTGAAATCTCGCTCAGATCGCTAACTTCTGCCTTACAAAACACATTATTTATGGGAAGAGCATTTGAAATCAGAAGAGGGGCCAAGGAAAAGCGTTGGGGGAAGATGTCACGGATTTTCCCAAAGCTCGCTAAGAGCATTACGATGGCGGCGAAGGAAGGTGGCCCTGATCCTGATTCCAATGCCTCACTACGGACCGCCATTCTGAACGCCAAGGCGGAAAACATGCCCAAGGATAATATCGATAAGGCGATCAAGCGGGCGGCCGGCAAGGACCTCGCTGACATTACTCAGATCAATTATGAGGGAAAGGGGCCGCATGGGAGCCTTTTCTATGTCGAATGCGCAACTGAGAATACGAACCGCTCGGTCACAAATGTCCGCACCATTTTTAACAAAACCGGCGGAGAAATGGTGAATTCAGGTCAGCTAGAATTCATGTTCGATCGTAAGAGCGTGATCGAATTTAATCCAGAAGGAGTGAATCTTGAGGAACTCGAGCTAGAATTGATGGATGCCGGCCTCGAGGAAATGGAAGTCGAAGGCGATATGGGCCTCATCTATGGTGAATATAGCTCGTTTGGAAATCTCACCTCGGTTTGTGAGAAGCTGGGAGTGGAGGTGACGAAGGCGAGTCTGGAGCGGATCGCGAATAATCCACAGAACTTCACAGAGGAGCAATTGGAGGAGATCGATGCTCTCATCGATAAGCTCGAAGATGATGAAGACGTGCAAGCAGTCTTCACAAACGTGGAGCGCTAAGCGCGGAAAAAATCACTTCCCGCCGAAGAAGCCCATCATCTGGCAAACATCCCAGAGCCAGTAGATGAAGAAGAGAAGATGCAGGATGATGTAGGCGATGGCACCGAGTTCGATGTGCTTACGAGTGAGCATGGCGGGGAGATACAAATGAGGGGGAGCTAGGTCAAGAAATCTATCGACCTCCTCCTTCTCCTCTGCCTCAGGACGCGAGATGAAAGGTGAAAGATGAAAGGTGGCTTGAGTCTGACTTCATTCTGGAAAAGAACTGAAGGGTGATTGAGAGCACCACTGGCTGGATCCTTGTGAGCTTGGCGGCGCTTTGCGTTGGCTTGGGGAAGGCGGGCTTCTCAGGACTGGGCCTGATTGCAGTCTTCATCATGGCTGAACTTTTTGGAAAGGCTTCCGTCGGAGTCCTCCTGCCGATGCTCATCGTGGCAGACATGAGCGTTTATCCGATGTTCCGCAAGTATGCTTCTTGGACGCCGGTTTGGCCTCTTTTACCGCCGGCCTTAGCGGGAATGGCCTTGGGCTTCTTCTTTCTCGATGGCATGCCAGAGGAGTGGGCCAAGCCCGTGATTGGGAGTCTTATTTTGATCATGGTGGCCTTACAATTTGTGCGAAACTTTTCGCCAGAATTTTTCACTCGTTTGGCCGATTCTGAGGCCTTCGGAGTGGCTGCCGGTGGCTTTGCAGGGATTGCGACCACAATTGCGAATGCGGCGGGTCCGGTTTTCCAACTCTACTTTCTGGCGAGGCGACTTCCTAAGATGGAACTCATCGGGATTGGCGCGCGTTTCTTTCTCCTCATAAATTTGCTCAAGCTCCCATTCATGAGCGGGTTGAATTTCACCACGCCCGAGAGCCTCTTGCTGAATCTCAAACTAGTCCCCTTGATCCTCTTCGGCGTTTTTTGTGGGCGCCACTTACTGGCCCTGATTTCTCAGCGGGTCTTCGAGTGGATGATTGTCAGCTTTGCGATCCT
>CALDZJ010000011.1 GCA_937944055.1 uncultured Verrucomicrobiales bacterium | reverse complement strand
CTCGTATAAAAGGCCTTCATATTCGGCACCTGATCCACCGTCTCGCGTGAGAACTTTGAGTTCACAAACATGTCATTCACGTAGACCGCGCAAGCCACTGGCACCGTGTTTTTTGCCAAGACCTCCAGATCATACAGAGGCTCCCAGTCATCCTTTTCAGCAAGAATATCAGCCGCTTCCTTCATCACTCGGAGTTCGGCAATCTCATCGAACAGCCACGGGAAAATCATCTCTCCGTAAAATAGAAAATCATCGTGATTCGAGAAGTGAGCATACTGCTCCTTTTGCACCGCATCACAGGCCCAGCCAGTCGCAGCCCCTTGCCCATAGATCGCCTCATGCAAAATCGCGAAAATAGGATTCGTATCATAGGGCACCATGGACTGTAAGCGCACTTTAAAGGTGTGACTGACGATTTCCTCATCTCCCGCTTTTATAAAGGCCTCTTCCAGCAAGAAGTGCAGCTCCTCTGAGGTATGCGCGAAGCCGAATCTTCCTCCTAAAGTTTGCACCATCCGCGGCGTGATCCGGTCCCCATTCGGGAAGAAGACCTCGTTTTCTTCAAGATGTCGTGAGAGTTTTTTAAGCCGCTCTTTATCCATCGGAAATTTTTCAAAATACATCCGGTTGCGCTCCTCCACGAGAGGAAAAGTCCCCTCATAAATCTCGCGCGAAGTCCGCTCCAGCCCCGGCACCCCGCCAAAGATAAAGCACTCCTTTAGCCCCTCTGGGTGGAGACTTAAGTAAGTCATCGTGCACCACCCGCCGTAACTCTGCCCGATCGTCGACCAAGGCACTCCTGCACTCATCTCCGCGCGAATCAACTCGGCATCTCGCACAATATTATCCTGCCGGAAATGAGTCAGATATTCCGCCTGAGCCGCCGCATCCCCCTCCAGCCCCAAGGTCTGGTGATCCACCGGGCTGCTCAGTCCATTCCCGCGTGTGTCATACATAAGAACTCGATATTCCTCCAGCGCCCGCTTCAGCCAACCCGTTTTCTGCACCGGAGCAGGCGCCCGAAAACCCGGCCCACCTTGCAAATAAACCAAGAAGGGCTTCTCCACACTCTTAGGATCTAAATCCCGCACCTCTCTCACGAACAAATCAATCTGCCGCCCCTCTGGATCTTGGTAATTCAAAGGCGCTTTAAAAGAATGGTCGATCAATTCAAGACCGGGAATGCGATAAGGTTCTGATGAAGTCATTGTAAGTTGGAAAATCAATACAGATCCAAAAGCGATCCACAAGGAAGAGTTCGTTAGAAACGAGTCCGGATCCCAATCAAAAAATCCCAGAGGGATGACAGCGACTAGCCCCGTATGCCGCAAAGCGGAATGCGGGGTTCTCATTCCTAAATGCCAAGGCCAAGCCGAGCGGGTCGAATCATCACAAAATCCACCCGCAGGCCATCAGGGAAAATATCGGACGTCGCCAGGAAGCTTATTTCCACCTACTCGCTCCCCAGCCTCTTCAACGCGACCGGAATCGCCTTCGTGACCTTGACCCCTCTTTCCTCAAAATCCTCAGCCAAGCGGATCAAATTTCCCCGCCCCGAAGTCAGCAACCCCTTCGCTCCAGAGAAAGAAGCCTGAAGCGAATCGATCTTCTTCTCCACATCCAGAAATTTCTCAGATTTGGAAAGCACCACCACCTCATCGCCCTCTCTCTGAAACCTTCCTTGAAACGGAGAATCTTAACGCAGATTTGAAAGGATTGAGAATTGATTCCGCAGATTCCCCCCGGCCCAGCCCAATCTTTCAAAGACCAAGCCCCCTAATCTATCCAAGCCGCGAGCTCCCGCTGCAGCTTGGTATCGGGCGAAGCATAAAACTCCTGCGGCAGCTCAATGGTGGCCCGCTTTCCTGCGCCATTCTGAATATGAACCAGCACTGGAACGCTTCCATGATACTCCTTCAATAAGCCGCGAATCTTCTCAAGATCCTCCGGCGTATTCCGACCAGACCAGAGGGTCAGCTCCATCGTCCCGCTCTTCTTTGTTCGCTTCGCCTTGAGCTCTTTGATCGAGGCCCCCGTCAAGCGGCGCTGCTCGGTCCGGTCATCGACCGTCACCTGCGCTTTAAATTGAATGACCTGCCCCGGAGCCATCAAGCCCGCATCGCGAGCGGGAAGGTAGCTCTCACTCCAGCACACCATCTCACGATCCCCGGTAAAGTCCTGCACGATCACGACTCCAAAAGGCTTCCCCGTCTTCGTCATCTTATGCTCCACACTGCGCACCATCCCCGCGAAGGGGAAACGCGCCCTCTTGTCACTCAAGTCGACCTCATCCAGCAAACCGAGTTTCACAAAACGATCCGAGTCCACCACTCCTCGATATTTGTCGAGCGGATGCCCCGTGACGTAGAAACCTAACAATTCCTTCTCGTGCTCCAGCCGCTCATCCTTCGGCCACTCTTGCGGAGCCGGAGATGTGTCCGTGACCGGCGGAGGAGCCGCAAATTCCATGGCATCAAAAAGCCCGCCCTGCCCTGCCGCTCGATCCTTCTGCGCGCTGCTGGCACTGGACACCACTTTCTCCACCCGCTCGGTCATTCCAGCACGAGTCTCGCCCGTCCAATCCATCGCCCCTGCCTTGATCAAGTTTTCCAAAATCCGCTTATTGACGACTTTAGAATCCAAACGATTGCAGAAGTCATCCATCGACTCAAACTCGCCATTCTCCTCCCGCTCTTCGATCGCCATCGCCATCGCTGCGGCTCCCACATTTTTAATTGCCGAGAGACCGTATCGGATTCCCTGCTTCCCTCCCAAGATCACTTCCGGAGCAAAGCGCAGTTTCGATTTATTAAGATTCGGTGGCAGAATCTCAAAGCCCATCCGAAAGCACTCGTTCACGAAGACGCTAATCTTATCAGTGTTCGTGATCTCGTTCGAGAGCAAGGCTGACAGGAATTCAATCGGGTGATTTGCCTTCAAGAAGCCCGTCCAGTAGGAAATAAAGCCATAACACGCCGAGTGCGATTTGTTGAAACCGTAACCCGCAAAGCCCGCAATCTTATCGAAGATCAAGTTCGCATTCCGCTCATCAATCTCGTTCGTCTTAAAGGCACCCTCCACGAAGATCTCGCGCTGCTTCGCCATTTCCGAGGGCTTTTTCTTACCCATCGCTCGACGCAAAATATCAGCCCCTCCCAGGGTGTAGCCCGCCAGCATCTTGGCCGCGTTCTGCACCTGCTCCTGATAAATCATAACCCCGTAGGTGTCTCCGCAAATCTCCTCCAGCAAAGGATGCTCATAAACCGGCTGCTTCCGCCCCTCCTTCACCTCGATCATTTGATCGATATACTGCATCGCCCCCGGTCGGTAGAGAGCGAGGAGATCAATGATGTCCTCAATCTTATTAATCCCGTACTTCCGACAGGTCTCCACCATGCCACCACTCTCCAACTGGAAGACGCCCATCGTCTCACCCGCATTGAGCATTTTAAAAGTCGGCTCATCCTCCAATGAAATTTGATAAATATCAAAGTCCGGGCTGTGCTTGTGAATGTGATCAATGGCCTCCTGAATCACCGTCATGTTCTTCAGCCCCAAGAAGTCCATCTTAAGAAGGCCCACATCAGTGATCGCACTCATGTCATACTGCGTCACGACCTCCCCCTCGTTTCCACGAGTCAGCGGCACGTGCTCATCCAGCGCCCGGTCCCCAATCACCACTCCCGCCGCGTGCACCCCCACGTTCCGGCTCATCCCTTCTAGCTTCAGGGCATAGTCCCAAAGCTCCTGATACGTCGCGCTGCTCTCGATCCGCTCCCGCAGTTCCTCTTTCTCCTCATATTCTTTCGCCAATTTCACCCCCGGCTTGGCCTCGATCATTTTGGAAATCTGATCCGCCTCCCCGTAGCTAATTCCCATCACGCGCGCGACATCACGGATCACCGACTTCGCCCCCATCGTGCCATAAGTGATAATGTGCGAGACATTGCGCTCACCATACTTCTGGCGCACATACTCGATGACCTCCGGCCGCCGAGTTTGGCAAAAATCAATATCAACATCCGGCGGCGAAACGCGCTCCGGATTTAGGAATCGCTCAAAGAGGAGACCAAAACGCATCGGGCAAACGTCCGTAATCCCCATCGTGTAAGCCACCAATGATCCCGCCGCTGATCCACGACCCGGCCCCACTGGAATCTTCTGCTCCTTCGCCCAGTTGATGAAGTCCGCCGTAATGAGGAAGTACGAGGCAAACTTAAGTTGCACAATAATCCCCATCTCATACTCGAGGCGATCAATCAGCTCCTGATCCTGTGCCTTCTCCGCCCCATAGCGTATTTCCAGCCCCTTAAAGCACAGTTCACGGAAGTGATCATTCGGCGTTGAGCCATCATCCGGCTCATACTCGGGGTATTTCTCAGAAGAGGTCGGATCGAGGACGAACTCCACATTGCACCTCTCCGCAATCTCTAGGGTCACGTCACAGGCTCCCGGGTAATCCGCAAAGAGCGTCCGCATCTCCTCCGCCGTTTTAAAGTAAACTTCGGGCGAGTAACGCAAGCGATTCTCATCGATCAAAAGACGACTCAGACCGATACAGATCATAACATCGTGCGCCTCATGATCTTCCCGATTGAGAAAGTGGACATCATTGGCCGCCACCAACTTCACCCCCATCTTCTCGGAGAACTTCACGAGCGTATCGCGGACTTTCGCCTGCTGCTCCATCCCGTGATTGTGAATCTCCAGATAGAAATTCTCCTTCCCATAAATGTCCACCAACTCCTGCGCCGTCTCCCAAGCCTTCTCCTCGTTGTCTTGTAAAATCCACTCATTCACCGGCCCCGAAATACAGCCTGAAAGACAAATGATCCCCTCCGAGTGCTCGCGCAAAATCTCACGATCCACCCGCGGCTTGCCATACCACATCCCCTCAAGGTGACCTTTGGAAACCAGCTTCTGGAGATTGACCCAACCCACATTGTTCTCCGCCAATAAGGTCATATGACAGGCCCGCTTCCGCCCCGCGATCTCCTCGCGCTTCTCAATCGATTCCGGCGCTAAGTAAATTTCACAACCCAAGATCGGCTTCACTCCCGCCTCTTGGCAGGCTTTGTAAAAACTGATCGTCCCATACAGATTCCCGTGATCCGTCATCGCCACCGCCGGCATCCCCAGCTCCTTCGCCCGCTGCGCCACATCCTTCGTCCGGCACGCCCCATCCAAGGTCGAATACTCGGTATGCAAGTGCAGGTGAACAAAAGAGTCAGACATCGCCAAGACTGTGAACCGAGGACTCGCAATTTTGAATCCCGAACTG
>CALDZJ010000010.1 GCA_937944055.1 uncultured Verrucomicrobiales bacterium | reverse complement strand
GCCATCACCGACACGGGCCTCGCCCATTTCCAGCAAGCCTATCCCGGCGAAGGATCGGCGATCAGCAAGGAGGATCTGTTCTACTACATTTACGGGCTTCTCCATTCGCCGGAGTATCGTAGCCGTTATGCCGATAACTTGAGCAAGGAACTCCCGCGCATTCCGGCGGTGAAACAATTTGCCGACTTCATGGCTTACTCGCAGGCGGGGCGGGAGCTGGCGCATTGGCATCTCGATTACGAGACGGTGGCGAAGCACAAGGGCGTGAAACTGGACTACGGGAAGCGGGACCTCAAAGCGCTGAGCGAGGCCGACTACCGCGTCACCAAGATGAAGTTCGCGAAGGTCAAGGACCCCGAGACCAACAAGCGGGTGAATGACAAAAGCACCGTGATTTACAACGAAGCGATCACGATCACCAAGATCCCACTGGAGGCCTACGATTACGTCGTGAACGGCAAGCCTGCCCTCGAGTGGGTTATGGAGCGCCAAGCCGTCACCACCGATAAAAAGAGCGGCATCGTGAACGACGCCAACCTCTGGGCCACCGAGACAATGGGCAACGCCAAGTATCCCCTAGAACTCTTCCTCCGCGTCATCACGGTCAGCCTAGAAACTAATAAAATCGTAGCGAGCCTCCCGAAGCTGGAGATTGATTAAGGGCCTAGGCTTTCTTTTTGGCCCCCTTTTTTGAGGTGATCTTTTTCCGTGCTGTTTTCTTCTTAGGCGGAGGAATGAAGGAGACGGAGGGGAGGCTCATCATGCCGTGAGACGAGCGGGCAGTAAAATTGGCAATCATTTCCCGACAGGCTCCGAAGAGGATGGATGAACCAGTGACGAGGATCAGCTGGCGCAGGTCGCCTTTATATTTGGGGGAGACGGCAAAGACTCCCACGATTCTAATTCTCCCAGTGTAAGCAGCGGGATGTTCATCGTTCTCCGAGCCGAGGTTGACGCAGAGGTCGAGCTTGAATTGATGGTCGTCTTCTGGGTGGTCCAGAACTGATCGTTCGGTGAAGAGCGTGGAAGAACCCTCAGATTTTTCGACCTGATTCGCAACAAGATTGATCTCTTCGAAGAAGTGTTCGAGGAGCTGAAGGGGAGAGGCATTAAGCTGCCCGGGAGTCGTCATCGGAGGCGGTTGGTTTGAGGTTGAAATCGGTCCTCTTCTTTCGAGTTTTCCGAGTGGTCGCTTGGAAGGTGAAAGGGCTATCAATCTTGGCAGGGTCGTAATGAGTAAAACGCACTTTATGGCCGGAGGGAACCAAGGTCTGATGGAGGTCATGCCCCAAGGCGCGTCCGATGCGGACTAAGGTTTTGATGGTGAGGTTATTGCTACCATCAAGCATAGAAGTGATGCGAGAAGGGGGGACATCCATGCGGCGGGCCAACTCTTTCCGGCTGAGTTTTTGTGCCCTAAGAAGCTGGACGATTTTCTCCGCGATCATGAGTTTTTTGAATTCAGCTTCTGAATCAATAGAGGGTTCTTGATCGAAGAGTTGAGCGAGAGTGGGGTCGGGATTAGATCGTTGGATTTTCATAACCAGTCAGGTTTTAGGATCGTGTTTGGAAGATTTTTTCTGCGAAAGTATTCGTCTTTGAGTGTGCGAGCTTTTTGGATGGCTGTCTTTTGATCGCTATTCTTGGTCGTGCCAAGAGCGGTGATGATGAGTTGGGGTTCGTCATCTGGGAGTTCGTCGTAAAAGGCGAGAAGGCGCAGGCCACACTTCGTCTTGAATTCGTAAAGTCCATTTTTCAGGGAGCGGAAGGTGAGTTGGTTTTCGTAACGGTCGTGTTCCGCCACTGCACGAATGCGGGCGTAGAGTTTATCGAAGCCTTTTTGGTCAGATCGCTTTTTCTCTTTCAGGAATTTTTCCACCGGTTTTTTGCCATCAAGGGAGAGCGCTACAACCCTTCGTGCAGAGCCAAGGTGGATGGAGGAGAGGGTGATTTCCAGAGGTTTTTTCACTTTTATGTGAATTTCGAAGGCGTTCTTGTTCTTCTGAACTCCTCAAGAGACTCTTTTTGGATTGCTGAGGGAAGCGTAAAGGTGAGCTTTCGACTCGGTTTTTCGGACCGACTGCTGGGATGGGATTGATTAGACGGAGACCTTTGGCCAAGGAGAGTGGGTCTTTACCATGATGGTGACATAGTCTTGCCGCTGCGGTTCCTGCGCGATAGCGTCTGCGCATGGCATTTACAGTGGCCAAGGCCTTTGAACTAATCGGGTCCGCGCATGAGCGGAGTCGCTTGGCGCATGCTTTTTTGGTGACGGGGCCGAAGGGGAGCGGGAAGGAAGAGTTGGCGGCAAAGATAGGGGATCTTTTGAATGGCGAGGACGCCGGGGGAGATGATTTGTGGGGGGAGCCTGTGGAGTCAGTGGCGCCGTCTTTGGATGAGCAGGAGGGGGAGTTTATCCGAGTGGTGCGTCCGCGCTCGAAGTCGCGCCGGATCGCGGTGGATGATATCCGCGCGCTGGAGAAGATGATGCACCAGTCATCGCCTGATGGGACTTGGAAGATTGGGGTGATTGTGGATGCGGACCGGATGGGGGAGGGCGCGGAGAATGCTTTTTTAAAGACCCTGGAGGAGCCGCCGCGTGAGAGCTTACTCCTCCTTTTATCTAGCGAGCCGGAGAAACTCCTCCCGACGGTTTGGTCACGCTGTGTGCATCTTTCTTTAGCGGCCGCGCCGGGGGCT
>CALDZJ010000009.1 GCA_937944055.1 uncultured Verrucomicrobiales bacterium | reverse complement strand
GCAAAGGAAATGGCGACGACGGCATCGGGCTTGAAGTATCAGATCTTGGAGGAAGGGAGTGGAGAGCACCCGACTTTGCTCTCGAAGGTGAAGGTGCACTACGAGGGGAATTTGATGGATGGAACGATTTTTGACAGTAGTTATGAACGTGGTGAACCGGCTGTTTTTGGGCTGCATCAGGTCATCAGCGGTTGGGGTGAGGGAGTGCAGTTGATGAAGCCTGGGGGGAAGTGGCGTTTTGTCATTCCGCCAGAGCTGGCTTACGGAGAAGGTGGCGCGGGAGCTCAGATCCCGGGTGGGGCGACGCTTGAATTTGTGATCGAGCTACTCTCGGTCGAGGAATCGTGAAGCTGTGGTAAAAGCTCACTTGTGAGATTTATATTCTGAACTAGGATCCGGCCGTGAAGACATTACCGAATCTTTTCGAGAATAACGAAGCGTGGGCGAAGGGAAAGATCGCCTCTGATCCCAGCTTTTTTGAGGAGGGTGCCAAGGGGCAATCACCAAAGTATCTTTGGATTGGTTGTGCTGATAGCCGGGTGCCGCCGAATCAGATCCTCGGGCTGGATCCTGGGGAGATTTTTGTTCATCGCAATATTGCAAATCAGGTTCATCACAGTGATTTGAGCATGCTCTCGGTGGTGCAGTATGCGGTCGAGCATTTGAAGGTCGAGCACGTCATCGTTTGTGGGCACTACGGCTGTGGAGGCGTGGCTGCTTCCGTCGATGGGCAGAGGCATGGGATTGTCGATAACTGGATCAAGCCGATTGCTGATGTGGCCGAGGCTCATGAAAGTGAACTGGCTGGACTTGACGAAGCGGGGAAGTTTGACCGCCTTTGTGAGCTTAATGTCTTGGCTCAGGCGAGGAACTTGAGTCGTTCTACGGTTTTGGAAGATGCTCGGAATCGGGGACAGAAACTTGATATCCATTCTTGGATTTACGGTCTTGCTGATGGGAAAGTGAAGAGCTTGCAGGATCCACTTGTGGGCTAAGGAGTCTTGCCAAAGTGAGCAGGTACGTTTGATACTCCTGATGTGAGCGAAGTGAACAATCCTCGAGTAGGAGTGGTGATGGGAAGTGATTCCGATTGGCCGACGATGGAGAAGGCATTCGCCGTGCTGAAAGAGTTCGGTGTGCCTTGTGAAGCGAAGGTGGTGAGTGCGCATCGCACGCCAGAGCTTTTGGTCGAGTATGCTAAATCGGCGAAGGAGCGGGGCCTTAAGGTGATTATTGCGGGAGCCGGAGGGGCGGCGCATTTGCCAGGGATGGTGGCCTCGATGACGACACTTCCGGTGCTTGGGGTTCCGGTACAGTCGAAGGCGCTCAGCGGGATGGATTCGTTACTTTCGATCGTGCAGATGCCGAAGGGGATTCCGGTGGCAACTTTTGCGATCGGGGAGGCCGGGGCTGGAAATGCGGGTCTTTCGGCCGTATCGATTTTAGCAACGAGTGATGAGGAGTTGGCGGGGAAACTTGAGCAGTTCCGCCTTGATCAAAGAGACACCGTTCTTGGGAAAGTTTTACCACCGGAGAGTTAACGATGACACTTGGGATTTTAGGCGGGGGGCAGTTGGCGAGAATGCTGTGCCTCGATGCGCGGCGAATGGGATTCCGCACGGTGGTGTGGAGTGGGACTCCGACGGCGGAACCTACTGAAGGCGTGGCGGATGTCGTGATCGTGAGGGGCTTCGATGATGAAGCGGCGAGGGTGGAGTTTTGTAGTCAGGTCGATGTGGCAACGGTGGAGTTTGAGAATATTCCACTGGAGACTTTGAGGGAGGTTGAGAGAGCGGTGGGGCTTTATCCTTCTGCGGAGAGCATCGGGATCAGTCAGCATCGTTCGAGAGAGAAGACCTTTCTGAAAGAGAATGGGATTCCTTGCGCGCCCTTTGCTTTGGTGAATTCGTTAGAGGAGCTCAAGGCGGCTTATGCTGAGCTTGGGCCCGCGACGGTTTTGAAGACCGCGGCTTTTGGTTATGATGGCAAGGGCCAGGTGAAGATTACCGACGCAGATCAAGTAGAAGTGGCTTGGGAGTCGGTGCAGGGCGAGCCATCGGTTTTGGAGGGCTTTGTCGATTTTCAATGCGAGGTTTCGGTCTTGGTGGCTCGTGATGAAGCAGGGCAGTGCTTGGCTTTTCCGGTGGCCGAGAACGAGCACCGGCATCATATTTTAGATTTAACAATCGTGCCCGCTCGGGTGTCGGATGAAACGAGAAAAGAAGCGGAGGAAACCGCGATTCGATTGGCGGAGAAGCTGGAGTATCGCGGGCTTTTGGCGGTGGAATTTTTTGTCGAGCAATCAGGGCGAGTGGTCGTGAATGAGATGGCTCCTCGGCCGCACAACTCAGGTCACTTTACGATGAATGGCTGTGTGACGTCGCAGTTCGAGCAACAGCTTAGGGCGGTTTGTGGTCTGCCGCTTGGGTCATGTGAGTTGTTAGGGGAGACGGTGATGTTGAATTTGCTGGGTGATATGTGGAACCCAGAGCTCAAGCGGGCTGAGATTTTTTCGACGGAAGGAGCAAAGCTTCATCTTTACGGGAAGAAGAATGCGAGTGGGCGGCGGAAGTTGGGTCACGTGAATCTGGTGGGAGGGAGTTCGGTAGAATCGCGAGCTCGCGCTTTGAAGGAGAAGTTGCTTAGCTAAGAAATGGCTCTGAAGGTTTTCTTGTTTCTGAGCGTGTTGCTGTCGGCGACGGCTGGGGAAATCAAAGTGACGTCCTATAATATCCGGCAGGATACCGGCGGCGATCGAGGGGTGCGGGATTGGAGCCAAAGGATGCCCGGGGTGGTGAAGTTTCTGAAAGATGGGGAATTTTCGATCATCGGGCTGCAGGAAGCGAAGCACAATCAGCTTGAGGATGTTCAGAAAGGGCTTCCTTCATTTAAGCGGGTGGGAGTTGGCAGAGCGGATGGTAAAAAGGGCGGAGAGTATTCGCCTCTATTTTATGATCCAGCGGTTTGGACTGCTGATGAAAAGGAGCAGGGAACCTTTTGGCTATCGGATACTCCCGAGGTGCCGGGAAGTATGACGTGGGGAAATCGCGTGACGCGGATTTGCTCTTGGGTTCGACTGACTGGGAAGAACGGGAAATCGATCTATGTCTATAACACGCACTGGGATCATCAAAGCCAGCCTTCGCGCGAAAAGGCGGCGGTCTTAATTTTGGATAAGATCAAGAAGCGGACTCATGGAAATGATCCCGTGATCTTGATGGGTGACTTTAATGCGACGACTGAGAACTTGGCGATTAAGACGCTTTTGAATTCAGCGCTCTTGGTGGATCACGGTGGGGAGCCGCAGCAGGGGACCTTTAACGCTTGGAAAGCGGAGCTGAAAGTGGGGCTTCGGATTGATCACATTTTCACGAGCCCTTGCTTTAAGAATGGGCGTCTAGAGGTGCGCCTTGATGGGACTCCGGTGAACTCAGATCACCATCCACTGCTGCTCTGGCTTGTGGGGGATTAAATATCGATCACGAAGCCGCTCCGGTTACTGACGGCTTCAGCCTCTGCCATGTGGATCCAGCGGATGGCGTAACGCAGGCCCCAAGAATCACTGACGGCGATCTCATTTGTCGCTTCATTATAGCCGATGATCATACAAATATGATGGTTGGCTCTCGTCTGTAATAAGGGGGCATTTTTTTCGGCTGCTTGAGCGATTTGTGCGGAGTAGGCGGGCCAATTCTTCACACTGTGGCGAGCCCGTGTACGCGCGTTGGCAATCTGGTTGTATCGCGATAGGCTGCGCATCTGCCAGAGGACGGGGATGCCCTTGTCGATGTATCGTTTGATCTTACTTGGAGAGAGAGATTTGAGAGAAATTTCACGGGCGGTCCGGCCGCCTTTGCTGCGAGTGGTGAAGGCGACTTCATCGTAGAGCTTGGCGGTATTGGTTCCTCCCCCACCGACGGTAGCGAGAGTGGCGAGGAGATACATGTCAGCGGGGACTCCGGCGTGTCTCATCGCTCGTTCAAAAGTTGCTGGCGCGCAATATCCCTTCGGTCCTTGGTCCACCATGGGGATGTTTTTGATGTAGACGTCACCGTTTTCCTTGCTGGTGACACTGCCCTTTAAGCGAACTTTCATTTCGCTGTCGCTCACTCGGGAGAATCGACCACCGCCATCGGCAAAGGCGGCGCGGACGATATTGAGGCCTACGTATTCATTTTTGACATTCGCGAGAAGGAAGGAATGACCATTCCAATCCCAGCGTTGCACCTTGTTGCTTTTATTTCCCTGTCCGAGCATGCGCTGTTCGAGTGGTTCGCCGAGAATTTGGGTTAAGGTGTGGGCGATTGAGGCGGCGTCATAGTCCATGGCACCTTTAAGGGTGCTGCGATCAATCTCTTTGCCATCTGTTTTAAAGTGGTCTTCGCCCGAGCCGACGTTGCTGAGGGAATCTCCCTTGTTGGAGTAAATGACAGAAAGCGAGAGGGTCCGGCCCTTGTGATCGCCGTAAGCCACGATGGTCTTTGGTTTGGCACCCGCGAAGGAATAGGTGTCTCTGGTATAAAGGCGGAAACTGCTCGTGAAAGGAGTCTTGGATTCTAAGGGGAGCTTGAGACGCTTCGCCACAAGGTCGATGGGTTCGTTCCAAATATTGCCGCGCTTCGAAAAAAGAGGGTGGCCGAGAGCTTTGTTGAGGGGCTCGAGGTGTTTTTCGATACCAGCGCGATGAGAAGCCCAGGTGGTGCGAATTTCAGTGCGAGAATCCTCGGCGAGGTAGGCAAGGGGAGTTTTGAACTCCTGGCCGTCGGCTCGACGGAGCAAAGCGACGTCTTTTTCTAAATAGAGAAGTTCTACTTTGAGTTTATCGCTTCCATTCGCTTCTTGCAGGGTGATGAGGGGCTCGGCAGAGAGGGAGAGAATCCCTAGAAGGAGGGTGACAGAAGAAGCTCGAAGAATCATGTGTTGTGGGATTTCTATGACGGAAACGTGATTGAGGTTGAATAAATTAGCTCAATAATCCATCATAACAATAGCTTGTGGGGGCGTTTTGGTTTCGACTGGATGCTCATAGCGCTGGCTGCATGTAGAGGTTGATCGGTTGGCCTCTTTAAAAAGCCGTTCAAAACAAATAATTGCAGACTCTAACGAGCTCGCACTTGCTGCTTAATTGACAGCAACGTCCCAATCCTGACGCCTATTAGGGGGCGGGGCGACTACTTAATAGGCTGGCTGCTGAGTCGGGGATCCGGGCAAGGCAGCGAGATTAAACAGGATCATCGAATCAATGGACGGGCCAGGTGAGGCTCATCGATTTTAAAGCAGCAAACGCCTGGCTATACTTGTAGACGCCTTCGTGAAAGGCATCTAGGACACGGGTTCAATTCCCGTCGCCTCCACCAAAAAGCCCTCCTCAGACCTTGTCTGGTGAGGGTTTTTTGTTCACACATTGAGTTGTGGGAGGGGAAGAAAAGCCTGATTGGGAATCATTGGATTCCGATTCTGAATCGACGGAGGACGAACTCGTGATCAAGAATCCTCTTTTTGCGGCGATTTTCCATTGGGGAATGATTCTCCTGATGGTGTCACTGGCATTTTTGCTGTGCGGTGGGCTCTTTTGGCTCGTTCTGAATTCGGGGGAATTATCTGAGTTTACGGAAGCAAAGAGCGAAAAAGCGGCATGGGGGCAATTCATCACGGGTGGTGTCCTTGGGGTGCTTTCCTTGATTTTGAGATACTTTGAACCCATCAAAAAAAGATGGCGCTGAGTCTTTGGTCCTCGAGATACTTCATGAAGCTGAATCAAACGGTGCTATTCGACGTGAAAATTGCCGAATTCCTCTTGCCAGGATGACGATCTTTGATACAGAACCCGTCTCCGCAGTGGTGCAGACGGCATCGGGGCGGGGTTTTTTTGAACATTTACGATCATGGCACGACTCTTCGGCACAGACATCCCTAACGAGAAGCGTATTGAAGCATCTCTTCCCTACATCTTCGGAATTGGACTTTCTACGTCCAAGAAGATTCTCGATCACGCAGGCGTGAACCCTGACATTCGCACTGGCGAACTCAGCGAAGAGCAGCTCGTTAAGATCGCAACTGTTATTCAAAACGAAGGCATCCTTATTGAAGGTGACCTTCGCCGTGAGAAGCAAGGCCAGATGAAGCGCCTTTCCTCCATTAACTGCTACCGCGGCATCCGTCACAAGCGCGGCCTTCCAGTTCGCGGACAGCGCACCAGCACCAATGCTCGCACTCGTAAGGGTAAGCGTCGCACCGTGGGTGTTGCTAAGTAATGCTAAGTAATCTCCTTTGAAGATTAGCAAAAAATTTCCATTCCATAAACATGGCTGAAGAAGAAAAAAACGAGGAGACCGAGGTAAAGCCTGCGGAAACTCCAGCCCCTGAGGCGGCTGCTGAAGAAGCAGCTCCAGAAGCGTCCGATGCTCCGGCAAAAGATGACGCTCCTGTTGCGGGTGAAGACACAACCGAAGGCTCCTCCGAAGGAGAGTCTGCGGCACCGAAGGAAGAGAAGAAGCGCGATATTTTCGCGGAGCTTCTCGGAGAAGAGGATCCTGACAAGGTTAAGATCCACAAGTCCAAGAAGAGCAAGAACGTGACCAAGGGGATCGTTCATGTTACTGCGACTTTCAACAACACCTGCGTCACCGTCACTGACGAGCGTGGCAATACCATTGGCTGGTCTTCTTCAGGGAAGATGGGCTTCAAGGGTTCTCGTAAGAGCACCGCCTATGCGGCACAGGTTGTTTCCCAAGATGCTTGCCGTCAGGCAATGTCTCACGGACTGAAAGAAGCTCTGGTCCGGGTCAAAGGACCTGGTGCAGGTCGCGAGTCTGCTGTCCGTGCCGTGCAAGGCCTCGGCGTAGAAGTCTCCGGCATTCTTGATGTCACTCCCATCCCTCACAACGGCTGCCGTCCTAAGAAGGCACGTCGCGTGTAATTCTTCTCACCCTAATTTATAGAACAGATCAATGGCACGTTACACCGGCCCAAAAGATAAAATCAACCGCCGCTTCGGAGTTCCGCTTTTCGGACCTTCAAAAGCACTCGAGCGTCGTAACTACCCTCCTGGCCCACACGGACTCCGCTCCGGCCGCCGGAAGAAGTCTGATTACGCAATCGCTCTCGGCGAGAAGCAGAAGCTCAAGTTCATCTACGGAGTTCTTGAGAAGCAGTTCCGTGGATACTTTGCAGAAGCGGGGCGTCGTCGTGGAATTACTGGAGACATCATGCTCCTTCTCCTTGAGACTCGTCTGGACAACGTTTGCTACCGCCTCGGCTTCGGCAACTCTCGTCAGTCGGCTCGCCAGCTCGTCAACCACGGTCACGTGCTTGTGAATGGCAAGAAGCTCGACATTCCTTCATACCAAGTGAAAGCAGGAGACGTCATCAAGATTGGTGAGCGCGCTTCCTCGCAGCAGCTCGGACTTCGCATGCTTGACTTGACTCAGTCAGTTCCTCTTCAGGACTGGTTGGCTCTCGATCGCGAGAAGATGGAGGGAACCGTTTCTCGTCTCCCTGAGAAGGAAGACGTCGATGCACCGGTTAATCTCCAGCTCATCGTCGAACTTTACTCACGTTAAAGTTCTTCAACACTTTCAAAGCCCCGTCTCGTTTTGCGAGGCGGGGCTTTTTCTTTCTGCCATCACTGTTAGGGTTCTCGGGTGAAGATTTTTCTCTGGATGGTTTGGGTGATCGGGATGATCGGGATTGCGATTTGGGCTTTTGGAGGGGCGAAGAGGCGGCGTTTCAAGGCGCTGGCGGAAGCGGGCCCCCTCAATGACCGGGATCGCTCGTATCTTGCGGAGCATTTTCGGCTTTATGAAGAGATCCCTGCCGAAGTTCGCGAGAAAATGGAGCCGATCATTCAGGTCCTCATTGCGGAGAAAAACTTTGAAGCTTGTGGGGGGCTTGATGAGGTGACGCGGGAAATGAAAGTGGTCATCATGGCACAAGCGGCTCTTCTTCTGGTGGGGAGAGATCATAAGCTTTACCCGAAGTTGCAAAGCGTTCTCCTTTATCCCAATGCCTTCACCGGAGGGAGGAAAGATGAGGATGATGACTCAGTAAGACTGGGAGAGAGCTGGGAATCGGGATCGGTGATTCTTTCATGGAAGAGTGTCGAAAAAGGAGGGGAGAATGACGAGGATGGACACAATGTTGTGATCCACGAATTCGCGCACCAACTGGATCAAGAGAATCGCCATGCTGATGGCTTGCCGCAACTTGAGAGTCGTTCCGCGATTGGGAACTGGGCGCACGCATTTTCAGATGCTTACGAAGACTTTTGTAAGGATCTCGACGCAGGGCGAAAGACCGTCATGGATTCCTATGGCGCCACCAATCCGGCAGAGTTCTTCGCGGTGGCAAGCGAGACCTTTTTTGAGAAAGCGGAACAGTTGCAGGAGGATTACCCAGAGCTCTATGAGCAGTTGAAGAATTATTACGGCTTGGATCCGGTGGTGTGGTAAAGGTGGCCTGATTTTCTAACGATCTTGGATTTTGACAGCGGGGCGGGAAGGGGGCATTCTCTTTTGCGATGTCCGTCCCGCAAAACACGATCGCTCTGGTTTACGATTATGATCAGACCTTGAGTCCCAGCTATATGCAGGATGACGTGCTTTTTCCGAAGTTTGGAATCGATCCAGAGCAGTTCTGGAAGAAGTGCAACGTTCTCGTGAAAGAGAAGCAGTGGGATGGAGAGCTGGCCTACATGAAATGTCTCCTCGACTACTTGGGCATGGACAATGTCACCAACGCAGATCTCACCGAGCTCGGGAAAGGCCTGAGTTACTATCCAGGGGTGGAGGATGTTTTTGAAGAGATTCGCGAGTTCTGCATTCGGCCGGAGCACGAGGCCGCGGGGATCAAGGTGGAGCACTACATCGTCTCATCGGGTTTACAGGCTCTTCTCGATGGCTGTTCTTTAGCGGGGAAGGTGAAGGCGATCTTTGGCTGTGAATTCGGAGAAGATGAATTAGGCCGCATTAGTTTCCCTAAGCGCACCATCTCGCATACCACTAAGACTCAGTATCTTTTCCGCATCAATAAGGGCCTGCTTTCACCTCACGATGATGTCAATGATCACATGCCGAGTGATGCGCGGCCCATTCCCTTTCAGAACATGATTTATGTCGGGGACGGTCCTACGGATGTTCCATGCTTCACCGTGATGAAGAAAAACGGGGGGCACGGCATTGCGGTCTATAACCCGAGGGATCCCAGCGGGAGGAGTTTTCGCAAGTGTTATCAACTCTGCACCCATGCGGACCGCGTGAAGCATATTGCGCCAGCAGACTATACAAAGGGTAGTCACCTACGTCTTTTGCTCGAGGAAATGGTGGTGGAAGTCGCGGACCGGATTCTCAAAGAACGCCTCGAAGAGGGCCAACTGGGACGAGTGGCGGCACCCGGATTTTAAGCAGAGATTTTTTTCCCCAAATGACATCAGAAGAGTATTTCAGACAAAAAATAAGCGGTTTAAAACACGAAGAGGCACGGCGAGCGGAGCGGCCGGACATCCCATCGCCTGAGGCGGTGAAGACGATTCATGTTTGTGGAGTTTGCGGAAAGGCGATGGCTCCTCTCGCTGGTTTATTAGTTGCGAAGGGCTACCGAGTCACGGGTTCTGACAACACCTTTGCGCCTCCGATGGCGGACGTGATCCGAGAGCTCGGGATCGCTGAGAAGCCCTTTGCTGCGGAAAATGTTGCTGAGGCAGATCTCATCATCGTAGGGAATGCGCTGGGGCCGGACAATGTTGAGGCAGTCGCGGCGAGGGAGTTGGGAACGCCTTACATTTCCGTCGCGGAGGCTCTCTCGCTTTTTGTGATGGGCGATCAAGAGCGGATCGTAGTGGCAGGGACCCATGGTAAGACCACCACGACAGGTCTGTTGTTAAAACTCTTCATCAATGCCGGAGTTCAGCCGAGCTTTTTGGTGGGCGGCGTGGTGCAGGGAGAGAACACCGCCTATGCCACGACGGATGGGAAATCCTTCATCATTGAGGGCGATGAATATGACACGGCTTACTTTGATAAGCGCCCCAAGTTTCTTCACTACGATGCAAAGTATTTGATCGTGACTTCCTTGGAGTTAGATCACACCGATATTTATCGAGATGAAGAGGACTATTTCACCGCTTTCCGTTATCTGGTGGAAGAAATGTCTGAGGATAGCACTGTTTTCCTTTGTGCCGATAATGATGCGATAAAGCTACGGTCTCACTGCAAAGGAAAAGTCATCTCTTACGGTTTCTCGGAGGATGCTGATTTACGGGTGAGCTGTGGTGAGAGTGATCCTGCGTCTCAGGTTTTAAATTTCCGTCTCTTTGGTAAAGAACTCGGAGAGCTTAAGACTCCTTTGACGGGGGAGTATAACTTCCTGAATGTGGCCTGCGCTCTTGGGGTTGCGATTGAGAATGGCTTGGAGATGGAGTCTTTAAGAAAGACCATTTCTAAGTTTACTGGGATGAAGAAGCGTCAGGAACTCCTTGCGGATTGTTCTGAGAAAGGAATCGAGCTGATCGATGACTATGCACACCACCCGACGGCCGTCCAGGCGACTCTAGCGGGGATGCGCAAGCGCTATCCGAAGGGGCAGAATCGTATTTTGGCAATCTTTGAGCCTCGTTCGAATTCGAGTCGGCGGAAATCCTTTGAGAGTGATTATCCTGCGTCTTTTGAGGATGCCGATTTGGCGATTTTGAAAGTCCCACCTTTCCGTCACAATGACCTCGAAGCCGATTTCATGGACTCGGAGAAGGTTTGTGAAATGATCAAGCAACTTGGGGTTCCTGCAGTTCGTTTTGAAACGAATCAGGAGATCTTGAACTACCTCAAAACTGAGCTCCAAGATCGGGATATCATGATCACGATGAGCAACGGACACTTTGATCATATTCAGGAAGAGCTCATCGAGCAGATGAGCCTAACGAGGGTGTGAGCACAAAAAAGCGGCTAGGAGGAACTCCGAGCCGCTTTGGATCCGAGAGATTTTTCTTTCTAGGTTGTTTGGCTCCCGCGTGCCATCACGACTTTTCCGGTACGGATCGTTTCGATCACCTCACACTGGCTGAGCATGAGGGTTACGGCATCGAGTTTACTAGTCGTTCCGGTAAACATCGCGACCATGGACGTGGGGCTCATATCGACGGTTTTCCCAGCGAAGTGCTCGATAATTTGTAGGGCCGCATTCCGCTCATCGCTCCCTGCGAGAATTTTCACGAGGAGCATTTCGCGCACTACGGAATTCTCAGCAGTGTGCTCGAAGCAATGAATGACATCGATGAGCTTGTTGACCTGTTTGATGATTTGCTCAAGGCCATCTGGATGGCCGGAGATATCAATCGTCATGCGCGAGAAGGTTCCGGTGCGGCCTTCTGAAACCACCAGCGAGTCGATGTTGAAAGCGCGACGTGAAAAGACCTGACAAATCCGCATGAGGACGCCGGGGCTATTATTGACGAGAATGGAAAGAGTATTTGAGGCACCACGAGTGATGTCCTCGACCGGGATATCGGTCGTCACAATTGTCTTGGGCATTACTTTGAAAGGTTGAGTAATTTTTTTTGGCAGAAGAGGTCTAGGTGGAGCCGGTGGGCTTGGCCATTTGGTGTTTTGGAGGCTCGGTAATCATGTCCTCTAGTGCGGCTCCAGCAGGGATCATTGGGAAGACGTTCTCATACTTCACACACTCGGCATGGATGAGGATAGGGCCATCATTATAGGCGAGGGCTTCTTCAATTTTGCGCTGACAATCTGCCGGGCGTTTAAAGTGAACACTGGGGATCCCGTAAGCGGCAGCGAGTTTGCAGAAGTCAGGATTACCTTCGAGGTTTACTCCGGATTCGCGGTTGTCATAGAAGAGTTCCTGCCATTGGCGAACCATCCCGAGGTAGTGGTTATTGAGGACGACGATTTTGATGGGGAGCTTGTGGATCGCCGCGGTCGCTAATTCAAAAAGGGTCATTTGGAATCCGCCGTCTCCTGAGATGGAAATGACGGTCTTGTCAGGATGGGCAAATTGCGCGCCAATTGCAGCAGGGAAGCCGAAGCCCATCGTCCCAGCACCGCCGGAGGAGAGCCAGTGAAGGGACTCATGGTTTTTATAGAACTGTGCCGCCCACATTTGGTGTTGGCCGACATCGGTTGAGACAATGGCGTTTCCGTTAGTTTGCTCGTAGAGTTCCTCGATCACTTGTTGCATACGGAGGCCTCCTTGTTTTTTGTAAGAGAGGGGATATTTCTTCTTGTAAGCATCGAGCTTGTGGAGCCATTCGCTCGTATCGAGGGGCTGAATTTCTTGATTGATGAGGGCGAGGGTGGCCTTGGCGTCTCCGACGATTTGGATGTCAGGACGGATCATCTTGTCCATCTCGGCGGGATCGATGTCGATGTGGACGATCTTGGCATCCGCGCAAAATTTATCGGGCTGGCCAATGATCCGGTCATCAAAGCGTGAGCCGACATTGATGAGGAGGTCACACTCGCACATCGCTTTATTCGCATAGGCCGTGCCGTGCATGCCGAGCATGCCGAGGCTGAGAGCGTGATTTTCTGGGAAGACGCCTTTGCCAAGGAGGGTAGAGGTGACAGGGCATCCTAGAGTGCTGGCGAGCTCCATGAGTTCCTTGTCTGCTCGAGAGATCATCGCGCCTTGACCTGCCAAAATGACGGGGCGTTTAGATTGCTGAATCAGGGCGACCACATCGGTGACGCTTTGTGGGTCGATGTTCAGCGACTCGTAGGGATCATAGCCGGGGAGGTCGAGCTCTGGGTCCATCGAGGCGGTGAATTCACCGGAGGAAACATCCTTTGGCACATCGATGAGGACGGGGCCGGGGCGTCCGGTGGTGGCGATGTGGTGAGCCTCACGGGCGATGCGAGCGAGGTCATTGGACTCTTTTACGAGGTAGTTGTGCTTAACGACTGGCACCGTGATGCCGAAAATGTCAGCTTCTTGGAAGGCATCCTTACCGAGCATCCAAGTGACCTGCTGGCCACAAATTACGATCATGGGAACCGAGTCCATCTGGGCGGTCATGAGGCCGGTCACGGTGTTTCCCGCGCCGGGGCCGGAGGTCACAAGAACTGCGGCCGGTTTTCCGGTGGCTCGTGCATAGCCATCTGCCATGTGGACGGCTCCTTGCTCATGGCGGACGAGAATGAATTTAATCTTAGTTTCGACGGTTTCTAGTGCATCAAAAATAGGAATGGCAGCACCTCCGGAATATCCGAAGATGTATTCAATTCCGAGATCATCAAGGGTCATGATGAGAGCCTGAGCTCCGTCAAGTTTGTTTTTACTCATGAAATTATGCTGAATGCGGCGGAAGTTTGGTTTTTTTGCGGAATGAGGCAAGGAAAAAGGCGCTAATTTCTCTAAAATGCTTCATTTTAGAGGGGTGATCGGCTTGATAATGGGCTCATTCTTCTATTTTCTGCGCTCCTTTGCTTTTAGTTGTTTTGAAAATTGGCTAATTTGCCTGATAGGCGGCTTCTCGATCTAAGCGAAATGACCAGCGCATCACGGGTTCATATTTGGCCTTCGAGCGCAATTTCCACTGCGCCGTGACTTCGCAGAATGCTTGGCGAAGAGGGCGGCTTACGGTCCACTGAAAGATCTGGGTGCCGGGGTTCATCTCGATGGGGACTTTGTCAAAACCCGCGACTCTCATCACGACGGAATCAGGATCTAGGTCGAGAACGTTGGTGAGATCAATCGAAATGGTGGGGAGACGTGAGGCGACGATCGCTCCGGGTTCTGGGCTGGTGGGGTGGGGTAAAATGACGGGGGCAGCGGTGGGTTGAAAGCCGGAGGCTGCTATGAGGTGAGAGCCACCCCGAAAAATCATTGCGGCGTTGAAGGGGCCATCGTGATTTCCAAGGACGATGTAGCGGGGGAGTGTGTGCGGGGCTGAGTCACGGCGGACCTTGCCGGGTTTCACGGTGAAGAGGTGATCGTATCCGAGTTGGTCGGCGATGGGGAACATTTCATCGGTATAGAAGCCGCCGGGGTATGCGTAGGTGGTGATCACTTTGCCGAAGGTCTCTTCGAGGAAGCGTTTAGATTCACCGAATTCTGTTTGGAGAAATTCTTGAAAAACATCTGATCCTTTTTTTGCGGTAGCTTTGACAAGGCCGGGCTTGGGGTGACTCACGGAATGGGAGCCGATGGTGCAGAGTCCGCTTTCGACCATTTCTTGAATCATGGCGATCGACATGGCGCGTCCGCCCCGGTTCGAGCCGACGTAGTTTTTATAAAGGAAGACGGTGAAGGGCATCTGAAGTTCTTTCAGAATGGGGAAGGCCTGAGTGTAGACTGATTTCCAGCCATCATCCATGGTGATGAGGAATGACTTTGGGGGGATCTCGAGCTCACCTCTTCTCCAGCCAAGGAACTGTGTCATGCTGATGACGGGGATATTGGAGTCCTTGATCGCTTGCATCTGCTCGCGGAACTTCGTGGTGGGCATGCACATCTGGACCGCAGGTTTTGTGGCGTGAAACCAGTGATAACCCAGGACTGAGACTCGGGAGCCATCATCTGCGAGGAGGGCGGGAGCTTGGCTGGGCGCGGTGGGAGCGGTGCGAATTGAGGCCTCTTGAGCCTCTTGACCTGAGAGTGACGCTGAAAGAGCGCCCCAGAGTCCGATGGTGAGCAGAGATTTAAAGGCCAGCTGGGGGAGGGCTGAAAGAGTCATGGCAATGATTCCTTAGGAAACTTAAGGACTTTGTGCAATCTTGGAAAAAGCCTATCTGAATAAGATTCAGATAGGCTTGGTATGAAAGAAAGTCTGAGTGGGGGCCTGAGCTACTCTGCCGGTTTGTCTTGCAGAGTGGTCGACATATCTAAATCAGCATCGAGGAGTTCTTTGCGGAGGTTTGTGCCGCGAGCTTTGCTCCAGAGATAGACCACTGGGGCGGCGATAAAGATGGAGGAGTAAGTTCCGATCACCACTCCGATCATGATCGCGAAGGAGAAGTCCTTCAGAGCGGCACCACCGAAGATGTAGAGGACGAGAACTGCAACAAAGGTCGTGACGGAGGTCAGGATGGTGCGAGAGAGGGTGGCGTTAATTGCCATGTTCATGACGTCAATGACGTCACCACGCTTGCTGCGGAGGGCCTCGCGCATGCGGTCAAAGACCACAATGGTATCGTTAATTGAGTAACCCGCGATGGTGAGGAAGGCTCCGACGTGAATGAGGGAGAGCTCCGTGCCAAAAAGGATGACCACTCCGATACAGATGACGAGATCGTGGAACAGTGCGGCAAAGGCTCCGACGGCGAAGGAGAACTCGAAGCGTAAGCTGATGTAGACGAGGACGGCGAAGAGGCCTAGGCCGAGAGCCCAGAGCGAGTTTTTAAGGAATTCACCGCCGAGGGAGGCTGAGATGGTGTTATCATCGATCTTAAGATTATAAGCGCCTTCAGCATTCTTTTCAGCGAGGATGCCGATGTCCTTGCGAATTTCACTTTTGATCTGCTCGAGGTCAGCGGTGTCACACTTAATTGAGATGATGCCGCCATCACTATTGGGGACGGTCTCTAGCTGGACGGTCGCGTTCTTGGTGAGGGTGAGGTCGGAGATGGACTCCTTCACGGTAGCGGCACTGAGCACTTGGTTCTCCTCCAGCTGAATGGTGACGATGGTCCCGCCGAGGAAATCGATCCCGAGGGCTTCCTTTTGCTTGGTTCCCATAATGACGAGGGAGCCGATGAAGAGGAGAGAGGAGAGCATGAAGGCGGGCTTATGCATTTGCATGAACTTGATGGTCTTCTCGGGGATCAAGTTCATGAAGCTGAGCTTCTTTAAGACTCCGGTATCTTGTCCCCAGAAGAAGACGACGCGGGTCACGAGGAGGGCGGCGAACATTGAGGAGAGGATTCCGATCGTGAGGGTGATCGCGAAGCCCTTCATCTGGTCGGAGGCGCGCCAGAGGAGGATGATGGCGGTGAGAAGGGTGGTGATGTTGGCATCAAAAATGGCACTGAAGGCTTTTTCATAAGCGGCCTTGAGAGCATTCTTGAGAGATTTACCAGCGGCCATCTCTTCACGAAGGCGCTCGTAGATGAGGACGTTGGCATCGACCGCGACTCCGATGGTTAGAATGATTCCGGCAATTCCCGGGAGGGTGAAGGTGGCGCCAAACATCGCCATCGCTCCGAAGAGGATGAGCATATTGATCGCGAGTCCGGCGAGCGCGACAAAGCCTGCGAGGCGGTAGTAGATGAGGATGAAGATGAGGGTGAGTGAGAGTCCGGCAACGGCTGCGGTGATTCCTTGCCGGACCACTTCCTTACCGTAGCGAGCGGTCACGTTGCGCTCTGAGAGAATGGTGAGGGGGTTTTTGAGCGGGTTGTTTAGGGCGAAGACGATGCGGCGGACTTCATCCTTGCTATCGAGCCCGTTGATGACGAAGTCACGGCTTAGGACTGCTTGCACGGTAGGGGCGATGAGGGCCTCGCCATCTAAGACGACGGCCATCTGATCTTGTCCGAGGGTCATTTTCCCGGTTGAGTTGCGGACCCGCTCGCCTCCTTCTTTGGTGAGGAGAACGGCAATTTCGCCGAGGCGGCCAGTGGCGCGGGCGGTCTGGACTGAGTCACCGCCGACGATGTTGCGGCTGTTTAGAAGGATGGGCCGCTCGCCAATTTTGGCCTTTCCTTCCTCGTCGAGGATCGGGAGTTGGTAAAGCTTGTAGCCGGGAGGTGCTAGGCGGTTTCCGGCCTCGATCTCGCGGATGATCTCGCTGCTGCGTGGATGGACTTCTTTCAGTTCAAGGCGGGCGGTCCGCTCGATGATGTCACGGATTTCAGCGCGGCGCTCGTCTCCGAGGCCCGGCATCTCGATGATGATGCGGTTCTCGCCCAGAGGCTGCATGAGGTTGTCGGTCAAGCCGCTGCCGGAGAGGCGATCAGAGAGGGTGGCGATGGCCTGTTGGACGGCTTCTGGGGTGACGGGGATCGGCTCGCCTTCGCGGTCGGTTCCTTCTTCAATTTCGACGGTGAAGGAAGATCCACCGATGAGGTCGATTCCGCCTTTCAGTTTTTCACCCGCTGGATAAATGGCGGCGACACAGAGTGCGATGACGATCCCGATGGCAATGGTGCCGACGTTTCGCTTACGGCGGTCTATTTCACTTGCGACATACCAGAAAATGAGGCCGACGATGGAGATACCAGCGCCGACAACGAGGAGGGGATAATCTTGAAGATCCATGAATTACTTAAAGTTGAAAGATTGAGGGCGGCCTCAGCGATTTAGCCTTTGGTCACTTCATCTGCTTCGATGACTGCGGGCGCTTTGCTATCTCCTTTGCCTGATTTATCGACGGTGGCGATGGAGGATTTATTAAAGGGGACGAAGACGCCTTCCGAGATTTTGATGGTGACGGTTTCAGGGGAGATGTGGTGGACGATGCCGTGCATGCCACCGATCGTGATGATTTTATCTCCTTTAGCCATTGAGGCGATGCGAGCCTCCAGCTCCTGGCGCTGCTTCTTTTGAGGACGGATCAGGAGGAAGTAGAACATCACGATCATGAGGCCGATCATGACGAGCGGGTTTCCGAGAAGGCCGCCACCGGCAGGCTGCTGAGCGAGAATTGAGAGTATCGAGGTCACTGGTGAGGAAGTTATTTAGAATTGTGAGGAGCGCTAAGCTAAAATGAGCCAAAATTGCTCACTCGCGAAGACGAGGAAAAAACTAGGATTAGCCATGGAAAGCAATCCTAAACCGCTTCTGGAGTGAACAAATGAAGGATTGGAGGAGATTGAGGAGGCGGGCGGGTGCGGGAATTCGCGAGTGGGGAATTCCATTGGTCTATTTTTAACCTACGGTTTTTTGACCTGCGGTTTTTTTAACCTACGGTTTTTGACCTGCGGTGTAGCGAGCTACGAATTCGGCTTGGAATTCGCGGAAGCGATCCTCGCTGATGGCCTGACGGGCTTTTTCCATGAGGCGGAGATAAAAGTGGAGGTTATGGAAGGAGAGGACGCGCTGGGCAATGATTTCTCCGGCGCGGAAGCTGTGGCGGAGGAAGGAGCGCGAGAAGCGAGCGACGTGGGGGTGGGCGTCAGCGGAGAGGGGGGCGGAGTCGAACTCGAACTGCTTATTTTTGATGTGAATGGGGCCATCTGGGGTGAAGGCTTGGCCGTGACGAGCGCAGCGGGTGGGGTGAACGCAGTCGAACATATCGACTCCTTGGGCGATCATCTCGAGAAGCTGGGTGGGCGTGCCGAGGCCCATGGCGTAGCGCGGTTTATTCTGGGGGAGGAAGGGTTCGGCATTTTGGATCGCGGCGAACATCTCTTCTTCAGGCTCGCCGACCGAGACTCCGCCGATGGCATAGCCGTCGAGATCGAGGTCGACGAGCTGGCGGGCGGAAAGCTCACGGAGGTCAGGATAGACGGAGCCTTGCACAATGCCGAAATGAAGTTGGCGACCGTTTCCAGAGGTGGGCTTGTTGGCTTCGATCCAGTCCTTGCAGCGCTTTCCCCAGCGGGTTGTGAGAGCGGTGGAGTCTTCCGCGTATTTGCGCTCGCAGGGATAGGGGGGGCATTCGTCAAAAAGCATCGCGATGTCGGATCCGAAAGTGGCTTGAATTTCCATGCTTTTCTCTGGGCTGAGCATCATGCGGGTGCCATCGAGGTGGCTTTGGAACTGGACACCTTCCTCGCTGATTTTGCGGATTTTAGAGAGGGACCAGACTTGGAAGCCGCCGGAATCTGTGAGCATGGGGCGATCCCAGGTGGTGAAGGAGTGGAGTCCGCCAAGTTGCTCGATGACCTCGGTGCCGGGCCGGAGCCAGAGGTGGTAGGTGTTCCCGAGGATGATCTGAGCATCCATCATGATGAGATCGTCTGGGTGGAGGGTTTTGACGGATCCCTGCGTGCCAACGGGCATGAAGATGGGGGTCTGGATCACGCCGTGCGGAGTGGTGAGGCGGCCTCGCCGGGCCTTGGAGCCAGAATCAGTATGAAGGAGTTCGAACATGGGCGCGCGAGGGAGTTAGCTTAGGATGAGGAGATTGAACATCGAATTCAGCGCAGGGGAGGTGATTGAGAAGAAGAAAGCGAGCCTCTCGGAGGATGATCTTGCTAACGTTCGGGAGATGTCATAGGTGTTTCGCACGTTTTTATGATTCTGCCTCAGCCCTCTAAGATCATTTGTGTTGGTCAAAATTATGCAGCGCATGCTCGGGAGTTGGGCAATGCTTTACCAAGCGAGCCGGTGCTTTTTCAGAAGGCTCCGAGTAGCTGGGCGGGGCCTTTTGAGCCACTTGAATTACCGCCGGGGGCTGAGAAGCTGGACTATGAAGTCGAGCTGGGTGTGGTGATGGGGAAAAGGGCGAAGCGGGTGAGTGAGGAGGAGGCGATAGATTATGTGGAAGGCTACGTGGTGCTGTGCGATTATTCCGAGCGTGCGTGGCAGAAAGAGCGTGGTGGGCAGTGGAATAAGGGGAAAAGTCACGATGGATTCTGCCCGGCTGGGCCAAGGATCGTGCCCGTGGGAGAGCTTGCCGATCCACAGGATTTGCGGATTTGGTCAAAGGTGAATGGGGAGATCCGGCAGGATAGCTCGACGCGCGATATGATCTTCGGGGTGCGGGAGGTGATTAGTTATATTTCGCAGTTTATGACCTTGCTGCCGGGGGATGTCATTGCGACGGGAACCCCCAGCGGCGTGGGGGCTGGGATGACGCCTCCCTGCTTTTTAAAGGTGGGGGATGTGGTGGAGCTAGGAGTGGAGGGGCTTGGCGAAATTCGGCAGGAGATTATCTCAGCCTAATTTTCCGGATTTTCCTAATCTTCCTGATACACGGGTGCTTTCCAGTTTTTGGCGGGAGTCCCTTGGGGCCGCACTCCGAGAGAGCCTGCGGGGATGGGGCTGTCTTCGGCGCTTCGCAGAGGCATTTCATCTGGGAGGTTTTTTAGGAGGATGTTGCGGAATTGAACTTCCATGGCGGGACCCACATGAACTTGAAAGCCTAGGACTCCCTCGAGGGCGCGGCCCTGAGGATCTAGATCGATCAAGTCGGCAGTTTGTTGGCCGTTGATCCAGTGTTGATGATGGTTCCCGCGGACTAAAATGCGGTAGTCGTGCCAGAGCTTTGGCTGGATCTTTTTGATCGGCATTTTTCCGACAATCCAAGGCTGCCCTTTTTCATCAATGATGATTTTTTGTCCACTGTAGCTGAGGATTCGGCGGCCTCGTTCTTCGTAGACATTACCGTTCATGTTTAGGGGTTTTGCGATGATGTCGCATTGATAACCGGAGACAATATCGAGGTCGATTTCTGGCCGCATTTCACTGCGATACTGAATGCCGCTATTGGCTTCCTCGCTGAAGCGGACCTTAAGCTTCAGCTCGAAGTTTTTGAGGGTGGAGCCATTCCAGGTGATGAAGCGGTTCAGCTGAAGTGAGCCATCACTGACGCCGGTGATGGCCTTATCCTTGACCGACCAGTATTGGGAGTCACCAGTCCAGCCTTTGAGGTTTTGGCCATTAAAAATGCGGCTGAAGCCTTCCTCGTTTTTTTTCAAGCCCACTGAGGCGGAGGACTCAGGATGGGGCACGGTGGAGGCGATGAAGAGCTTCGTCGGAGGAGCGAGTGGCCCACCAAGCTGGGCGACGCGGGCATCAGTGCGGGCGCGTAGTTCCTGGAGCTTGGCTTGGTGTTTCGGGTCTTTGGCGAGGTTGACTAGCTCGTCTGGGTCATTTTTAAGATCGTGGAGGAATTCTGTATCATGATCGAGGTAGCGCACATATTTATGAGACTTTGTACGAATTCCCTCGTACGCTGGAATGTGGCTACGCACTGCGAAATGCTCGTGGAAGGTGTCTTTCCGCCAATCAGCGGGGAGACGGCCCTCGACGATCGCTTTGAGGCTACGGCCATCGTAGCGTTCCGGTGTCTGGATCCCAGCCCAGTCTAGAAAGGTGGCGGGAAGGTCAATGTTGAGAGCGGGTGCGGTGCTGACCTGACCTTGCTGTTCTTTGGGAACACGTGGATCAGCGATGATGAGGGGGACTTGGATTGATTCTTCATAGTGCGACCACTTGCCGGCGAGCCCGCGATTTCCCATGTGGTAGCCATTATCAGCGGAGTAGACGATGATGGTATTGTCGGCGAGTCCAGCCTCCTCCAGTGCTTTCATGAAGCGGCCGATTGCGGTGTCGATTCCCGTGACCATGCGGTAGTAGGCGCGCATGTTGCTTTGGTATTTTTCCGGGGTATTCCACCGCCAGAAGTAGCGCTCGCGGGTGATCGTTGTTTTGAGAAAATTTGGAAGGGATTCAAAGATCGCGGGATCGGCAAGGCGGGGAGGATTGATGTAGAGGTCATCGTAAAGTCCGTTGGCTGATTGTGGCCAAGCGAAGTGTCCGATGCCGGGCCGGCGATCGCTGTCTTCAGCGTGGCAGGCGTTGAACCAGAGATTGAGGGCGAAGGCTTGATCTTTTGGCTGAGATTTTAGGAATTCAATGCCACGATCAATGATGAGATCAGTTTCATGGCGGAGAGAGCCATCAGCTTGTTTCTTGAAGAAGGGGTTTCGGCCGATGGCTTCAAATTCATCGAAGTGGTCCTCGCGCTTGAAATCCTTGGGGAACTTGGCATGCCATTTGCCGAAGTATCCGGTGCGGAAGTTCTTTTTGCGGAGGAGATCTGAATAGAGTTCCTTAGCGGCCTCGGGGTTTGCTTGTTCTTCATTTCCAGGAGTGCGGTAGCTCCGTGCCGTGAGGCCAGTCATGATGGAGGCGCGGCTCGCCCAGCAAATAGGATGGCTCACAAAGGCTTGCTGGAAGCGGGTGCCTCGCTTGGCCAGCTCATCAATATGGGGTGTCTTGACAATGGGATTTCCGTAGCAGCCGAGGGTGCTGATGGTTTGATCGTCGGTGAAGAAAAAAACGATGTTTGGTGGCTTCGCTGAGCTTAATGAGAGCAAGGCGAGGAAGCTGGAGAAGACAGTGAGAAAAAAAGAGGGATGCTTCATGGAAAGGAGCCTGAAACTAAGGAAAAGAGCTTCTGAAACGAAGGGGAAAGTTTGGAAATGAAAATGAAACTTTTTAGAAAAAATAGTTGTGAACTCTTGAAATGACACTGAGCTTTAAGAATCCCCTTATGAAAACCCTAAAAACATGCGCCTTCGTCGCGGTAATCCCCTTGGCGAATGCTTACTCACAAACGCTGACCTCTGCCGTCTTTTCCGACTCAGACATTACCATTTATGAAGAGAGTTCCCCTGCGGTGCTCACTTTGAATAATTCCTTGGATCCCGTGCTTGCTCTCCAAGGGACGGCCAATGCGGCTGGTGGGAATGTGGAACTTTTTGCGACGAGTGACTTCGCTCCTTATGCTGATTCGTCTGAGGGGAGTATCTTTGCCGCTGCCACGCCTACGGTTTTGACCGCGGGTTTTTCTGATGCGTCCTCGGTCACGGTGAGCGCTCTGAGTGGTCAAGATTGGTTCGTGGATTCCGAGAATTCTTACAACACCGCCTTCGGCGTGGATAACTTGGCGAATCAGTGGTTCGGCGATTTCTTAGCGGCCATGACTGAGCAAAGCGGCGGAGCGGCTACCACCTTTATTGCCGGGAATGAGGAAGCCCTGTTTGAGCAGTTCCGTGACAATGGCGGCTTCGCCCAGTTGTCAGATCCCAATGTCAGCTTCATTGACACTTCAGATTCTTTTGTGAACGTCGGCCTTGGTGGCTTTATCGATGCCACTCCTCGAGTGGCGGGCTTACTGAACGTGAACGCTTTCCTTTTAGGGCAGTTTTTCCCGAACGGCATTCAAGTCAGTGAAGTGGCAAAAGTGAATGGTCAGGAAGTTTATTCCTTTCAGGCAGTCGATAGTGGGGTGGTGCTCAATGATGGAGTGGATTCCTACAGTGGCACTTATCTCGTGACGGTCCCAGAGCCATCCAGCGCTCTTCTCCTCTGCCTCGCGGGGCTTGGAGGTCTAACTCGCCGCAAGCGCTAGAGAAGCTTCAGGAAGGAGTGATTCTTTCCTTCTTGAATTTTTGATTCATAAAAAGAGCCGGGAGCGATGATCGCTTCCGGCTCTTTTTGCTGACTTGAGAGATTTGGCGATCTTGTGAGCTTGATCAATCCTTCGAGGCTCGTGGATCGAGAGCATCACGCAGGCCGTCACCGAGGAAGTTGAAGGCGAAGAGGGTGAGCGAAAACATCACGGCGGGGATCGCAAGGACGATGAGGTTCGTCTCTAAAAAATTGGCCCCTTCTTGAATCAGTTTTCCCCAAGAGGAGTTCGGCGGCTCGATGCCGAGCCCGATGAAGCTCAAGGTGGCCTCGTAGAGAATGAAGCTCGGAATTGTCAGGGTGGCGTAGATGATTACGGGGCCGAGCATATTCGGGAGAATGTGGCGGAAGAGAATCCGGCGGTGGCTTAGGCCGAGAGAGCGCGCGGCTTCAACGAATTCTTGTTTCGCAAGCGAGGCGGCCGAAGAGCGAACAATCCGCCCCATGGAGAGCCAACCAAATCCGGCAATCGCGATCGTCAGTGGGATGAGATTTGCAAAGCGGAGCACGGTGTTATCGTTCCAGCCGTAATCATCGATCAAAATTTTAGCAAGGTCATCGACATGGCCGCTGATGATCTCACGGAAGAGGATCACGATGATGAGGAAGGGCATGGCGAGCAGCCCATCGACCACGCGCATCATGAGATTGCCGACTCTTCCTCCGACATATCCGGCGATGCCGCCGTAAATGACGCCAATCGTGACGGTCATGAACGTGGCTAGGATCGCAACAAGAAGGGAGATTTGGCCACCTTCCAAAACGCGCATCAGGAGGTCCCGGCCGAGTTGGTCAGTTCCGAGGCCGCCCTTTCCCTCGCCAATGGGGGCGAAGCGATTCCCGAGGTCCTGTTCATTCGCATCCAGACCCGTCATGGAAAGGATTGGAGCTACGATGAAGGAGAGAATGAGGATGAGGATGACAATGATCCCACCAAGGATTGCGAGCTTGTTTTTCTTAAGACGGAGGAAGGCATCAGCCCAGAGACTGGAGCCCTTCTCGATTAAGAGCGGGTCAGGTGAAGGGGCTGAAGAATTTTTCGCAGTAGAGGTCATGATGGCTTAAGAATTGCGAATTATGAGCGAAGTTTGGGGTCCATGAAGATCAGAGCGATGTCTGAGAGAAGGTTGGCAATGCCCATGAGGATGCCGTAAAAGAGCACGAGCCCGAGGACAAGATTGTAGTCTTTCGAGGTGATGCCGAGAACGAAGTGCTGTCCCATTCCGGGGACTAAGAAGATGTTCTCAACCACAAATGAGCCGGTAATGATCGAGGCGAAGGCTGGTCCTAGGAAGGTCACGGCGGGCATCAGGGCAGGGCGTAAGGCGTGCCTCGTGATGATTTGTAGGGTGGGCACTCCTTTGGCGCGCGCCGTGCGGATGTAATCCTGTGAGAGAACATCCAGCATGCCACCACGAGTGAGGCGTGCGAGGTAGGCGGCAACTCCGAAGCAGAGAGTGATGGAAGGGAGGAGGAGGTCTGAACCTCGATTCCAGCCGGCGACGTTCAGAAGGGAAAGAGGCCGGGCAATGAGGAGCTGGAAGAGTGGCCCTAGGACAAAGGCTACGATGCAGATACCAGCCATCGCAATGATCATCGCGGAGTAATCTTGCCAGCGATTATGGTAAAGAGCTGCGATGATCCCGAGAGGTATGCCGATGCCCATCCCGAGGCAAAGGGAGATGAGTCCAAGTTTCAGGGAAACCGGAAAGGCTTCTGAGATCAGAGTGGAGACCTTTCGTCCCTTCATCGCGAGGGAGTCACCAAAGTCACCTTGGGCGATGTTGCCCAAGTAGTTGACGTATTGGATGAAGAGGGGCTTATCGAGCCCGTAATAGGCTTCCAGTGCAGCTTGCTCTTCAGGAGAGGTTGCTTTTTCGGTCGCGAAGGGGTTCCCGGGGATCTGCCGGACCGCAAAGAAGGTGAAGGTTAGCAAGAGGAAGACCACCACGATGGTCTGTAGAAGTCGGCTAAGGATAACTTTTAACATGGTTCGTAGGATCAGGGTTTTTCGATTTTCACGAACTTATAAGGCTGATTATTGAGGAGGAGAGGATTCCAGTTTTTGACCTCCGAGCGGATGAGGTAATTCGTGGTATACCAGTAAATGGGCAGGACGGGGGTGTCCTCCAAGATGATGCGCTCAGCCTGCGAGAGGATGCCCATGCGGGTCGGCACATCGGCGGTGTTTTCCGCCTTTTTGAGGAGGGTTTCAAATTCGTCAGAGCCCCAGTTGGTGTTATTATTGCCCCCGTCGGTCACCCACATTTCGAGGAACGTGGTGGGATCAAGGTAATCACCGATCCAGCCGCCTACGCAGATGTCGTAGTCTTTGTCATATTGTTTTTGCAGGTAAGTCGTCCACTCTCGCTGGACGATGCGGACCTTGATGCCGAGGTGTTTTTGCCACATTGCTTGCAGGGATTCTGCTTCGCGGAGCCCAGAGTCAGTGTTCGAGGTGAGGAGGTCAATTTCTGGGAAAGAAGAAGTCGATTCGTAACCAGACTCAGCAAGGAGAGCCTTGGCCTTCTCGGGATCAAAGTAGATGAGGCCGGGTGGCACGTAGTCTCCGAAGGGAGGGACGATTCCGGAGGCGGGCTTTTGTCCTCCTTGGAGGATTTTGTTGCAGATGGCTTCTTGATCGATCGCTAAGGCGAAGGCACGGCGCACCTTAGGATTATCGAAAGGGGTGTTCTTGATATTGACCCGGAGGAAGCGGACGCCGACGTAGTCTTCTTGGCGGAATTGCTCCGGATACTTCTCTTGGGCCATTGGGATGAGCTCGGAAGGGACCGAGTAGGTGACATGGAGCTGATCATCTCCGAACATCCGCGTTTCGGTGTAGTAGTTTTGAATGGGGAGGTAGCGAATGCCGCTGAGTGATACGGTATCGTGGTCCCAGTAGTGGGGGTTTTTTTCAACTTCGATTAGGTGGTTCGTTCGCCAAGTTTTTAGCTTGAAGGGGCCGTTTGAGACGAGGTTGCCGGGGCGGGTCCACGGGGAGGAAAAGGCGGTGTTGATTTCCCCGTGCTTCAGAACGATGTGCTTTGGAACGGGGTACCAAGTGTAGTGTTTGGTGATTTCGGTTAGGAAGGGGATGGGTCCGCGGAGTTTTAGTTTCAAGGTGAAGTCATCTGCGGCGTTCACGCCGACCTGCGCTTGTTCCCATAGGTTCGGCTTGCCAGCTTCATGATGGGCGATGATGCGGTCGAGGACGAGTTGACGAATTTCAGCGGGCACCCCTTCAGTCCAAGCGATCAAATCTGGCTGGCTCTTAAGGTAAGTCAGTTGATCTTTGCTGAGTTTATCAATGCCGATGGAGTTAAAGTAGATCCGCTTTTCAGGATCACTCAGGGACTTAAAGTCGACGTTCTCCGCGCTTAACTTTGCGAGATTGAGCGTTTCACCTTCCTTGAGATAGGGCTGCAGTTTTTTAAGGTCACTTTCTTCGAGTTCAGCGAATGTCTTCTTCGCCAAGTTTCCGAGGTTGAGCTTCTGATCGCCCGTGAAATTGGCCTCTTTTAGAATATCCCATTCGAGCGGGAAGGTTGGATCATTTTTACAAAGGATTTTTCCGAATTGGTTCCGGTGGTAAGCCTCGCCGTTATCGAGGAAGTAGAGCATCTCGGCGTATTTCGCAGGCCAGTTCGGGTCCGGAGAGAGGAGGCGCCGATATGAGAAGGCGAAGTCGTGAGCTGTGACAGGAACGCCATCAGACCATTTTGCTTCTGGATTGAGATGAAAAGTCCACTCGGTGAAATCGTCTGATGATTCCCAGTGAGTGGCCGCACCTGGAAGCGAGGAGCTATTCTTCATTGGATCATCGACGCAAAGTCCCTCGAAGAGGGCTCGGATGATCTTCGATTCTAAAACGCCGGAAACAAGGTGGGGATCTAGACCCTTGGGTTCATTACTGTTACCGATGATGAGAATGTTTTCCTCATTGGCAATTTCGACATCTGATCGGGTCTCGCAAGAAATCAGAGCAAGGCTCGCGAGGGTGAGTGAGATTGTGTTCCGAAGCACGGCGTCACCTTTGGGCAAATTTTCTAAAAAGGAAATCAATTTTTCCTTCCTTTGTTATTGATACGACAGGTCTGAAAAATGGGCGTTTATTTCCCTTGCTCTTGCTCTCACTTTGGGTCGTATTTTTTTTAGCATGAAAGTGTATTTCCTCCGGCGTCTCCTCCTTGTTCCTTTAACGGTTCTAGGGGTGACTTTTTTGGTTTTCGCGATCACGCGAGTGATGCCTGGGAGTCCTCTCGAGCGGGAGTTACAAGCCGCGGCGGCAGGCACTTCTGAGGGCGGCGGGGGAGGCGGAGGGGGCAGTCAAAATAACGCCTTATCAGAGGAGCAGATCGAGGCCTTCGAGCGTGAGTATCTTTATGATAAGCCCGTGCTGCTGGCCTACATGACTTGGCTAGGCGTTTACCCTCGGGAGAGGCTGTATAGCGAGGAGGAGTTTAAGCCCGCGACTCAAGGGAAACAGCTCAGTGAGGAGACGATCGGGAGTAGTTTGATTAAAGATCCAGAGAGACAGGTTCTCATTAGTCTGGCTGGCACTGGGAGACCAGTTGTCGTTCAAAAGAAAGATGGGGAAATCGAGTGGGCGCGCTATGCGGACCGCTCCAAGGAAATCTCTGAGTGGGAGGATGTCACGAAGGATGGGTGGGAATACCGTTACGAGACCGCCGAGGATCGCTTTCAGGCTCATCTGAAGCGTGAAAAGGGGCAGACGAACCGCAGCGTTGATAATTACCTCCCACGGGCCGTTCTTTTTAAATCGCGCACCTCCGGACTTCTGCAAGGTGATATGGGGACCTCTTCCGTCTTTGGGGAACCGGTGTGGGACTTGATTAAGTCTCGCATGCCTGTTGCCCTTTACTTTGGGATTCTTACCACAATTTTGACCTACGGCATTTGCCTCCCGCTGGGAATTGTCAAAGCCATTAAGCACCGAACCGTGATTGATAATCTGAGCTCGGTTTTCATCTTCGTCGGTTACGCGGTTCCGGGATTTGCGCTTGGTGCGGTGCTCCTCGTTTACCTCGGGGCGACCGTACCTATTTTCCCAATGGTCGGGCTGACTTCACAAGACTTTGAATCAATGAGCTTTCTCGGGAAGGTGAAAGACCTTGCTTGGCATACGGTGCTTCCGCTCCTTTCTTATGTGGTGGGCTCCTTCGCCTTCATGACGATGATGATGAAAAATAACCTCATGGATAATCTCGCCGCCGACTACGTGAGGACTGCCGTAGCAAAGGGAGTCAGCTTTAACCGTGCGGTGTTCCGCCATGCTTTCCGAAATTCCTTCATCCCGATTGCCACCAGTCTCGGTTCCCTCATCACCATCATCGTTTCTGGGAGTCTCTTGATTGAAACCGTTTTTGACATTCAAGGCTTTGGCCTTTTGCAGTTCCGTGCCATCACGGGGCCGGATCAAATGCTCATCATGGGCACTCTTACTGTTGCCTCTTTTCTCATGATCATGGGGAATATTTTATCAGATATCATCGTCGCCCTGATTGATCCTCGGGTGAAGTTCCAATAAGTCATGAAGCTCTTCGTCGGATGTTTCCTAATCATCTCCGCCCTGCTCAGTGTGGTGGCGAATTCCTATGGCTTAAAGCTCCCCTCCATCAGTTGGGGCTATAATTTCTCCGCCTCTGCGGGGGAGTTAAATCTCCCCTTTGCTCCGCTGAGTTTTTTGGTGAAGCGAGCTGGGGAGATCACGGCCCTCATCATGGCTCTCATCGGCTTATGGTTTATTTTTAGTAAACTCACGAGTGGTCCGGCGAACCCTGTCACCTTGCGGAAAATTCAGCGTTTTAAGGCGATTAAGCGTGGGTATTATTCTTTCCTCATTCTTCTTGGTCTCGCTGGCTTGGCGGCGCTGGATCAAGTGGTGGTGGGCAAGGATGCACTCGCCGTGAAGTATGAGGGGAATTGGCACTTCCCAGCCTTCACGAAGGCGCTAGAGAAGAATAAAGATTTCGGTATTTCTGACGAGCAAGTTGCTGATCTGGAGCCGGACTATCGGGAGCTGAAAAAGAAATTCTCAGCCTCTGGTGAGGGCTCCGTCATTCTCCCGCTATGGCCCTATGCGCCCACGCAAGACACCATTAATGCGCTGGCCAAAGAAATCGAACCGAAGGAAATGGAATACAGTGGCTTGGGCTCCCGGCTTCGTGATCCTGAGCGCCCCGCAAACCAACACCTCCGCTACACTTACCGCCAAGGAGTCAGAAGCGGTGACGCGCAAGGGTGGAACGCGGAGGGAGATCGAGTTTACAAAGCAAAATACCTCGATGGAAAACTCGTCGAAGGATCTGAAGAATGGGAAGGGGAGGGCAGCCTTGCTGATTTCTTAATTCAAAGCAGCGAGCAGGAATATGATGTCAGCTATCCGCCTTCAGAGCCGCAGAGGGCGCATCCCTTGGGGACTAATTCTCAAGGAGATGATGTCATCGCCTATCTTTACGGCGGCTTGCAGGTGAATTTTCAAGCTGCCATTATCTACATTCCGCTTGTCTATCTCATCGGAATCACGGTGGGGCTTCTCATGGGGTATTTTGGTGGTTGGTTCGATTTGGTCGTGCAGCGCTTGATCGAGGTGCTTTCCAATATTCCCTTCCTCTTCCTAGTGATCATCATCACACTCGGGGTTCCCGCTCAGTATAAGGACCGCCTCGGGTTCTATCTGATTTTGATGATTCTCGCCCTCTTCGGTTGGATGGGTATGACTTATCTCATGCGGACCTCCGCCTTGAAGGAAAAGGCCCGTGACTACATCGCAGCGAGCCGAGTGATCGGCGCGGGCGTGCCTCGGATCTTGTTCCGCCACCTCCTCCCGAATTCGGTCGCAATTTTAGTCACCTTGATCCCTTTTTCCATCTCTGGTCTCGTTCTCTCGCTTACCGCGCTGGACTATCTCGGCTTCGGTCTCCCAGTGCAATACGCTAGCTGGGGGAAGTTACTCAAGGATGGTCTGAGCTCGCTTTCATCGCCACTTCTGGTCAGTTCTGCTTTCTTTTGTTTGGTCACGATGCTCGTCCTCGTCACTTTTGTAGGCGAGGCGATTCGCGAAGCTTTTGATCCTAAAAAATACACCTACTATCGTTAGAAGATGATGCGTTCCTTGCTTCTCATTTTGCCCCTGCTGCTTCTCTCCTGTCAGAAGGATGAGGATCCTTACGTGGGAGGTCTCGGCTTTGAGGAATTTTACCCGACTTATAATCAATATAACCGCACTTGGTGTGAGGGCGAGTTAGAGGCTGCTCGTGAGGAGTTGGCGAGTGCGGAGGCGGGCTCGTTCGCCGCTCAAGATGCTGAAAAAGTCATCACTCGCTTCGAGCGCCGGATCGCCCTGGGTGATTATTTTAACTTTAAAACCGCAGAAGACTTGCCCGCTGACCTCACTTGGAAAGATGGGCTGGATGAGCCTGAGGACTCTGATCCTGCCGCAAAAAAGGGCGGAGTCTTTCGCCACTTTATTACCGTTTTCCCGCCGACTTTGCGGGCCTTCGGGCCGGCTTCAAATAGTGGGATGCGCAGTGAACTGTATGACAATGTTTCGCTCGGGCTCGTCTCTCTGAATCGTCTGAATGGTTCCGTGATTCCTGCCGTCGCTAAGGAGTGGGCCCAAAGCCCTGACAAGCGGACTTGGTATTTCCGGCTCCATGAAGATGCCACGTATTCTGATGAGGTGGCAGTGAAGGCGAGAGACTTCGCAATCGCGGCTTATCTCCGCATTTCAGACTACGGGAAATCCACCTTTTTTAAGCAATATCTCCGCGAGGAACTGGCCCAGATTACAATCTTTGGTGATCATGCCCTAGCGCTCACTTTTCCGGAACAAGTGACGGAACAGGGACTGTATTCTAAAATGGGAACCTTTAGTCCAGCGCCTCCGCATTTTTATGAAAGCTTCGGGCCGGATTTTGAGGATCGCTACAATTGGAGGCACCAGCCAACGACCGGCCCCTATTACGTGAAGGATGAGGATGTCCAGAAGGGCGTTTCTCTGACCCTCACTCGTAATAAAAATTGGTGGGGGAATGATAAGAAGTTTTACCGCTATCGTTACAACCCAGATAAAATCGTCTGGCGAGTGATTCGGGATGTTAATAAGGGCTTCGAGCTCTTCCGCGCGGGCCAGCTAGACCTCGCCGGTGTTTCTGGGCCCAAGTCGTGGTATGAAAAAACGGAAATTCCGAAAGTTTACGATGGTTACATTGAACGGCATTGGTGGTATAATGACTTCCCGCGTCCGCAGTTTGGGATTCAAATGAATCTCGATCGAGCAAAGCTCAAAGATCGCAATGTTCGCCTGGGATTAGCTCACTCGATGAACTATGAGAAAGTCATCAAAGTGCAGTTCTGGGGGGACTACAATCGCCTTCCCGGATTCGTGGATGGCTACGGTGATTTCGTAAATCCGAATGTGAAGCCTTGGCCATTTTCACCCTCGAAAGCGCGCGATTACTTTGCCAAAGCGGGATTCACCGAGGAAGGGAGTGATGGCATTTTACGGAAGCCTGATGGCACCCGCCTTGAGTTCAAACTCAGCCATTATTCCATCAAAACCTATGCAGACATTATGGCCATTCTGAAGACAGAGGCCAAAAGCGCAGGGGTCGACCTCATCCTCGACGCGAGTGATGCGAGCATTATCTTTACTAATGCGATGGATAAAAAATTCGAGCTAACTTCTGTGGCTTGGGCCGTGCAGCCACCTAGCTTCGCCTTCTATGAATTTTTCCATTCGCGGAGCGCTTACGATGAGCAAGGAAACGTAAAGAAAACAAATAATGTATTCGCCTACACTGATCCTGAAATGGACAAGTGGCTTGAGGAATACCGCCTCACTCCTGATTACGAGCGCAAGAAAGAGCTGGCTCATAAAATCCAACAGCAAGTTTATGAGCGTTGTGTTTTCATTCCCGGCTGGAAGCGGGACTTTGAGCGGGTGGCATGTTGGCGCTGGTTGCGTTGGCCGAATACGGAGACGGTGAAATTTTGCCCGCCCATCGTATCAGTTCCTTATCAGCACTATAGTTTCTGGATCGATGAAGAGATGCAGGAGCAAACCCTCGATGCGATGCGTTCTGGCAAGACTTTCCCAGAGGTGCAAAACATCGTTGAAGATTATCGAAAGAAATGAGCAGCTTGCTAGACATCAATGGGCTGGTCACCAGCTTCGAGACCGATTCCGGCTCCGTCCGCGCAGTCGATGGGATCTCATTCTCAGTGGAGAAGGGGAAGACGGTGGGGCTCGTGGGGGAGTCTGGTTGCGGTAAGACCGTGACGGCCATGTCCATCATCGACCTCCTCCCAAAGCCCTCTGGCCACATCCTCGGCGGAGAGATTAACTTTAAGGGGAAAGACCTCCGCATGATCGAGAACAGCGAGATGCGCCGGATCCGTGGCGGAGAGATTGGGGTCATTTTCCAAGAGCCGATGGCGGCCTTGAACCCGGTTCAAAGGATCGGAAAACAACTCGTGGAGATTCTGAAACTTCATGAGGGGATGTCCTCAAAAGATGCCTTGAAGAAGGCGGTCGAGCTTCTCGATGCGGTGGGTATTCCTGCTCCGGAGAAGCGGATCTCCAATTACCCTCACCAACTTTCAGGAGGGATGCGCCAGCGGGTCATGATTGCGATCGCCCTCGCTTGCGAGCCAGATTTACTCATTGCTGATGAGCCGACCACCGCGCTGGACGTGACGGTGCAAGCCCAGATTTTAGAGCTCATCGAATCGATGCAGGAGAAGCTGGGGATGGCGGTGTTGATGATCACTCATGATCTTGGCGTGATCGCGCAGAACTGCGATGAGGTGGTGGTGATGTATGCGGGCCGGATTGTGGAGAGGGCCCCGGTGAAGGAGATTTTTGCAAATCCCCGCCACGCCTATACTCAAGGATTACTGAACTCGATCCCACGCATCGATAGTGAGCGTAAGAGCGAGCTGAATACGATTCCCGGACAAGTCGCCTCGATCCAAGACTTCGTCCCGGGTTGTCGTTTTTGCCAGCGAGTTGATCGGCAAGATAAGAGCCTTTTAGAAACTCGCCCCGACTATCGAGAAATTTCTCCAAACCACTGGGTCGAAACCTGTCCTGAATGTTTTCTGGCATGAATACTGATACTCCCACTCTGCTAAAAATTGAGAACTTGCGTCAGCATTTTCCGATCCGTGGTGGCGTCTTGATGCGCCAGATTGCTGCTGTGAAAGCGGTCGATGGGGTGAGCTTCCATATCGAGAAGGGCGAGACGCTTGGGCTGGTGGGTGAGTCCGGATGCGGTAAATCAACGCTGGGTAAGGCGGCGGTGCGCCTCTTAGATCCGACCAGCGGGAAGATCCTTTTTAAGGGGCATGATATTACCAAAATGGGGCAGGGGAAGATCCGCCCCTTCCGCCAAGATTTCCAAATGGTTTTTCAAGATCCTGCGGAATCGCTGGATGCCCGCATGGCGGTGGGTGAATTAGTGGCTGAGCCACTCATCATTCAGAGAATAGGAGACCGTCCCTCACGGCAGAAGCGGGTCGCGGAATTGCTCGATCGAGTTGGCCTGCCCGGGAATGCCGCTGGGAAATTTCCTTTTGAGTTTTCAGGTGGTCAGCGGCAGCGCATCGGGATTGCCCGCGCTTTAGCGCTGAATCCAGAGCTCCTCGTTTTGGATGAACCCGTCTCGGCGCTCGATGTTTCAGTGCAATCTCAGGTCATGAATCTACTCCTCGAATTGCAGCGAGATTTTGACATGTCTTACCTCTTTATTGCGCATGATCTCGCGGTGGTAAAGCACATGAGTGATCGGATCGCAGTGATGTATCTTGGTAAAATCGTCGAGCTCGCCCCAGCGGATGAGATTTATAAAAATCCCCGCCATGCCTATACGAAGGCTCTTTTGTCAGCGATCCCGATCCCTGATCCCACTGCGAAAAAGGAGCGCGTTGTGCTAGAGGGAGACGTGCCAAGTCCCATTAATCCACCTGCAGGCTGCGCCTTCGGTGATCGGGTGAATCATCCACGCTATGAGGAAAGCATCGGAATGGATCTCCCTTTTGAGGAGGTCTCTCCTGGCCACTGGGTGCAGAAGTGTCCTTGCTGTTGCGAGTAGCGGAGTAGCGGTGTGGTGGATGGCTTAGAGGAGCTCGTCGACGCAGAATCGCGACCAGGTTTCGAGGCTTCCGTGCAGCTCTCCCTTTAGCTTCTCAACTGGTTGAAGGGCGAGGTTCGCAAGGGCATCTTCGCCAGATTTCACATCGGTATTTTCTAGCTCGAAGAGGTGGACCACGCCGAGGTGGACTTTTCCGACTTCATTGCTGTCGTCATTCAAGAGTGCTACGATCTGGTTTGTATGGCTGCCGCGAATGATCAGTTCTTCGTCGATTTCACGCTCCACGCCGGCGAGGTAGGTTTCTCTACCTAAGGGGTCAGCCCTTTCATCAACGGGGTTGATGTGTCCGCCAATCCCGATTGAGCCTTGCGCGTGGAGGCGGCTTTCGCCACCGCTTTTCCCGCGTGTGTAGTGCAGGTATTGTCCCTGATGGTGAAAGATGGCATAGGGAATGAGTTGTTTGAAAGAGGGGTCCTCCTCGGCCTGTCCGCGGTCCATGAAAAAATTGTTCCCCGGGTCTAGAATGGCTTCAAGATAACGCACAGTATCGGTCTCGATGCCTTGAAAAGAGCCGAGTTCGTCAAAAAGCTCGCGCGGAATCACTAAGATTTCTTCGCCCTGGTAGTCACGCATGGGCGGAAGTTTGGCAGGGTGGCTGCGGGGTGTCGATTCTTTGGCTAAAATTCTTTCGAGAATTTCTTGCTCATTTCAAATGATAGTTTCATTTTGGTTAAATGAAGCGAGCAACTTTGTTCTTATTATCCGCATTTATAATCGCGAGTTCTCTGGTGAGTTGCTTGGAAGAAGATGAGGCGGCTAAAATTGATAATCTTTTTGAGAAGTTGGACGATCAGCGATTTGATAAAGGGCGGATTAATGAATTTATCGCTGCCGAGAAGCTGAAAATTGAAAACTATCAAAAAATGGCTGAGGAGCTGGAGGAGCATGCTCAGTTGACGAGCGCGCTCGAAGCAGCAGAGCAGTCTCTCGCTGAGGGGAAGGTCGAGATTGAAGAGTTGACGGATGTGATCGGCCTCACGAAGTTGGAGTTGCAGCAAACGCGCAGAGTCCTCCGCAAGAAAGTTCGCAAGGCTGCGATTGGTAAAGAGATTGATCTCTCATCGACGAAGGGGGAAGGATATGAGGATGTAAAGATCATGAAGGTGAGTCCTCTCGCTTTGAAGATTTATATGCCGTCTGGCCCGGAGACGGTGCCATTGCGGGAGCTTCCCGAGGCGGTCCGGGAGATGCTCCAAATGAGTGAAGATGAAGCGGCAGATTATTTAAGGAGGAAAAATGAGAGTGAAGTGGCCCGTGCTGAGGAGTTTAAGAAGTGGAAAGAAGGTCAGTCTGAGCGTGATGAGGAGGCGGCGAAGGAGGCCTTGATTCAACGGATGAAGGACCTTCAAGAGGAGATTTACGAGAGGGAGGATGCCATTAATATTCGCCTGCAAGAGATGAAGGCTTGGAAATCAAAGGCCTCTAATATGGAGCTGGAGGCGTCTAGAGAACGGAACGATGACCGCGCTCGTAAGCTCGAGCGTCTGGCGGATCTCGCTCGCGATAAGGCGCTGGCCCTCTCTGATGAAAATTCCGATTCGTGGATCGTGGTTGGGCGCCTTAAAGGAGAGCTTCAGGACTTGAAGCGCATCGGGATCCGCTAGGAATCCTCTCGCTGTGAGTTGTGAGGCTTAGCGGTGGCTTGTTTAAGAGGCGGACTTCCGGACGAATTGTGCGATTTTTGCGGGGTCTCCGTCCGCAGCCCAAACGTGGCGCAGGAAATCAGCAGGCGGGATATCGCCATGGTCACTGAGGAACTTACGGTCTCCTCCGCAGCTGAACATGACGTCAGGATCGAGCTCACCTTTGAGCTTTGCTTGGGCCTTCGTGATGATGCGGGGGAGGTAGTTCATGTCTTCTACTTGGTCGCCGAAGCTGGGGAGGTCATTGCTGGTGATTTCCAGCTCGCTGGCTTTGCCGTCTTGGACGACGAGAAAATAGTCACGACGCACGGCGGCGATGAGGAGGGCGGTTGATTCGCTGGGGGCGCCTTCATCTGCGAAGTCTTCGACAAAGTCGAAAAGCTCTCGGGGCTTATAGCCGATGGAGGCGAGAAATGATAAATCGGCGTCGCTGTAGTAGCTCATGAAGTCATGATTCCCTCCTTGGTAAGCAGTGAGGCAACGGCGGTAAAGTTCTGAGAATTGTTCGTTCCAAGTCATGGGGGGAGCTTTCCAGCCGATGAGAAATTGTCAATCTAGGAGCTGATTAATGATTGGTATTGTTGACTAATCGCGGAGCTTTGTGACAATTAGCAATGTTGAAAATTGCGCTGCTAATTTCGCTTTCGCTTTTTCTGACTTCCTGCAAGCAGAAGGGGGAGAGGGATCCGGATGTCGTGAAATTTGAGGAGCAGCGCGCGGAGCTCGATCTTTTACAGGCTGAATTAAGTGAGTTAAGAGCTCAAAGTGCCGCTGCTAAGACAAAGGGCCCTAAGACTCCGGTGAAGGATCTCAGGGCGAAATTTGAGAAGTCCGAGGCTGAGCTAAAGAGCGTGACTGAGGAACTGACGAAGTTGAGAGCGGCCGAGGAGGCTGCGGTGAAGGAGCTCGCGGAGTTGAAGGCGAAGCATCTAGGCCAGTAGAGGAGGAGGCGCGAAGGAGGCGAAAAAAAACCGCCTCAGCGAGGGAGCTGGAGACGGTTTGAGAGGGACTTGGCTTGATGCCCTTGATGCCCTTGATGGGCCTCGGGGTGGGCGATGATCTAGGCGTCGATTTTCCGGTAAGCGGCAAGGAGAGCATCCCGGCCTTCTTGGCCCTCTTTGCTCTGACCATGTTCCATGCCGATGATGCCTTCATAGCCCTGCTCGCGGAGAAACTTTGTCACGGCGAGGTAGTCTAGATTTCCAGTTCCTGGCTCCTTGCGCCCGGGGGAGGCGCCGTATTGGACGTAGCTGACTTGATCCCAAACTTTCTTAGCATTCTCGATCAACTTTGCACCGTTACCGATCTGTCCCTCGTGATAAAAATCAGCGAGAAGCTTGCAGGATTTCCGGTTTACGGCTTGGCAGAGAAGGTGACCGTGCTCGAATGATTCGAGGAGTAATGCCTTGCCGCCCATGGGGTGAGACACGGGCTCTTGGGCGAGGATTACGCCGTGCTCTTCTACCATGTCACAGCACCAATTCATGGTGTCGACGGAGGCCTTAATCTGTTCTTCTCGGGTCATGGACTCGTCACGCGCTCCCGCGATGAAGGTCATGTTGCTTTGGCCGGTGATTTTTGCGACTTCGACTCCTCGCTCGAGGTCCTTTTTCAGGGCGGCCTTTTGCTCATCGGTAGGTTTGTTGAACATGGCATTTGCCCCAAGGGTGATGACGCTTACGCCAAGCTCGATCTTCTTTTCCTTGGCGAATTCTGCGATTTTTTCGAGGGTGGCGTTATCCTTACGGTTTAGCCAGTTGTCTTCCCAAGCGCGGAAGCCGAGGTCGTAGGCGAGTTTCATCTGATCGACGTAGCTAAGCTTCTTACCTTCACCGGCAAAGAGTTGACCTGGAGAGGGGGCGAACTTTGCCTTGAAGGGGGCTGCCATTGTCGTTTCTTGCGCTAAGGCGGAGGAGCCTAACATTGAGAATAAGGAGGCTCCGGTGATTTTATTGAAATTTCTTCTATCCATAAAGTTGAGATTTTAGGCCGTTTGGCTCTTTCATGCCAAGCTTAGAAAAAATGTCTCAAGAAGAGACATGATCTAGGAGGCTTTGGGCTGCTTGGTGAAAAGCGGCGGATGCTTTTGATTCTGAAGGGCTGAGTAGGGCGGTGGGCTCGCCGCCATCACAACGCTGGCCGATGATCGGCTCGAGCGGGATTTGCCCAAGGAGAGGGACTTTAATACGCTCGCATTCACGCTGCGCGCCGCCTTGACCAAAGAGGTGGTAGCGCTCGCCATGATCACACTCGAAGTATGACATATTCTCGATGAGCCCGAGGATGGGGACGTTGACCTTAGCAAACATCGAGACGGCCTTCCGCGCATCGATCATAGCGACTTCTTGCGGAGTGGTGACGATGATGGCGCCATCGAGCGAGACGGTCTGGACGAGAGTTAGCTGAATATCTCCGGTGCCAGGTGGGAGGTCTAAGATCAAGACATCAAGCTCTCCCCAAGCCACTTGCTGGAGAAATTGCTGGGTGTAGCGGTTGGCAAGCGGCCCCCGGACGATGACTGGGGAGTTATCACTGAGGAGAAAGCCCATCGACATGAGCTTCAGGCCGTGAGCCTCGATCGGGATAATGCGGTCTTGCTCATCGGCATGCGGTTGCTGATGCGGCACTCCGAACATGAGGGGGACGGAGGGGCCATAGAGATCACAGTCGAGAAGGCCAACCTTGTAACCCTGCTGCGAGAGAGCGATGGCGAGGTTGCTCGAGACGGTCGATTTCCCAACGCCACCTTTTCCGGAGCCCACTGCGATGATGCGTTTCACGCCTGGGAGTGACTCTGCCTCGCCCGCGCTGGTTCCGGCAGCCGGAGGGTCCTGCACATCCACTTGGATGTGGACCTTGCTGCTATCACCGAGTAAGGGATCAAGCACGGCGTGGCAGTCTTGGAAGATTTGCTGTGGGATTTTGGGGTCTTTTGTCTGAATTTGAAGTTGGACGTGAGCTGCTCCGTCTTTGAGTTCATAGGACTTCACGAGCCCGAAGGAGATGATGTCTCGAGAGAAGCCGGGGTATTTGACTTGAGTAAGGGCAGTGCGGAGGTCGTCGCTCGTCATGCGGCGAAGGTAGCTTGCTTGTGTCGCACTGCTAGTATTTCTTACGCAAGTTGGAGGGGAGGATTCCGAGTTGCTCACGATACTTCGCCACGGTCCGGCGGGCGACTTTGATTCCCTGTTCGCTTAGGAGTCGCTGGAGCTTAGAATCTGCGAGCGGATTTGCTCCATCTTCATGCTGGATGAGCGCTTGGAGAGCTTCTCGCACGCCCTCGTTGGAGACGTCCTTCCCATCGGAAGTTTGATAGCCGGTGGCGAAGAATTTGCGCATCTCCATGAGGCCGTGCGGGGTATCTAGGTATTTCCCGGCGACGGCTCGTGAGACGGTGGTGGGGTGCACCCCTATGACTTCAGCGAGCTCGCTCATGGTCATCGGTTTTAAAAAACGCGTTCCTTTTTCGAGAAATGGTTTTTGACGATCAACAATCTCACGGGCAATCGCCAAAATCGTCTCCTGCCGTTGGTCAATCGCGCGGATGATCGCGCGGCCATCGCGGATCTGATTGCGGAGGTAATTACGCGTCTGGCGATCATCAGAGGATCCCGAAAGCATGTCCTTATATTCGTCATTGATGCGAATGCGTGGAAGGTAGCTTCCGGTCAACTCAGCGGCCCAATGCCCCCCGTCATCCCTGCTGATTTTGACATCTGGCTGCACGTAGGGATTGCCGCCGGCCTGAAAACGCGATCCCGGAGAGGGATCCAGCGAGCGAATGTGGGCGATGCTTTCAATGATCCTCTCAAGTGGGAGTTGCAGTTTTTTGGCCAGCTGTGGAAAGTGGTTCTTAGCGACATCATCGAGATGCTCATCGACGATTTCAGCCTCTAGACCATTGCCTAAGCCGAGGTGATCAAGCTGGAGGAGAAGGCACTCGCGGAGGTCACTCGCTCCGACTCCAGATGGGTCAAAGTTCTGGATCAATGCGAGGGCATCTTCAAGCCGATCCAGGGGGATCTGGAGGCGAGCCGCTAAGTCATCGAGCGGGGCGTCGAGGTAGCCATGCTCGGTGAGATTTCCGACAATGAGGATGGCGTCTGCCTGCGTTTCTTGGCCTAGGCCGCTTTCTTGAATCTGCGCGATCAGGTGCTCTTGTAAGGTGAGGGGCGCGACGATGGACTGATAGAAATGTTCTCGCGCTTCAGCCGTTTCTTGGCTCACGCCCTTATTGCGCCGCTCCATGATGGCGAGTTCTCGCGCATCGTCGTCATAGCTTTCCTGCCAATCATCGAAGTTGTCGCTTTCCTCGAATTCGGAATCGCTGATCTCATCTAAGGAATCATGCTCGCTGATGTCCTCTAGCACCGGGTTTATCTCCATCGCTTGGTTCAGCAGTTGGCTGAGTTCTAGGGTATTAGCCTGAAGAATCTCAAGACTCTGTCGCATCTGTGGCGAGAGGGTCTGCTGCTGCGAGAGCGATTGATTCAAGGAGGCTTGGCCCATGATGATTTCAAAGAGACCCTTAGCCCAAAGAGCGCGAATGTAAAGGTGGGGAGGTGGAAATGTAGCAGAAAACATGCCAAATTTAATTTTTACCTTCGGAGGACTTGTGATACCTCCACGCCGTGACCGCCAATAAAGTCCCTAGAATTCATGACTGAAGTCGCAAAAAAAATTCGCCAAAAGATGGAAGAAAAAGGAGTGATGAACTCGGCCATTTTAGCATTCATCAGAGCCCAAGAACTCCTAGCGCAGGGAAGTAGCGGAGAGATTCCGGAGTCCGAGATTAGCCCCTCCGATTCGGTGATCGACTATCAATCGCTGGAAGCGGTTGAGGAGTTTGATCCCTCGCTTCTCGCGCAAAGCGTCGTCATTAAATTAAATGGTGGCTTGGGAACGAGCATGGGCTTGGAAAAGGTAAAGAGCTTGCTGGAGCTGCGTCCTGGGCTCGCCTTTCTGGATCTCATGGCGCGTCAGATTCTCTCGCTTCGTGCTGCCAGCGGGGCTGAGGTGCGCTTCCTCCTGATGAATAGCAAGGCGAGCAGTCAGGACACGCAGGATTATCTTGCTCAAGCGGTCCCAGAGCTGGGGGATCCTCGCCAATTAGAGTTGCTTCAGAACTGGGTTCCTAAGTTATCTCGGCAGTCATTAGAGCCAGTCAGCCATCCCGCGCATCCGGAGCTGGAGTGGTGCCCTCCGGGCCATGCCGACGTGTATCCCACCTTGCAGGGGAGTGGTGAGTTAGACCGCTTACTAGAGGCCGGAGTAAAGTATGCCTTCATTTCTAATAGTGATAACCTCGGAGCGGTTTTAGATCCGCGCCTACTTTCTTTTTTTGCCCATCAAGATGCCCCTTTCTTAATGGAAGTGACTCGCCGTAGTGAGGCTGATCGGAAAGGTGGGCATCTCGCCCAGCGGATCGCGGATGGGCGTCTCTTGCTTCGTGAAGTGGCGCAATGCCCCGAGGCTGATTTGGAAAACTTCCAAGACATCACTCGTCATCAGTTTTTTAATACGAATAACATTTGGGTGAATTTGCTGGAGCTTAAAAAAGTGATGGAAGAGAACGCCGGACTTTTGCCCTTGCCGGTGATTCAGAATGCGAAAACGGTCGATCCTCGCGACGCCTCGAGCACGGCCGTTTTTCAGCTTGAACAGGCCATGGGCTCGGCCATCGAGTGCTTTGAAGGAGCGTTGGCAGTCAATGTTCCCCGCTCTCGTTTTGCTCCCGTGAAAGGGACCAGTGATCTTTTTGCCCTGCGCTCGGACGCCTATAAAATCGGCGATGATGGGCGGGTCCAACTGCATGAGGCACGGGAAGGAAAGCCTCCTGTGATTCGGCTTTCATCGGAGTATCAATTTGTCGATTCATTAGAGGCCCTCGGTCAAGCGTCCTTGCTCGCCGCTAAGAGTTTGACCATTTCTGGGCCGGTGAGCTTTGCTGAAGGGGTGAAGATTTCAGGGGAGGTGGAGATTGAAAATCCTGATAAGGAGCGCAAAACCGTCCCGGCCGGTCACTATCAAGATGAAAAGGTGATCCTCTGAATGATCGGGAAGTGATGAAGCGGTTTGCGACTTGTCAGGCGGCCTCCTTTGCGCCATTTCGCCCCCGTTCATGAGTAAGCTCGATTTACAAATTCCCAGCCCCGGATTTAAGGCGCTAATTTTCGATCTGGATGGGACCTTGGTGGACTCGATGCCGGCCCACTTCAAGTCATGGTGCGAGGCGCTGAAGAATCAAGGGCATCGCGGAGTCTTTCCGGAGGATGTCTTTTATGCGATGGGTGGGCGGCCCACTCGCGATATTGTGGAAACTCTCAATGGTGAGCAGGATCTGGATCTCGATGCGGATGCGGTGGCCTACGCCAAGAAGACCGCCTTCTTGAAGCATCTCGATCTCGTTGAACTCATTCCCGAGGTGGCAGAGGTGGCCAAAAATCATCGCGGGAAAGTTCCTCTCGCGATTGCAAGCGGAGGCTCACGGGAAGTGGTGGAAAAGACGCTCCAAAAGCTCGGAATTTCAGATTGGTTTGATGAGGTGGTGACCTCGACGGATGTCAAACGAGGGAAGCCTGCACCTGATATTTTTCTTGAGGCGGCCGCTCGTCTTGAGGTGGATCCTAAGGACTGTGTCGTTTATGAAGATGCTCGCCCTGGGATTTTGGCTGCGCGAGAAGCGGGGATGGAAGTGATTGTCGTTCCAACCTTACTCCACCTCGATTAGACTGTGCTGCGATGGACCATCTCGAACTGACCCGCGATCTCCTCATGGATGTCGGGGGGCATGTTGAGATGAAAAAAGCGCGCGCCATCCATCGCGATGGCGGAGTGAAATCGGCGGAATACAAAGAGGGCATTCTTTCCGGAGAGACTCGCGTGAGCGGGAAGGTGAAGCGCATCAGCATGGAGTTGATTTCGCGCACGCACATGGAGAATCGCTGCACCTGCCTGATGGTCCGGCAGGATGGGCGAGTCTGCGCTCATATCATGGCGATCGGTCTAGAAGTCATCGCGCCCACTCAGGAAATTGCGAGTCCCGCGCCGGAGATTTACGAGGATCGCTGGCCGGGTCTCAGCGCGGATGGCCGGGCTCTGGAGCTGCAAGTGATGCTCCCGCTGAAGGTGGAAAGCTCCTGGGAGCGCGGTCAGCTGATGGTCGGTTTTGGCGCGCTCATCGAGGGTGAGGAGGTCCTCCTCAGCGCCTTGGCGGAGGGCTCTTATCAAGTCGATTCTCAGGATGAGGAACTATGGCGAGTGTTGCGGGAAATTTCCCCGAGTGAGCCGCCGGGGATTATCACGCTAGACCGCGAGCGATTCGCGCAACTTCTTGAGGGCTTGGTCAATCACCCACGAGTTTTCTTTGGTAAGAAAAGTAGGGCTGAAGTGTCTGCAAAATCGCTGCGGCCCGCCTTGCGCTTACGTGGTGAAAAGATCGTGGCAGCGATCACGGCAGAGTCCGGGAGGCTCGGAGCGTGGCAGCTTACGCAGGGGGTTTTTAGCCCCTTCGCGCTGGGTCTCCCCTCGAAGTACGCTGCGATTCTTGCTTCTGGGATGCCGCTGAGTGTGGCGGAGGCTCGCCTCACGCTGGCGAAGCTGGCCCAGTGGTTCGAGGTGCCAGAGCTTCTATGGGAATCACTTCCAGCAGAAGGGGTGCCGGAGATTGCCATCATTCTTGAAGGGTCTCTCCGCCACCTTGAGGCGCGGCTCGAATTCCGCTATGAGGGGAAAAAATCCTCATCAGAAGGGGGAGAAGCCCAATTGGTGGGAGAGGTTCTCAGTAGTCCCGCGAAGGAAAATGCTGTGATCGATTTCTTCCGCGACTGGGGCTTTGAAGGCCCGACGAAAGGCGGGCGCATGGCTCTGCGGGAGCGCGAGGAGATTCTCAAATTCCACGCCTTTGCGGAGTTCCCCGCTTGCTGGAGAATTGAAAAAGGAGAGCGCTTCCGGGCGGCTGCCGAGCAAGTGGTGGCGGTGCGCCCTGATTGGGAGTGGAGTGATACGGGGCAAGATTGGTTCGCGATTGAGACGCGCTACCAAGCAGGGGGAGCAGAATTAGCGGCGGAACAGGTCCAGCGGATGCTCCGCATGGGCACGGCGGAGCAGGCCTTTGGGCGGGGCAAGATCGCGGTCATTGATTCCGAGTTCATCGAGGAGGTGAGTGAAACTCTGGCGGACTCGGAGGCCTCTCAGAGTGCTCCGGGAGTCTTTGAGGTGAGTGCCCAGCAAGCAGCTTTTCTAAGGACGAGTGCTCGTGACTTTGGCATGGCAGTCGAGGAGGAAGCCGAGACAGAACTGGAGCTTCCTGAGATTCTGCGGCCTTATCAGGCCACGGGAGTGCGCTGGATGTATCGCCTGAGTGAACTGGGAATGGGAGGCATCTTGGCGGATGACATGGGCCTCGGCAAGACGCTGCAAACCCTCACTTTTATCCAAGAACGATTGCGCAGAAATGGCGGGTGCGCTTTGGTGGTGTGTCCTTCCTCACTCGTCTCTAATTGGGCTGCGGAGGCGCAGAAATGGGTGCCAGACTTGCGCTGTGCTCAACACGTGGGGGCGAAGCGGGGGAGCATCCCAGAGGCGGATCTCCTCATCACGAGCTATGCCATCTTACGGGTGGATGCGGAGCAGTTTCACGCGCGGGAATTCGACATCGCGGTCCTCGATGAGGCGCAGCAGATTAAAAATCCCGAGGCTCAGGTCTCGCTTGCGGCGCATCGTTTAAAAGCGGCCCAGCGCTTCGCTCTTTCGGGAACGCCGGTTGAGAACTCTTTGCTGGATCTTTGGTCCATCATGCACTTCGCCCTGCCGTCTTATCTTGGCCCGCGGAAGGCCTTCATCGAGCGCTTTGAAAAACCCCTTCGCAAGGGGAGTGACCCAGCCCTGGCTCGGAGGCTCGCTCGTCGCCTTAAGCCAGTGGTCCTCCGCCGCTTAAAGTCTGAGGTGGCGACGGATCTTCCGGATCGTATTGAGCAAATACGCTACTGTGATCTGAGCCCGAAGCAGGAGAGAATCTACCGCCAACTCCTTCAGGAGAGTAGAGCGCAAGTTGATTCTGCGGAGGATGGGCGTAAGCGGATGGTCGCGCTCACGGCGCTGTTGCGTCTCCGCCAAGCCTGCTGTGATCTGCGTCTTTTACCGGGCTTAAAGGTGGCCGATCAGGATGCGGGGGTGAAACTTGATGAGCTGGAATCGCTGGTGAGTGAGGCGGTGGCGGGTGGTCACCGAGTCCTGATTTTCAGCCAATTTGTCCAACTTTTACAGGGGGTAGTGCCTCTCTTGATGTCGAAAAATTGGGACTATTGTTATCTTGATGGCTCCACCAAAAAGCGCGGGGAAGTGGTGGAGCGTTTCCAAGAGGGAAGGGCGCCGGTTTTTCTCATTTCGCTGAAGGCGGGCGGGGTGGGGCTGAATCTCACTGCGGCTGATACGGTGATTCATCTTGATCCGTGGTGGAACCCGGCGGTCGAGGCGCAGGCCACTGATCGCGCCCATCGCATCGGCCAGAAGAATGTGGTGACGAGCTATAAGCTGATCACGCGGGGAACGGTCGAAGAAAAAATCCTAGCACTTCAGGAGGAGAAAAAGAAGATGATGGAGAGCGTGCTGGATGGCGGCGCGGCGCTGGTCCCGGGGCTAGAAGAGGATGAGTTGATGGGGCTTTTTTCTTAAAAACGGACTCGGAAAAAGAGGCGCCGTTCGTCTGAGGGGACTTCTAGGAAAGCCTCATTGCCATCGCCTAGAATGGTCTGGAAGTCAGACCAATTCAGGAGGTCAAGAGAGCTTTCGACTTGGTAGCTGATGCCGTTTTCCGTGGGAAAGCTGAGCATGAAATCGGGGCTGATCGTAATGGAAAAATCCTCCACGCTTGAGAGAGGAGAGGCGAAGGGAGTGAGGCTTAACTCATCGAGGGCGATCCCTTGGCCGCGCGCCGTGACCGCAAAATCTTGATTCTCATTGGCCTCGCCTTTTGTGAAGGCGCCGCTCGTGCGGACCCAGTCGAACTCATCGGGGCCTGAGCCAGATCCGCTGAGGCCGAGGCTGCCTGTTCCCGGCGCAGGAGCGGGGCCTTGGCTCACTCCGATATTTAATGAACTTAGGCCCGCTGCGGGGCCATCATTGGCGGTGAAGGTCCCTTCATAGCTTAAAAATTGTAGGAGCTCGGTGTTTTGAACGAGCGCGATGCCATCGGGTGCGCCATTCTGAATCCCCGGAATGAAGGCCGAATAGATGCGGTGGCCCGTGGCGAGTGTTTGGTCGAGATCTTCCTCAGAAAAGGTGCGGCGCATGTACTCGCTCCCGCCATTTCCATTATAGAAAAGGAGGCTTAATTCATCGATCGTTCCGGCAAACTCGGGCCCAAGGACGAGTTCAACAAATTCATCCTGATCGCTTCCTGAATTATCATAATGGAACTCATTGATGAAGGCGGCATCACTCCCGCTTCCATCTGTGGCATCTGGGATGATCTTTAGCTCAAGAGTGAATGACTGGCCGGCCGGGATGCTGAGCCCGCCGATATTCGCCTCGAGACGAGTGCTCTGGCCGCCGCTGATGGCTCCGCTGGGGAGGCTGCGATCTGCGGTGAAACCAAGTTCAGGAAGGGCGATCCGCCCGAGCTCGGTGAGTAATGAAAACTCTAATCGATTCTGCCCACCGTCTTGAAATGAGTGCCATTGCTCGGCGGTGTATGCGATGTGGAGTGAGCGGATGGTCTCGCCAGTTTGGTTCTCGAACTCGCTGGCCAAGCTCACTTCTTCACGGCTTAAAATTCCCAGCGAGCCATCGCTTCCTTGACCATAAGAACGTAGGCCGCGCCGCGAGGAGCTGCCATCATCAAGTCCTTGAAAATCGGAGGTGGAACTGGCCCAGCTCGCGGGCACTTGATTCCCCTGAAAGCGATCGAAGGCCTCCAGAAAGGGAGCGGCATTTTCAGTGAGGACGTAGCTGCTACGGTCGCGATCGAGGACCGTGACGGACCTCTCGGCGCTTAGGAAGCCGCTGGCAGAGGCGGTGAGGATGACGCTTTGTGGGCCATCTATGATGGAGTCGCGGAGCGGGAGCAGGGAGGTTGATTGACTCAGTTCTCCCGGAGCAAAGGTCAGGGTGATCTCATTTGGCATCGCTTCTAGGCAATCCGACGAGCTGAGAAGAACGGTGACACTTTCACCGGCCGCTGGGGGATTTGGCAAAGTCACGGTGAGAGTGGCGGGAGTTTCCCCTTCGGTGATTTGGGCTGCTGAAAGATCGAGGTTCAGAGCCACCGTTCCGGCTTCTAGATCAAAGTCCCCAAAAATGGGAAGGTGATCTGAGGCGTTAGCCGAGCTGCGGAAGGGCAGCGCGGAGCCGCTCTTTGGGAGGCCGGGATTGCTGGATTCTCGAGCGCTATTGTAGATTTCCAAAACGGGTCCGCCATCGAGAAGGGCCTGAGAAATCATCATGTAATCAAGGGTGGATCCGCCGGAGTGCGTGGCGGTGGCGATGCCGTTTTGCTGACGTGGTTCGGGATTTAGCAAGGGGTAGGCCGTGAAGTAGTCGGCAGGGTCTCGGAAGTAAGCGACGGGAAAGGGAATGTCTGAGCCGAGGGAAAAAGTCGCAGGGAGACCTGGCGGGAGGGCATTGAATGAGGAATCTGAGCCCAGAAGATTAAAGTCACCCATTACGATGAGCTTGTCCTCTCCGGTGAGGCCTTGCCCTTCGAGGAAGAAGTTGAGTCGCTGAAGTTCCACGGCTCGGCGAAAGAAATCGTCCGTCTCAAAACAGCACTTCAAGTGCAGGGTGATGATCATGGGATCCGCGCTGGTTCCTGGGACATCGACCAAGGCGGCGGCGTGGGCCCGGACGACATCACGCGCGCCCATCGGCGAGGCGATGCTGTGCGTCTCACGGAAGGGGAATTTGGAGAGCAGAGCGACGCGGGAATTCGTGTCCAGCGCGATCCCGGAGGGGATGAAGATGTGTGGGTATCCTAGGCTGGAGGCGAGAGTCTCGAGATGACTCGGCGAGCCACTTAGGTCTGCCCCGGTCACTTCTTGCAGGCCTACGACGTCCGCATTAATCCGGCCCAGAATGGCTCGGACCGAATCATGGCCGAGAGTGCCGGGAGCCTCGATCCCAGTGAGCACGTTGAAGGTGGCCACTCGGATTTCGGTTCCTTGCAGGAAAGCAGTCCCTTGCAGAAAAGAAATGCCCGTGATTAGGGGAATGAGAAATTTTCTCACCTCAGAACATTCGACTCGGAAGTGGGAAGGGGCAAGTTCTAATCTTAGGAGGCTGGGCGAGGCGAGCTGATTATGAAAGGTTTAGGGGCTCAGAGTTTCGGGGGTCAGAAGAGACCGATGGCGGAGGAGAGTGAGAGGCCGTTTCCCTCGCCAGAGCGGAGGAGTGATTTCCCCACGGTGGTTCCGGGGAAGTCGGCAAGGAGGGTGGCCAAGCCGGGGTGCGTGGGCTGCGCAATCCGGACATGGCCTTTGAGTTTTTTACCACCCCAAGGATCATGATAAGTGACGGGGAAGGAGAGGGCGTTCTTAGGGAGCTTGGCCGGGAGGCCGGTCAGAACGAGGAAGTGGGATTTTACGGCAAGCCAAGTCTTGTGGTCAGGGCCTTGTGGAGTCTTCCTGACTGAGCGCAGGGCGACACGGCGGACGCGGAGCGTGGGAGGGAGGCCTTTCTTGAGTGAGTGTGAAAGGCGCTTATGGACGCGTTTGAGGAGGGCTCGATCGCTTTCGCGTGGGTTTTGGAAGAAAATCTTCTGAGTGACTCTTCCCATCCAGCGTTCGCTGCGCAGCTCGTTCGCGATGTCGGCGAGGTCCATGCCGTTGATGCCATAGCGCCCGTTCCAGCGTGCTTTTTTGGGATCGAGTCGGGAGCCGAGTTTCCCGTGATTTCGGATGATTTTCTTGAGGGTTGCGTGGTCGTTAGGGCCCTTGATTTTGGCGATTGATTGACGCCATTTTTGGCTCCCCGCACGGAAGGAGTCCAGTAAGCAAGCGGGACCGCAGGCGTTCCCATCAGTGCGGAGTTGATTGACGGCGGGTGAGCTAGGGTTCGGGGCGCTAAGCCAATGGAGGCTGGCCGGAGTCTGGGGGTGATCGGAGAGATGATCTTGAGCGAGCGTGGCAGGCGTGGCTTGGAAGATGAGGAGAATACAGAGAAAGAGGGGGGCTTTAATTCTCATCACGAGAAAGGAAAATTAGCTCATCACGGCGGTCATTGCTAGGAAGGAAATCGCGGCGATCATCGTTAAGATTGATCTGAGATTGCACTCTCAGCTGGCCTTCCCTCTGTAAGAGTCCGAAGCCTGCCGGGATCGTGACCACGCGGCGCTCGTTAGGCTGGAGTGACTGGATATTGAAGGGGAAAAAATCCCCAGCAATGCTGATGTCAACTGTCGATTGGAAGACGGGTTCAGTGCCCCGGTTCTCGATGCTCACTTGGAGGCCTCCCGAGTTCTGAGCGGCGGGATCTGGGTTGAGGTAGGTTTGGGAGGCCACGGCAAGATCGACAATGCCGGCTGTGTCTCGCTGCAGTGCGCGGCCAAGATTAATGATGCCATTTCCGAATTCTGAGTCGGCCCCGGGGCGGCCGGCCTCGTTCGCGTGATCGATCAAGATCTGGGTGGCTGCTTGGGCGGTCAGGGGAGGCTCGCTCTGGGTCATGATCGCGGCAACTGCGCCGACGGGGTAGGCGACGGCGGCGGAGGTCCCGGTGAAGGCGGTCACATTATCACCGGGGACGGCGGCGCGCACTTCATAGCCCGGCCCTGCGAGCGAGAGTTCTCCATCCCTATTTGAGAAATTGACATACTGGCCGAGCGCATCGATCGCGCCCACCGAGTGGACTTCTGGGTAGGCTGCGGGGAAGGCGGAGTTCTCTGCCCCTTCATTTCCGGAGGAGGCGAAGATCACGCTTCCGCGCTCGGTGGCGTATTGCACGGCCTGTCTGACGATGGGGCTATCGCCCTCAGAACCGAGGGAGATATTGATTAAATTCGCTCCGGCATCGGAGGCGGCGATGATGCCCTGAGCGAGGAGAAAGGAGCTGGAAAATCCGCTTTCGTCGACCACACGGACTGAAATGAGATCAGATGCGGGAGCCACTCCGCGCAGATTGGGGTGAGTTCCGGCAATGAGCGAGGCCACGGAGGTGCCGTGGCTATTGGGAGACTCACCCTCGCCAATCTCGACGAGATTGATGTGCTCAATGCGATCACTGAGGGCGAGGTGAGGCTCGATGCCACTATCGATGACTGCGATTTTCACGCCGCGTCCCCAGTCTGAGTTGTCAGTGGTGATGCCTAGGAAAGTGAGCGCCGAGCCTCCAAATCCCACTAGGCCTTCCTGCGGCTCAAGTTCCCGCAACTCGGGGATGAGGACGGGGTAGTTAAATTCTAAGTCATCGGGATCGAGTTCTAGCGCATCGAGGTCGCTGAGCTGGTCAAAGCCGAGTCGCACGGCGCGCAGGCCATTAATCTGGCCAAGATTACGGACCTTAGAGTTGGCGAGTCTTTTGAGGAAATTTTGGAAGTCGTTCTCGTTTGTAAAAGCGACGAGTCGCTCGGAGGGGAGAGCATTCGGGTCGAAGTTGGAATCGCGCTGAGAAGCCTGTCCGAGCTTTCGCTCGCTTTTGGGATTTGGAGCGATGGGAATGAGGTCAGGGCGAGGGCGCTTTTTCTGTTGAGCGAGCTTTGTTTCCTCGCTTGGAGACTGGGTGAGGAGCCAGCCGAGGAGGAGTCCAATTGCGAGAGCTAAGGACGCGAGGAAGAAGCGAGGATTCATGATTCCAAGAGGGTAGATGCAGAAAGGCAAGAGCGCTAGCAGTGCGCTCTAATTTTTTTTTAGGAAAAATGGGATGAGTGAGCGAGGAGGGGGGGGAGAGATGCGCCTTTTAGGCTTTCAGACTTTCGCCTCGGGTGGCTTTTGTTTATGGGAAAAGGCGATGGAGCGAAGGGTTGCAGTATTAAATGTGGTGGGACTTACAAAAAGCGTCCTGGCGGAGATGCCTTGTCTTAAGAAATGGGCAGCGGCGCGTGAGGTGCAGAGTTTCCCGCCTGCCTTTCCGGCTGTGACTTGTACTGCGCAGAGTTCCTATCTTACGGGGAGGGCGGTAGGGGAGCACGGAATTGTGGGGAATGGCTGGTATGATCGTGAGGCGGCTGAGGTGAAATTTTGGAAACAATCGAACCATCTGGTGAAGGGGGAAAAAGTTTGGGAGGCTGCGGGGGCGAGCTGCGCCAAGATGTTCTGGTGGTATAATATGTATTCATCGGCAGAGTTTGCGGCCACGCCACGGCCTCTTTATCCCGCAGATGGGCGGAAATTTTTTGATATTCATACGCAACCGATGGGGATGCGGGAGGAGATGAAGGCTGACTTGGGGGACTTTCCTTTTCCAGCTTTTTGGGGTCCGAAAGCGGGCCTTGCATCATCGGAATGGATCGCGGCGAGTGCCCGCTGGATTGAGGAAAAAGAGCAAGCTCAGTTGAGCTTAGTTTACCTGCCTCATCTCGATTATAGTTTACAAAAGATAGGTCCCGGCGCGCCGGAGCTGGCTGCGGAGTATGAGGCGATCGATCAAGTCGTGTGCGATTTGATTGCTTTTTATGAGGGAAGAGGAGTCGAGGTGTTAGTGCTCTCGGAGTATGGTATTTCTCAAGTGTCACGGCCCGTTCACTTGAATCGTATTTTTCGAGAAAAGGGCTGGATCCAAGTGAAAGATGAGCTGGGTCTAGAGACGCTGGATTGTGGGGGCTGTCAGGCTTTTGCGGTGGCTGATCATCAGGTGGCGCATGTTTATGTGAATGATCCCGCGATTGCCGAGGAGGTGCGTGGGGTCGTTTTAGAGACGGAGGGGGTGGAGGAGATTCGTGAAGGGTCCGCGCTGTGGGGAGAGGGGATGGGCCGCGAGCGCGGAGGGGATTTTGTGGCCGTTTCTGAGGCTGATGCTTGGTTCACTTACTATTTTTGGCAAGATGATGCGAAGGCTCCGGACTATGCACGCTGTATTGATATTCATCGTAAGCCGGGCTATGATCCGGTGGAGTTATTCATCGATCCAGATCTCAAATTTCCTCTCGTGAAGATCGCGGCTTTTCTCGCGAAAAAGAAACTTGGAATGCGCGGGCTCATGGATGTGATTCCGCTCGATGCGAACTTGGTGAAGGGCTCGCATGGCCGGGATCGGGTGCCTGAGTCGGAGCAACCGGTGGCGATTGGGGAGGGTGCTGGGCGAGTGAACTCGGCGGAGGCGGTCTTTCGCTGGATTAGGGATTCTTTGGCGAATCCGCTCTAGCTGTGCTTTATCTAGCGTCTGCGTTCTTAAATTCCGGCCCGCCTTAGTCATCGATATCAAAGCCCGCTTCCTCTAGGGCGAGGCTGGCTGCTCCGACGATGCCGGCCTCATTCCCGAAGCGGGCTGGGAGGATACGGAGGTGATCTTTGAATGGTGGGCTGAGTTGGGCGCGGAGCTGCCTTTCGAGCGGCTCGAAGAGAAGGGGCCCAGCTTTAGCAACGCCGCCGCCGATGATGATGGCCTCTGGGTTGAGGAGCCAGCAGCAGTTCATGAGAGCGGTCGAGAGCTTTTGAGCGATCTGATCCCAGATCTCGAGGGCGATGGGATCGCCTTGTAGGGCGAGGGTGGTGAGCTTGGCGGGTGCACAGTCACTGCGGTCTTTGTGTTCTCCCGCCTTGGTGTAAGCGGCGTGCGCGAGGTCTGTGATTTGTTGGTTACCGACGTAGTCTTCTAGGGAGCCACGATTTCCGTATGCCCCAGCTTCGCCTTGGTAGTCGATCGAGCTCTGTCCGAGTTCTCCGGCTACGTAGTTCGCGCCGCGAACCATCCGACCATCGACCACGATGCCTCCTCCGACTCCTGTTCCGAGGGTCATGGCGACGAGGTTCTGCATGCCGCGCCCCGCGCCGCGTTTCCACTCGGCGTAGGCCATGCAGTTGGCGTCATTTTCGACCGTGACGGGAAGTTTGCTAAGCTCGTTCAGCTCGTGTTTGAGGTGGATTTTTTGCCAGCCCTTTACGTTGGTGAGATTGTGAACCATTCCGCTGGGGAAGTCGACGAAGCCGGGCACGCCAAGGCCGATCGCCTCGATCCCGGGGTGCTTATCCCGCAGTTCGACAATCGTCTCATGAATTCGCGCGATGAGCGGGGGGGCGGCTTCAAATTCTTGGGTGTCAATGCGGGCTGCTTCCTCGATGAGGTTGCCGCGATAGAGAACTCCGGTTTTCACGGAAGTTCCGCCAAAATCAATGCCAAGGGCTAGTGGGAGATCACTCATAGAGGTGGATTTTTTAGTCTTTTAAAGAGCGGGTGGGAATGCTCATGTTTCGCTGATCTTTTTTTTGGGAAGGGGGGCTTTAGAGGTTTTGCTGGCCAATGGCCTGAATGCCGCGCAGCGTCAAGTCAGGATCGAGGTGATGGATCGCAGGAAGCCCAGCGCTGATGAGGGCTGCGTCTCCGCCCGTGGCGACCACCGTGAGCTCGCCATTTAGCTCAGTGGTGAGGGCGCTGAGGATTTCGCGAATCAGGCCACGGTAGCCGATGACCGCGCCGACTTGCATCGCGTCCTCCGTGCTGCGGCCAATGGCGGACCGAGGCTCTTCTAGGGTGATGGCAGGGAGGAGGGCGGTTTTTTGGTGAAGGTAGTCACGCAGGGAGGCGGTGCCGGGGGCGATGACGCCGCCGAGGTAGGCTCCATTTCCTGAGACGACGTCGAAGGTCACCGCGGTGCCGAAGTCGATGCCGATGACCGGGCCTTGGTAGGTGAGAAAAGCTGCGGAGGAATTTGCGAGGCGGTCTGCTCCGATTTGTTCAGGCTGGGGATAGTCGATGCTGATGGGGAGCCTCGATTGATGGGAGACGCGATGAGTGGGGACTTTGAAAAATGCTTCCATCATTTCAGCGCATCGTGGGACCACGGAGCAGAGCGTGACCTGCGTGAAGGCAAGGTCTGCGAGGGTGCTGGTGAGACGCTGGGGGGAGAGCTCAGAGGTGGGGATGATGGCGCGCCACGCAGAGAGTTCGCCGTTTTTATCGAGGGCGAACTTGGTGCGGGTGTTGGAGTTGTCGATAAGAAGGTGCACGGACTAATCGACTTCTAAGATCTCCACTTCATAGCCATCTGGGTCAGTGATGAAGGCCATTTTTCGCTCACCGGAGGAAAATTTCTCACGCCAGCTGCTGGGCCAAATTTCTAAGCCGTCTTTCTCTAGGCGGTCACAATAATCAATGATGTCTGAGACTCCCACGCAGGTGTGCATGAGGTCTTCTGGGAATTCGACCTTAAAGTCTGGAGAGTAGGTGAGTTCTAGGAAGTGCTCGCTGCCGGGGAGGTGCATGAAGGCCAGCTCATTGCCTTGGGGAGATTTTTTTTGCTGGCCGAGTTGGAAGCCGACTTTTTGATAAAAGGCGATGGAGGCGGCGGGATCTGAGACCCGAATGCGGGTGTGGAGAAACTTGATCATGGAGGGGACTTTGACGGCAAGTGACGATGCTGTGAAGTGTGGAGTTGCGGGAGGGCTTGGGAAGGGGTAGGAATCTGCATCTTGAAGTCATTCAGCTGGACCCTGGCCCTGAGGTATTTGAACCCTCTGCGCACTTTCGTGTCGATCATCACCCTGATTTCTCTTTTAGGAGTGGCCTTCGGGGCGATGGTTTTGATCGTGGTTCTCTCGGTGCATAATGGCTTCGAGCGGAATCTCAAAGAGACCCTCTTGGGCTTCTCTCCTCATGTGTCGGTCTATGCGAATGAGGGAGATGGCTTGATCTATGATTGGGCTGAGGCTGAGGAGTCTTTTGCGAAGGCCGCAGGAGTGGAAAGCGCTTATGCGCTGGTGGAGGGCTTTGTCCTTTTAGATTCTAAGTTGTGGCAGCGGCCGGTGAGGTTCCGCGCGATTAATACTGACAATGAGGAGCAAGTGGGAGCGCTGCGTGAGATGTTAGATTTGCAAAATTACCCAGCGAGTCAGGTGGACTTTGATCTGGCAGTGGGGGGCGCTGCGGAAGCGGTGACAGCGACTCAAGATGGGGACCTTTCGGGCGTTCCTGCGGTGAACACGCGCCCGATTTACGGGGATAAGAATGTCGTGATTTCTAAGGTTTTGGCTGAGGGTTTGCGCTTGAAGCCGGGTGATGAAATTCGCCTGATTGCGGCGAGTAATCTGGAGGCGGTGATGGATGTTTACCGGGTCCCGGAAGAGCGGGCGTGGGATCTTTATCCTGATGTTTTTCAGCCCTTCGAGGAGGCCGTGAAGACGCTTTTCACTCTGGAGGGAGAGGAGGAAAGAGCAGGCTCGAGCGAGTTGTTAGAGGCTTATCGCCTGATCCAGAGCCTCGTCCCAGTCGAGGTGGAGACTCCGAATGGCCCGGAGATGACTGAGGGGAAGCCCATGCGGGCAGTTGAGCGGCGTAGATTAGGTGAGATTCTGGATCTTCTCTATGAAAGCGAGCGAGAGGAAGGGGGGCTGAGTTTTTATGAGAGCGGGACTCAGGCGGAGCTCTTGGAGCGCTTGCGGGAGCTGCGGGAGTTAGATTTAGAGAAGGCGGATAATGAGGGCTTTCGTGAGATCGAGGAATTTGTAGTCCCTAAGACATTGGTGGTGCAAGGGGTCTATGCTGATAATCAGCGCTCGCAGGGGCCGGATCTTTTTCTTCCGCTTTCGATCGGGATGGAGCTCAAAGGGCTCGCTGGAGGAGTGGAGTCAATCGGCTTACGAGTGGAGGACCCGTATCGCGCTGAGGAAACGGCTAAGAAGCTGCGTGAGAACCAAGATGAACGGTGGCTTTTTCAAAGCTGGATGGTGACCCATTCGCAGCAGTTCCAACTCGTGAAAACCGAGAAGGTGATGATGAGTTTTGCTCTTTCCTTTATTACGCTGCTTTCGGCTTTCAGCATCATGGCGGTGATGTACACCGTGACGGTGCAGAAGCGGCAGGAAATAGGAGTGATGAAGGCGCTGGGGGCCCGGCCCTCCCAGATTGTCCGAGTTTTCGTTTATCAAGGGCTCATTGTGGGAGTGGGCGGAGCGCTGCTGGGGCTCGCGATGGGGCTTTTAGCAATCCATTACCGTGAGGGGATTGTCACGATTCTCCGAGGCTTGGGGATCGATCCCTTCCCGCCAGAATTCCACGGGATGAGTGAGTTGCCAGCCTTGGTTGAGCCGCCTCAGCTCATTGTGATTTCAGTGGTGGCGGTGATTCTCTGCCTGCTTGCCGCCTTGGTGCCCGCCTTGATGGCCGCCTTTCGTGATCCTGCAAAATCTCTCCGTAACCTTTAGAAAGAAATGCTTCTGTGGATTATTAAAGACGGCGAGAAGGCAGGGCCTTTTGAGGATTATCGGATCCGTGAGATGATCCGCGAGGGGCAGATCATTGCGGAGACAGGGATCTGGCATGAGGGAGCCGAGGGATGGCTTCCGGCAAGTGAGGTGCAAATTTTAAAAGGAGAATTTACGAAGGCAGATGCGCGGCGAGATGCGGAGGCGGTCTCCGAGCTGGAGGAGTCTCTCACTCCGCCGCCTCTCGCGCTCGCTCAGCCTCCATTTCTGGCGTGGCGGAGACTGGGAGCGCGGGTTTTTGATTATTTTCTCTATCAACTTATTCTTGTGAGTTTTCTCCGCCTCGGGGGATTTGCGATGATTCCAGATCCGGCCTCGCAGGGTTCTGGCTGGCTGATTATCGGGGTCTTAATCCCGGTGATCCTCATGGAGGCGGCCTTGCTCAGCTCCTTGGGGTTTACGCCCGGGAAGTGGCTGATGTCGCTGCGGGTGGAGAACCACCTTGGGGGGAAGTTATCGACTCAATTTGCCTTGATTCGCTCAATGCGAGTCTGGGTCTTAGGGATGGGGATGATGCATCCGATTTTGATGCTTTTAGGACACTCGGTGACGCTCTGGTTTGGCCTGAAGCGGGGAGCCCCGCTTTGGGATTTGCATAGTGGCTTTCGGGTGCCGGGAAGTGAGTTAGCGGCGAGCCGTGTGCTGCTTTACTACGTGCTTTTAGTGGTGGTGGTGGCTGCGATTATGCAGGTGATGTGGCCAGAGCTTGGCCCGATGGTGGAGGAGGAGATGGCGCGTCAGCGGAAGTGATTCTTGCCCCCAGTCCCGCCATTTCATAAGACTTGGGTGTGGCCGGAATAGTTTACTTTGATCTCGAAACGCAGCGTAGCTTCAGTGATGTGGGGGGCTCAACTCACAAGGATAAGATGGGGATGTCAGTGGGAGTGACGTATTCGACTGAAACGGGGCAGTATCATATCTTTGATGAATCAAACGTCGCTGAGATGGTGGAGCAGTTGATCAAGGCGGACCTCGTCGTGGGTTATAATCATGTGCAGTTTGATTACCCAGTCTTACAAGCCTACACCGTGTATGACCTCGAGAGCCAAACAGTGAACTGTGATATGATGTTAGATATTGAGGCGATTTTAGGGCACCGCCTCAAGCTGGATGCGGTGGCTCAAGCCTCACTGAAGGCCGGAAAATCAGCAGATGGACTGGATGCGCTAAAGTGGTGGCAGCTCTACAAAAAAACGGGAGACGAGGTTCATCTTTTAAATATCGCCGAGTATTGTTGCTTCGATGTGAAGGTTACGAAGATGGTTTATGAGTATGGTCTGGAGCATGGAAAGGTGAAATACACTGACCGGAATGGGAACGAGCAGGAGGTGGCTGCGACTTGGAAAAAGTAGCGACTCAGGCGGCCCGTTCAGGCGGTGGGCGGTGAGATTGGTAAGATGATCTTGGCGCTGGTGCCACGGAGGCTGCCGGATTCTTTGTGAGGGGCAATGGAGACCTGTCCTTGATGAAGGTCGGCAACTTCTTTGACGAAGGCGAGCCCTAGGCCGTTGCCCTTTGCGGCGTCTGCTTTACGGAAAGAGTAGAAACGTTCAAAGGCTCGCTCCGCAGCGAAGGGCTCGATGCCCGGGCCCTCATCACAGACGTCTAGGATGATCTGCTCCTTTTCTTGGCGGGCGCGGACTCTCACCTGAGTCCCTTTTGGGGAGAATTGGATCGCGTTTTGTAGAAGGTGATTCAGGGCGGACTTGATGAGAGGTTCATTTCCATAAAAGGGGAGGGCGGGCGGGAGGTCTTGAGTGAGGGTGAGTCCGGAGGCCTCGGCGAGGGGCTTCATCTCGTGGAGGCTTTGTTGGCAGCAGGCGCTGAGGTCGAAGGGGTGTGAGTCTTCAAGGTGGGTTTGCGCCTCTAGCGCAGAGAGTTCAAGCAGTCGGTGGATGAGATCCTCACAGCGATTTGTCTGTGAGCGGATGTTCCCTACGAAGCGGGCACGCTCCGCCTGGGGCATGTCTTCGTTGAGTAACTCGGCGGCCCCTTGGATCGCGGCAAGGGGAGATTTGAGTTCATGGGTGAGGGTCTGAATGTAGCGCTCGGCGTATTGCCTGCCTTCGAGCGATTCGCGCATGTCATGCAGGGCATTTGCGAGGGTATTGACCTCACGGCCTCGTCCGACCTTGGGCTTCGAGCGGCGCTCGCCTCGCGTGATGGCGCGGGCGTAATCCGTGAGCTGGCCGACGGGGCGGAAGAGCCAGATGAAGACCGCCCCGATGAGCGAAAGAATGCCGAGACCGATCAGGGCGACGGACCAGATGATGGTTCGGCGGCGGTCGTGCACGAATGGGAGGACGTCACTTTGAGATTTAGCGAGGCTGAGGCAGCCTATGATTTTTCCATCTCGATGAACGGGCGCGCCGACAAACATGACCGAGGAGTTCGCGTCTGTTTCATCGAGCCGGGTGGAGCGGGCTCCGTATTCTCCTTTTAAGGTTTTATGGACGTCAGCCCATTGCGAGAAATCTTTCCCAATGTTCTCGGGCTTGCGGCTATCAAAAAGGACGATTCCTTTTTCATCAGTGAGGTAGGCATGGAGGCCTACTTTGTTTTTACGAATCGCGAAGATTCGTGCTTCAAATTCCCGCGTGTCGAGCCCTGCGAAGACCTTGGTGAGGTCTTGCTCATTTTCGACAAGGTTGGCGAGGAGTTGGGCGGAATCGATCATGGATTCCTCGGTTGCTTGCAGGGTTTGGGTTTCTAGATCTTCGAGTAGGAAATCGCTGAGGCGGTAGAAGCCGAAGCCCATGATTAAGGTGATGAGCGTGAGGGTGACGCGGGTGAGACGCATGGGAAGGGGGGAGGGAGTGGGGCGGAGTGGGGGAGCTTAGAATAGGAGGGTGTAGCCTAGGCCGCGCCGGGTTTGGATCGTTTCTGCGGCTTCTTCTGAGACTTTGCGGAGTTTTGCGCGGAGGGTTTTGATGTGGGCATCAATGGTGCGGTCCATCGCGGAACCGGGATCTTCCCAAGCTTGCTCGAGGAGTTGCTCACGGGTGAAGACCCGGCCAGGTTGCGCGAGAAGGATGGCGAGGAGTTTATACTCGTGGGCGGTGAGATCTAGCGGCTGACCAGAGCAGGAGATGCTCATGCGGTCTGCTTGGTGATGGAGTAGCTCGGAGGAGGGTTCTGGGTGGGCGGCGCTGCCTGGGTGGGCGGCGCTGCTTTGGTGGGCGGCGCTGCCTCGGCGAAGGATGGCCCGAATGCGTGCAACTACGGTGCGGGGAGAAAAGGGCTTCGTGACGTAGTCATCTGCGCCGAGTTCGAGTCCTAAGACTTGATCGATTTCAGAATCGCGCGCGGTGAGGAAGAGGATGGGGACTTCAGAAAAGGTGCGGATTTTTCGGCAGAGATCGAAGCCGTTGAAGTCGGGCAAGCCGATGTCTAGCACGGCGAGGTCTGGAGTATGAGAATCGAAGTGGGTCAGGCCTTCTTGTGCGGTGCTGAGATGGGTGACTGAGAAATTTTCCGTTTCCAGCGCGTAGATCAGGGTGTCTGCGATGGGTCTTTCATCTTCCACAATCAGGATGGAGGGCATGGGAGGAGACTAGGGGATTCGATAAGAGGAGCAAGCTTAGGTGGGAGTGGAGGCTGGGCGGGTGAGAAGGCGCGGGGCATTTTCATGGACTTCTGGCGGGTGCTTTCTTTAGCTCTTTTGATGCACGAAGATATTGAGAAGGTTCTCATTGCCGAGGAGGTGATCGAGAAGCGCTTGGATGTGATTGCGGAGAGGATTCATGCTGATTTTGCCTCGGAAGAGGCCTTGCAGGTGGTGGCGATTTTAAAAGGGGCGCTTGTTTTTATGGCGGATTTGTTAAGGCGTGTTCCTCTGCGCTTGGAGATGGAGTGTCTGAATGTTTCGAGCTATCACGGCGGGACCGAGAGCTCCGGGCAGGTGGATTTTTTAGATCAAAAGCTGCCGGAGGTGAAGGGGCGCTGCGTTTTGGTGATCGACGATATTTTAGATACGGGGCGGACTCTTGAGGCGGTGTCAGCGAAACTCCTGCAGATGGGTGCCCGGGAGGTGAAGACCTGCGTTCTCTTAACGAAGGATAAGGAGCGTGCGGCGGAGGTGGAGGCTGATTATTCAGCCTTCGAGATTGCAGATGAATTTGTGGTTGGCTATGGATTAGACTATGATGGTAAATACCGCAATCTGCCGTATGTCGGTGTCTTAAACCCTTCTGTGATTACATTATGAAATGCTCTGTTATTCGCGAACTAGATTCGCTCGATCGCCTCATCCGCCAAGGAACGAATCTGAACTGCACCGTTATTCAGGGGCTGGATTTACGGGAGGTCGATTTCGCCTGGGATGAAATCGAGTGTCAGGAGGCGGTCTTTCTGGGGTGTCAATTTCCGTCCCGCCTTTCGGTGTGTGATTTGATCGAAAAAGGGGCGCTTGTTTTCCCGAAATTTAGCGATCTCCCGTATAACCCTTATCGGCCGGAACTTTATACGCGTGAGGAATTGATGCAGGGGTGGACGCCGGAAGAGGATCTGAGTTTAGATAAAAAAATCTACGATCACTTTGTGGAGAATGGGAAAAAGGATCCTGACATCGTAGAGGCTCTCGCGGAGCGCTTGCACGACCATGCGATCGATGATGGCCTGACTGATCTCTTAGAAGGACGGACTGAAAAGGATGGAAAGAAAAAGGTGGTTGCGATCATGGGCGGCCATGGCACGGGGCGTGATGAGCAATCCTTCCGTAAGGTGGCCCATCTTTCACGCGCCTTGACGGCGGAGGGCTTCTATCTCGCAAGCGGGGGTGGGCCGGGCATCATGGAGGCTACGAACCTGGGCGCTTATCTTGCGGATTTGAGCGTGGAGGAGCTGGATGAAGTTTTAGATGATCTGGCTAAGGCTCCGAAATATACGGATGAAGGATACATCGAGGCGGCTTCTAGGGTGATTGAAAAATACCCGACGGGGCACTCGAGCCTGGCCATCCCGACTTGGTTCTATGGTCACGAGCCCACGAATATGTTTTCAGCTCACGTTGCGAAGTATTTTTCTAATAGTATCCGTGAAGATGGCTTGCTTGCGATCGCGCGCTACGGGGTGATTTTTGCCCCGGGGCGAGCGGGGACGACCCAAGAAATTTTTCAAGATGCCTGTCAAAATCACTATGCGAGCCTTGGGGAAGTGAGTCCGATGGTCTTCTTAGATTCTGAGAGATACACCAAAGAGACTCCGCTTTGGGAGACTGTGAAGACGCTCGCTGAAGGGAGGCATTATCGAGATTACCTTTGCCTGAGTGATGAGGTGGCGGAGATTGTGAACTTTATCAAAGAGCACCCACCTGTGGCGAGTGATGGCTTAAAAGAAGCGGGGAGGGAGAGTTAGGCTGAGGGGGGTAGAGGGTGCTCAGACTCAGATTCAGACTCAGATTCAGACTCTGAGGGTTTCTGGGTATTTTTGACGCCAGAGTTGAGCTGCGGGGAGGATTTGCTCGGTTTTACGAGTGGGTGAAAGCTCCCATGTGAAGGGCATTTCTGGGCGGAAATGCTTTAGGAGCTCATCGTAGGGGAGCTCGCCCGTGAAGGGGACGCGATGATCGCGCTTAGGCCACTGGACGTCGTGAAGGTGAGCGCCGATGAGGTAGGGAGCCATTTTTCCGAGCCATTCATCATGATCGAGAAGGCCAAGGTTGTGCTTCAGGCCGACGTGGCCAAAGTCATGCCAATAGCCGATCTGTGGGCAGTCGGCAAAGTGTTCTTGCAGTGCCATCATCTCGCGTTCATCTGGAACGTCTTCATACTTTGAGCGAGATTCGACTGCGAGGACGACGCCCGCTTTCTGCGCGGGCTCGATGAGTGCCTCCAGTGTTTCGATGGCGCGTTGATAGTGCTTAGGGCCGGTTTTTTCGCGGCGCTTTACGCAGGCGAGTTTGTCATCTGCATAGGCATCACTGAGCTGCTCACCAGCGGCGAGTTTCTTGGTGAGAAGGCCGGTCCATTTTTTATGAGGCATCGCGGTGACGGAGCCCATGTGAAGGACCACGTAGCGGGCTCCGAACTCGGCTGCCATGTCGAGCGTTTTGAGGGTTTCCTTAAAGGCTTTATTGCGCTCGTTGGGATTATCTGAGGAGAACTCATAGGCATCTGGAGCATCGATCATGACCTCGGTGGGTGAGGGGAAGTAATTATGCACGCCGACGCATTTGAATTTGTTCGCGGCGAAGGCGCGTTGGATGCCGGGGAGCTTGGCAATCGTCATGCCGTGGGAAAGTTCTAGGGTATCGAATCCGAGTTCTAGGATTTCATCGACGATGTCTTCGCCATCATCGTGGCGTGAATTATTCCAGCAGGTCGAGAAGGCGAGCATTTCTTAAGTGGGGGATTTAGGGGCGATGGTTTTTTGTTCCAAAATTGAATGATGAGGAATTGCGGAGATCTGAAGGGCGGAGATCTGAAGGTGCGGGGCTCATCACGCGATCGGTAGATAATAGATCACTACCGAGCTGAGGATGATCATGGAGATCGCGATGAAGTTGGAAAGCTTGGAAAGACGAAAATTGGGAAAGATGATCTGGACGAGAATGAGGAGGAGAAGGGTGAAGGCTGGGATGCGAATGCGGTCTGGATCACCCACGCCGGGTTGGATTGATAGAAGGGCGATGAGGTAGAAAAACAAAGCCCATGAGAGGAAGTTGTTCTTAAATTTGTGGCGCTCAGGATCAGTCATGCGGTGCGGCCCTATTCAAATGTGGGATTTCAAAATTGAAAGTTGAGAGTTTGCGAGAGATATTGGCGGCACGATGAATTTGAGCAAAGAAATGCTGGTGGCGGTTTTGATGGGTGGTCCGGGAGCAGAGCGGGAAGTTTCACTCGCTTCAGGGAAAGCGGTTTTAAAGGCACTCCTCGAGCGGGGTTACCATGCGGTGGCGGTGGAGGTGTCTGATACTGAGCCAGAAATTCCGGAGGGGACGGGCCTCGCATTTAATACGATTCACGGAACTTTCGGTGAGGATGGTGGCTTACAGCGTTATCTTGAGGGTCTCGGGATTCCCTATACTGGGGCGGGGGTGACGAGTAGTGAGGTCTCTTTTGATAAGAATTTGAGTAAGGAGCGCTTTGTGGAGCAGGGGGTGCCGACTCCGGCCTCTGAGCTTGTGGATTGTTCTGAGGAGGTGAGTCTCCCTAAGATGCCCGCGCCCTTTGTGGTGAAGCCGCCGCGTGAGGGGTCCAGCGTGGGAATCCGCGTGGTGAAGGAGCAAGTGGAGGCTGAGGAGGCGATGAAGCATGCCGCGCAGTTCGGCTCTGATCTCTTGATCGAGGAGTTCGTGGAGGGGAGAGAATTAACGGTGGGGGTTCTTGATGGTGAGGTTTTTCCAATTGTGGAGATCGCGCCGCCGGAGGGCGATTGGTATGATATGGAGACGAAATATCCATGGTTGAGCGGGAAAGAAGTGGGGAGCCAATACACCTGCCCGGCGGAATTATCGGCTGAGGAGGAAGCTGTCGTGAAGGCGGCCGCGAAAAAAGCACACGAGGCTCTAGGAATAGAGGTTTACTCTCGGGTCGATGTGTTGTTGAATTCGTTAGGAAGTCCTTACGTTTTAGAAGCCAATACTATTCCTGGAATGACCGAAACCAGCCTCCTCCCGATGGGGGCGGCGGAGGCGGGTTATTCATTTGGTGACTTATGCGTGAGGATCGCCGAACTCTCATTGGCGGCTCGCCCGTAAAAAAATCAGTCCCTATGTTTTCCCGTAGAACCTCAAGCCGCACGCGTAAATCGCGTGAAAGGATGCTCGCTTTAAAGGTGAGTTCCCCACGGATCTTGATGTTCGATTGCTTAAAATTCGGGAGTCGTTTCTTGAAGCTTGGCATCGCGATGGTGGTGATGCTTTGCATCGGTTTTGGTCTGAGCTACGGTTGGCAAAAGCTCTTCGTAGAGAATGATGAATTCCTCGTTCAGGAAGTGTCACTCAAGACGATGTATGGGGAGGACACCAGCTTCTTGGATCATGAGCGCTTGGTGGAGCAGACGGGGCTAGATCCAGCCGCGACGATTTTCTCGGTCGATACGGAGCAGCTCAGAGAGGCGCTCTTAGATTTGCCCGAAATCACGGATGCGCAGGTGAGGCGGCGCCTTCCGGGCCTTCTGAAAGTGGAGGTGAGTGAGCGGGAGCCGGTTGCGTGGGTGGCCTGCCGCTCTTTGGGGATCCGGGAGCGTGACCGTGATCTGGGTTTCTTGGTGGATGCCGATGGCTTTGTCTTTCCCTGTGCCTCTGAGGCGCTGTGGTCTTATGCGGAAAAGCTTCCAGTCATTATGGTGAAGACGGCGGAGCGTGGTGAGATTGTCGAAGGGGAAACGATCCAAAACAAGGGGCTAAGACAGGCCCTGCAGCTTGTAAATCGGGCTGCCGAAAGGTTACAAGGTTCTGAAAGTCTGGCATGGGTGGTGGTGAAGGATGAAATCATGTTAGAGGCGAAGACGCTGAGTGGGGTGACGGCAACCTTGTCATATTACGAGCAGGATCGGCAGCTCGATAATCTCTCCCGTCTCATCTCCCATGCTCAGGAGCAGGGGAAGAGTCTGACCCAAGTTAATCTTATTCCGCGGCGTTTCGTGCCGGTTCACTATCGTTAAAGTCACCCCCTACTTTATTTTCAAATGGCTCGCTCAAATATTCATGTCGGTCTGGAAATCGGCTCCACCAAAACGGTCATGGTGGTGGCTGAAATTAAGCCTGATGAATCGGCAAAAATCCTCGGAATGGGGGAGACTCGCTCGGCCGGAGTTCGGAAAGGTGAGATTGCCGATTATAAGCAGGTCCGCGCTTGCGTGAAGTCTGCGCTTTTAGAGGCGGAGGATGTGAGTGATGTCGTGATTAAGAGTGTCTTTTTATCTGTTACGGGCGCTCACATTACGGGGGTGAATAATACGGGGACTTTTCGATTGCCGGAGGGTGATCAAGAGGTTGATCGTAATCATCTGGAGGAGGTGAAGGAGATTGCTCAGGACATCGCGATTCCCAGTGAGCATGTTTATCTCCATCATCTTGCGCGTCATTTTACGCTGGATGGGCAGGCTCATTCTACGGTGCCGTATGGGCTGCTCGGGCGGACCTTGGAGGCGGATTATCATATCGTGCATGGGATCCGCACTCGCATTCAGAATAGCATTAAATGTGTGCGAGAGATTCCGCTCGATGTCGATGATATCGTCTTCGCGCCGATTGCTTCCGCGCAGATTTGTTTAAACCGAGAGCGGAAAGAAGATGGAGCCTTGGTGATTGATATTGGTGGGGAGACGACGGATTACGTTCTTTATCTCGATGGGGCGATCGCGGCTTCTGGCTGTGTGCCGGTGGGAGGGAATCATGTTTCAAATGACATTCATCTCGTCACCCATATTCCTTTTGCAAAGGCTGAGAAGGTTAAGATCGCGGAGGGCAATGCCTCGGCTGATCCGGCGAGCTCAGTCGGGATTGTGAAGGTGGAGGATGAGAAGGGCTTCCCGCCGATCGAGATTAGTAGGCAGGTTCTCAATGATGTGATCCGTGGGCGTCTGGAGGAGGCCTTTGAGCTGGTGGTGGACGGGCTGCCGGAAGGGGCGCTCAAGCAGATTGGCACGGGGGTCTTTTTAACGGGAGGCAGTAGCCAGATGCGTGGAATTGGTGAGTTAGCGTGCGAGGTGTTCGACCTCGCCGTTTATAAGCCTGAGGAACCTGATGTCAGCGGGGTGCACGCTTACTTTAAAGACCCGCAATATGCCACTGCACTGGGCTTGATCCGCTACGCTCAGATCCTCGATGAGGAGCGCCCGGGGGGTGCAGGAATCGGTAAGGTGAAGAGCCTGATTAAGAATTTTTGGCCTTTTGGTTCTTAGCGAGCTTAGTAGCTGCGGCCCCAGATGGCGCGGGACTTGGTGTTTTGACCGGTGAGGAAGCATTTTGCCTCGGGCTCGGCTTGCTTGTCGATGGGGAGACAGCGGATCGTAATCTTCAGGCGTTTTGAGAGTTCTTCCTCTTCTTCCCGGCTGCCTGCCCAAGGGGTGATGAGCCAGCCTGGATTTTCATGCGACTCATCCCAGTGCTTTTCGAAGGTGGTGAGATCCTGACAGTCGCGGATGTTTTCATCGCGGAACGTGCGGGCCCGTTCGAGGAGGCTTTGGTGGACATCATCGAGAGTCTCGACGACATCGCGGAGGAAGTCTTCTTTCTCGATAAAGGATTTTTGATTGGCGGCTTGGTCACGTCGCTGGAGGCAGATTTTGCGTTCTTCGACATCACGCGGGCCGATTTCGATGCGTAGGGGGACGCCTTTTTTGATCCATTCCCATTTTTTGACTCCGCCGCCGAGGTCCCGCTTATCCACTTGCACGCGGAGGTTTTCTTTTCCGTAAGTTTGCTCACGGAGGCGAGTGGCGAGGGCCTCGCAGGCCTCGATGATGGCGTCGCGTGAATCTTCCTTGGGAGTTACTGGGATGATGATGATTTGCTGGGGAGCGATGCGGGGCGGGAGGACGAGGCCGTCATCGTCCGAGTGCGCCATGATGAGGGTGCCGATGAGGCGGGTGGAAACTCCCCATGAGGTGGTGTGGACGTGTTGTTCTTTATTTTCGCGATCAACGAAGGTGATGTCTTGGGCCTTTGCGAAATTCTGTCCGAGGTAGTGAGAGGTACCGGCTTGGATGGCTTTCTTATCTTGCACCATCGCTTCTACGGTGAGAGTGGACTCGGCTCCGGGAAAGCGCTCGGCTTCCGTTTTCTCGCCCATGATGACGGGGATGGCGAGGAGATCGCGTAGTGCATCTGCGTAAAGCTGGTGGATCATGTGGGTCTCCTGAAGTGCTTCCTCTTGGGTTTCGTGCGCGGTGTGGCCCTCTTGCCAGAGAAACTCTGCGGTGCGGAGGAAGAGGCGGGGGCGCATTTCCCAGCGCATGACGTTGGCCCATTGGTTGATGAGGAGGGGGAGGTCACGGTAGGATTCCGTCCAGCGTGAAAAAGCGGCACCAATGATGGTTTCAGAAGTCGGGCGGATGACGTATGGTTCGGTGAGTTTTCCACGCGGGATCAATTTGGTCTTTCCGGTTTCGGGGTCTTTTTCCGCTTCGAGGCGGTGGTGGGTGACGACGGCACATTCGGTCGCGAAGCCCTCGGCGTGCTCGGCTTCTTTTTCGAGATAGGAAAGGGGGATGAGCAGGGGGAAATAGGCGTTTTGGTGACCACTTGCTTTAAAGCGGCCATCGAGGTCTCGCTGGATCGTTTCCCAGATTGCAAAGCCCCACGGCTTGATGACCATGCATCCACGGGTTTCAGAATTTTCAGCAAGATCGGCTGCGCGGACGACTTGTTGATACCACTCGGGGAAGTTCTCGGAGCGGGTGGGAGTGATTGCAGATTTTGGCTTCGCCATGGTGAGCGAAGGATCGAGTAAGATGGGGAATTGAGAAAGGAAAAACGCGCCTTTCAGGGTGGGCTTTGATCTTTAGCGAGTGATGCAGGCTGGGAGGAGGGTCAAAGCGCTCTTGCTTTTTGCTGCTGGGGTCGGCGCGGCTTGCTGGAGGTGCTGGAGCTGTGCCACTCCGATGGTCATTGCGGTGTGACAGGCGAGTTCAAGGTTGTGGAGGTTCTCGAGGTCGAGTTGGATTTTACGAATCCGCCGCGCTTGGGGGCTATCTACAATTTGGAGCCAGGTGCGATAGGTGTGGGTTGAGGAGTCGTCGTGCTCGCGATAGAGTTTCAGCTTGAGTTCGTGGGGGCTGAAGCTGGTTTTGACGAGGAGTTGCAGATTTACGAAGGCATTCGACTGGATGAGGGTCTTTACGGCAGCCCAAAATTGCCCGACTTGGCTGATGGAGATTTCGAGCTCACAGAAGTGATTTCCGTAGGAGACGGGGGTGCCGCTAATGGTGGGGTGATAGCTGATTTTAAGTCCTTTATCTGATGGGTAGAGTTCTAATTCGACAAAGGGTTTCGCTATTTTAAAGTGAAGCACGGGCGAAACTTATTTAGGGAATTAAAATATTCAATAATTATTAACAAGTAAGATTATTTCTATAAAATAAAATCCTCTAAATGTGAGAAAGTGCGAGTGATGAGATGCTCAGCACTTTTTAAGGAAAGAGGATGGCACCGCAGTTGTCACAGTGAGAGATCGCGGCACCGGATTGGGCGAGTGCGTAGGTCGCGGGAGTGACTTGGACGTGGCAAGATTTGCAGCTTTTTTGCTCGGTGACTTGGACGATTGCGTTTCCTTCCCGCTTGTTAAAGAGGCGGGTGTAGGTGTCGATGAGTTCTTCATCATCGATGGCGCCGACTTTCTCTTCGCGGGTTTTCTGGCTTTCGGCCAGTTCAGCTTCACGCTGGGTGGCGCGGGCGGCGAGGTCCGCGATTTCTTGGTCTACGAAGCTCTGGGTCTTTGCGAGAGCGGCCTCGGCTTCTGCCATTTGTTGGCGGCGCTCATCGGCGATTTCCATGAGCTCGAGTTCCCGGGTTTCGAGTTCATCGATCTGCTCTTCATAGCGGATGACTTCTTCTCCGAGTTTGGTGTATTCTTCGTTTTTCTTGGTCTCGAATTGTTGGTTTTTGAGACGGTCAACGGAGTTTTTACGGGTGCCGATATCGAGCTCGAGGTTTTTGATCTCGACTTCGTTCGCTTGGAAGTCGGCTTTGGCTTGCGCGACGGCGGCGGTGTCGTTTGCGAGTTGTGCCTTGGCGGCTTCTTGGAGTTGAGGGATTTTTTCGAGTTCGGCTTGGAGGCTTTGGATCGATTGATCGGTTTCCTGAAGACTGAGGAGCTTTTTCACATCGTCGCGCATGGCCAAGAGGTAGCGATTAGAGGCGATGGGGGGAAGGGGAAACAGAAGGGCCTATCTTCTTTTCTTTTTCTTACGCGTGGGGTGTTTACGCGGGGCTTTTTTTGCGATTTTTTGAGTGCTTTTTTTAGGGCTCTTTTTTGTGGTTTGGGGGGGCTCGGGGGCTTTTACGCTTTTCTTTTCCGGAGGAGAGGCGGGTGCTTTTTCTGCTTGTTCGGGAGGGGCTTGTTTTGCGGTTGATTTCGGGATGAGGGCGAAGGCGCTGAGAATGAGAGCGAGTGGGGTGCAGGGGAACCAGTGCTTGAGAAGAGTGGAAATGAAGAGGATGGCGGCGATGCTGAGGAGGATGATTGAGAGGCGGCGGGCTTGGAGAAGGAAAGTGAAGCCGATGAGAATGGCGGCCTCGAGCGGGAAGGGCCAGCGACGGTATGTTTTACGAGGTTTCGGAATCTGAGCGAGGGCCTGAGTGAGATGTGTTTCGAGGAGCCTGATGTGCTTGGGAGAGTCCGGGAGAATGAGGATTTTTCCAGAGGAGTTTTTTTCTGGAGAGATGAGAATTTGAGAAGCGGAGCGGGTGGCATTCCCCCAGTCGGGAAAATAGGCGCGGCCTCGGGAGTCGATCTTAATAATGGGCCCCTCGGACCCGAGGCGGAGGTAGCCAGCGGGGGCGATGATGACCTCTTGGGCAGTGAGATCGAGCGAGGCGAGAATGGCGGCAAGATGGGTGCTAGGAAGCACGGCGCCATCCCAAGACACGAGCATGGGGACTTTTAGCTGGGTGCTCTCGTTCTCAATGATGAGCCCTTGAATGGTGGAGACTCCGAAGAGGGAGGCTTTGACCGAGGGGGGATGGGTGAGGAAATCAATCTGGGGGAGATTCAGAAAAGGGGGGCTGCGCTCCGAGAGAAGGGAGCTTTTAAGGAAGTGGGGAAGCGGGGCGGAGGTGTTGTTAAATTCGGCATCTAGGCCGATGACGAGTTGCGGGGTTTTGGCGATTTGGTGATCGAGGGTTTGCAGAGAGAGCTCAGTGGCGTCTTGCCATGAGAGTGGGGCGGTGATGATGAGAGGGCCCTCGTTTTTTTCACGAATCACTTGGAGGAAATAGGCCCATTTTTCGGGGCTGAGATCGATGATGTCGCGTGTTTCTTGATCGATGAGATAGCTGCTTAGCGGGAGCGGAGTTGCTTGGCCGCCGAAGTGGAGCGGGGTGATTTTAAAGTCTTGGAGATTGTGACGGTCAGGAAAGATCGTCTCCGGCTCGAAGCGCTCCGGAAAGAGGAAGAGGCGGTGCTCGATCTGAGCGAGGGGCTTCCATCGAGGTAGGGCCCAGAGGAGTGCCAAGCCCATGATGAGGGGCAGGATGAACTGAGTTTTTGGCCGCAGGGAGAGCATGGAGACGGCCGGTTTTCTAACAAGCGGTGGTGGCTTAGTCGAGAACGGGACCCAGCGCATCTGCCAGCGGGGTGTCTGCGATGACTTCCTTGAGGAAGTTGAGGGCGGCCGGGATTTGCTCGAGATACCACTGATTGTCTTGATTGTGCCCGAGGTTGGCGAAGGCGCCTAGGGCTTGCATGAGGCGTTGCGCTGCGCAGTCCTTGAGGATGGGGGCGATCGGTTCTTCTTCGCACACTTCTTCCCAGAGCTCGAGGAGCCTTGCACGATCCTCAGCTGAGTGATTCATGTAGGGATCATAAATGAGTGAGGCGAGGTCGTATTCTTGCCGTCCCATGCGGAGGCCTTGGAAGTCGATCAGATAAGACTGGCCCTTGTGGCGCATGAGGTTCTCTGATTGAAAATCACGATGAACCATGTGGGGCGCGGTCGCGCCGAGGCGCTTGGCAAGACTGAGGAAGGCTGGTTCATCACGGAGCGCTGAGCTGTCTTTACCGAGGTGGGTTTCGATGAAGTGCTCGAAGAAGTATTCTTGTTCCCAGCGATAGAGAGGCTCGTCGAAGACGGGCTGGAGATCGAAGTCTTTTGGTGGGCGGGTGTAGAGGAGTTTATCAAGCTGCTCAAAGGCGGAGCGGTAATAGGGCTCGCGCTCCTCGTAGGGGGCCTCTTTCAGACTCAGGAGATCTTTATCGCCGAGGTCCTCAATCAGGGCAACTTGGCGGCGGGTATTATCGTAAAGGACTCGCGGGATATTTAAACCAGCGCTGGTGAGGAATTCTGCAACTGGGAGGAAGTTCGCATTATCCGAGCGCTCGAGCGTGTAGTGGATGCCGATAAAGCTGGGGTGATCATCTGGACGAATGCGGATGATGGTGCGGCCAGAGGCTCCTTTTTGGATAGGCTCCATTAGGACGCGATGGGTTGGGGATAGATCTAGGTGGGCGCGGATCGCAGTGAGTAGAGTATCGGCAGGCATCGGGGATAGCGGGGATAGAGAGAAGTAGGGTCTTTAGAGATCGGCGTCTTGATGGACGCCCGTGACGGGGGAAGTGCTGTGAACGATACAATTTGTCAATTGCGCATCCCTCAAAACAGAGCTGCCAGCCCAGAGAATAGAGTCCTGAATGTGCGCTCCGTCTTCCACCGTGCAGCCGGGCCCGATCCAAGAATTCGTGATCTGGGCTGAGGGGGCGATATCCGCCTCAGCGTGGACTTCGGGAGTCATGGAGAAGCTCGCCTCGAGATAGGATTCGCGGGTGCCAAGGTCGAGCCACTGAGGGGTCCCTTTGACATGGTAGGCTCCGAGTTGCCCGCGTTTGATCAGCTCTAGAAAGGCGGGGATCACTGAGATTTTTTCATCTGCCGGAATGAGATCGAGAATCTCTGCATCGATGCAGTAGATTCCTGTGAATTGGTGCTGGCCCTCTTGGCCATTGACGAGGCCTCGGATATCTGTGATGCGGTGCCCCTCGATCGCGAGGTGGAGCGCGGGGCCATGATCTTGCGTCGCGAGGGTGGCGACGTTATTTGAAGCCATGTGGCCAGTCATGAGCCGATCAATGGGCAGATCCGTGATGATGTCGCCATTGTAAACGAGGATGGGGTCTCCATTGATCCACTCGGCGATGTTCTTAATCCCTCCGCCGGTTTCTAGGAGGATCGGTTCGTGGAAAAAGGTGAGCTTAGCTCCGCGATAAGATCCCTCAGGAAAAGCCTGATGCCAGGCCTCGTGAAGGTGGTGGGTATTGATCGCAAAATCGCTAATACCAGCCGCGATGCAGTGATCGAGAACATGAGTCATAAGCGGCCGATTCGCAAAAGGAATGAGGGGCTTGGGGAGCGTATGAGTCAGAGGCTGGAGCCGCGTGCCGAGGCCGGCTCCGAGAAGGAAAGCTTTGCGCATGGCTCAAGAATGATGGGGATTTCATCTGATTGGAAGGAACAATCCCGCGTTCCTGATGAATCTCTCAGGAGGTGATTGGGTCCCCCGCCACTTCAGGGGAAAGCTCTGGAGGGGGCTAAAACAGAGGTCCTTCAAATGATTTGAAAAATCACTCTTGCCCCGATTTTTTTGCGGATGATAGTCCAGCCATGAGCAGTGACGATAAAGGCGAGCCTAAGAAGCCGAAGACTCCTGAGGAGCCGCAGGAGCCGCAAGGTCCGGGTTTTCCTGACCCGGACGATATCCGCAAGACCTTGGAGGGGATGTTTGGCAAGATGGGGAAAGGAGGCTTTAGCTTTCCAGGAATGACCGGTGGGCCATTTTCGGAGGCAGAGGGGTCTGAGGAAGTCACTGAAGTGAAGCCCCCGAACGATGATATTTTCCAGTTCGATCTTCTGCCTCGCGATATCAAAGCCCATTTAGACCGCTTTGTGATCCGGCAGGACGAGGCGAAGAAGGCCCTCGCGATCGCGGTCTGTGATCACTATAATCATGTGAAAGTGGCGAAGGATCACGAGGCGAATAGGGCCGAGGATGCGAGCGGTGAGCGGCTTGAGCTACAAAAGCAAAATGTCATGGTGGTGGGGCCGACTGGGGTGGGGAAAACCTACCTCGTCAAGCACATCGCAGAGCTGATCGGCGTGCCTTTTGTGAAAGCTGATGCCACGAAGTTCTCGGAAACAGGATACGTGGGAGGCGATGTCGATGACTTGGTCCGGGAGTTGGTGACAAAAGCGGATGGTGATGTCTCGCTCGCGGAATATGGGATCATTTACATCGATGAAATTGATAAGCTGGCTTCCGGAGGCGGCGGAATGATGGGGCGTGATGTGAGCGGGCGTGGGGTGCAGACCACTCTGCTAAAATTGATGGAGGAAACGGAAGTCCCAGTTCGTAATGCACAGGACATGCGCGGTCAGATGATGGCGATGATGGATCTGCAAAATGGGAAGCAGGAGAAGGATACGATCAATACGAGGCATATTCTTTTTATCGTGAGTGGCGCTTTTTCAGGGCTTGAAAAAATCGTGCGCAAACGCAGTCAGGCCGCTCAAATTGGATTCTCGGCCGATCAAGCCGAGCCCGCAATGGATGGTGAACTCTTTAAGCAGGTGAGCTCTCAAGACTATATCGACTTCGGCTTCGAGGCGGAGTTTATCGGGAGGATTCCGGTGCGTGTGGTCTGTGAGCACTTAGAAGCAGCAGATCTGGAGGCGATTTTAAAATACTCAGAAGGGAGTCTGCTCCGTCAGTATGAACGTGAGTTCGAGGCTTACGGGATCGACATTAAGTTTAAAGATAGCGGGATCCGGCGCATTGCAGAGATGGCCGCCGGAGAGAAAACTGGGGCTCGAGGTCTCATGACGGTGGGGGAAAAAATCTTACGCGATTTTAAGTATGAGCTCCCTGGGACCTCAGTTACTGAACTCGCGGTGGATGCGGATTTGATCGATCATCGGGAGAAGCATCTGGAAGGCTATCGTGAACTGGGCCAAGAGTTAGTGGTGGAGAAGGCAAGACACGAAGTAGAGGCCTTCATCCGAGAGTTTAAGGAAAAACACGGGGTGGAGATTAAGCTCGCGGACGATGCGATGTCCGCGCTGGTGCAAATGGCTGGGGAGCAAGCCCGCAGCGTTTTCCAAGTGGCGCGGCAGCACTTCCGGGATTATCAATTCGGGCTTAAACTGATTCAAAAAAATACGGGTCAATCAGACTTTCTCCTTACGGAAGCGGCTGTGAAATATCCCGATAAATTCCTGAGTGAACTGGTCGTGAAGTCTTATAAAGATGCCGAGTGAGATCGCTGCGGGATTGACTGCCGACCGGGCTAGCGACTGGGCTTGAGTTTTTCTAGGGCTCATCATAGCTTAAGTTTTAGGTGAGCGTTTTTTGGCTGTCAGCTAGGGTCTGTCAGCGGCGACTTCGCCTTTGAGACCTGAGCGATAGCCAAAAAGATGAGAGCGGTGACAGTCAGCGAGCAAATGCCGCTTAGTTCTCAGGAGGTATTTGCCCTCCTTCACAATTACGAGAGGCGGCTTGAGTGGGATACTCTTCTTAAAAAAGCGGAGCTGACCCGCGGACATAGTGAGGCAGGGAAAGGGGCGACTTCGCTCTGTGTTGGGCGTCCTTTTTTCGGTCTATTTGGGCTGGAGACCCGTTATGTGACCTACCGGGAGGGCGAGATTGCGGCGGTCGAAATGATCAATAAGCCTCCATTCTTTGCCGAGTTCGCAGCGTCGATTCGTCATGAAGATAACGAGCTTGGATCAATTGCGACATATAAATTCCGCTTTACTGCGCGTCCCTTTTTTTTGCGCGGCTTGTTGGAGCCTTTGATGTTGAGAGCTCTCCGTGCGGAAACCGCGAAGCGATTAGAAGCGCTTTCGCAGTTCCTTTCAACGGAGGCCCGGGAGGGGGGACTTGGGGAGGCTCGAGGGGAAGAAGATGTAGGGGGCGATTATTGAATCTCCCAGATCTCGACTACGCGGTTTTCAGAGGATGCTCCGAAGCGCTCAGTCTGTCCGAGGTAAACGGCTTGAGCGGATTGAAAGCCCTTTGCCTTTGAGGCGAGTTCCTTAGCGACGCTGGTGGAGCGAGCGGATGAAAGCTTGCGATTGCTGGCGGCGCTCCCAGCCTGATCGGCGTATCCTACGATGAGAAAGTAGGTGTTTTTATCAGCCGCTTGGGTGAGTGCGGCGATGGCCTCACGATCGCGGGATGTCAGTGCTGAACTTCCTGAGGCGAATTTGATCCGCTTCTTAGCTGTCGCTCCGTGTTTGCTTAAATAATCGCGGTAGGCGGCCTGGACTTCTGCTTCAGGCTTGCCTTCGAGGCTTTGTAGATCATTGAATAAGCCTTTCGCCTTTTCGGGGAGATCATCGGTGGACTCGACGAAGATATTCTTAGCGGCCTTGAGTTGATTCACCTGCGCGCTGAGTTCGGAAATCTGGCTGCGTTGCTTCGCGATTTGCGTTTCTTGGGCGCTCTTGGTCTCCATGAGGGCGCTCATTTTACTTGCAGTGTCCTGATCGACATTTGGGGTGATTTTCACGGGAGGGGCGGCTTTCATTTCAGCCAATTGTGCGGACAGTTTTTGGTTTTCGCTTTGCAGTTCAGTCAATTTGTCGCTGAGTGCGCTGTTTTCACCTTTGGCGGAGCTAGAGAGGGTGTTGAGTTGTGCGTCCAGTTCCTCGTTCTTGGCTTCAGCGAGTCCGAGCTTCTCTGTGAGTTCGGAAAATTGAGCAGAACCTGCGACACCGAGCTCGGTGGAGGCTGATGAGCCTGAGATCTTGGCAAGGCGTGCTTTTAGCTCCTTGATCGTTTTTTCAGAATTGCCTGCGAGGGCCTGAGCTTGCCGTCTTTCACTCTCTAGCTGAGCTTCAAGCCCCGCAATTTTTTCCGCGTTTGGAGATGCTGCTTTGAGGGATTGGACTTGGTTCTCGAGTTCCGTGATCTTTGCTACTTTATCGTCGCCGTGGGCACTGGGGCTTTGGTCGCTGGCGCTTCCAGGTGTGTGAGTGAGGCCGCTAGTGCCTCGATCCTGAAAGCCTCGATCCTGAAAAAGTCCGAAGGGGTTGAATCCGGCTTTGTTTAATCCGAAAAGTAGCAGGGCTGCGACGCATGCTCCTAGGATGGCAGCTAGGACGATTTTTTCTTCTGTCGTGAGTGGTTTTGTCATAGGGGGACCTCGAGGTTAGTCGATCGGCGGTCGCTTACAATTACAAAGCTACCCTTTCTTTGGAATGAGAGGGGAAATCGGCTGGGAGGGAGGCGGCTTAGAAGGTGCCATTGAGCTTGCGGCCGATCCAGAAGATGGCGAGCAGCGTGATGAGGATGGCGGGCGTGATCCAGTGGGCCCAGATCTTGATTGAGGTGATCAGGGCTTGAGGTTCTGGGAGGGCGTTGATTTCCTTTACTAATTCATCGAGCTTTGCGGGGGTGACGAGGCGGCCGCGTGAGATCTTGGCCATTTCTTCCAGCACCTCGAGGCGGGCGGGGCGCCCGGTTTTCTCGAGGGCGTCACTTTGGGAGATGATTTTGGTTTCGACAAAGGCGCTTGGCTCACCGGGGATGAAGGCTTTTAATTTCCACTCGCCGGGTTGTGAGACTTTGAATCGTCCCGTGAAGCGGCCCCAGGCTCCATCTTTCTTTGGGAGTTCGATTTGGCTGAGCTGGCCATTGGGGGCAGTAAGCTCGACTTGTAAGACGCCTTCCGTGAGTGGAGCCCCGTTCGGGTCGAAGGCATTGGCGGCGAGGGAGACAAAGTTGCCGGGCTTGGGGCGCTCGGGCGTATAGAAAAGGCGGATCCGTTCGCCTGCGGCCATGTTTCTTTGATAAGACATCCAGCGTGCGACTTGGCCCCAAAAACGGTAGTGATAGAGATCTTCCACGCCGCGGCGCCAGCGCCAGGCTGAATCAATCGCCATGTAAAGGACCTTACCGGAGCCTGCGCGTGAGGTGACGAGGATGGGGAGGCGACCGGAGGAATTCCTCCGCGCTTCATTCACGGCGAGGATGGTGGAGCCCGCCTTTGGCTTCGTGACGGCCGCTTGCCAATAGAAGCCGGGGAGGCTGCGCCAGATCATTTCATTCTGGCTTTCATTATCGCCGAGCATTGTGAGGAGGGATTTCTCGCCTTCGGGAGTGAGGCGCATGGGGGTCTCGACCGATTCGGAGAGCCCTTCTCTCTGATCTGGATCCAGCTCGACGGGGATGAGATCACCGAGCTCTGATTGTGCAAGAGTGTATTGATTTCCCTGCGGGCCGGGGATGAAGACCACTCCACTTGCTTGGTTTTCAACGAGGCCCTTGATGAGGTTGGCTTGCTCAATGGTGAGTTGTTTTTCGCCAATTCCGACATCGCCAATGAAAACGACGTCGTATTTCTGAAGGTCTTCAAGCTTCTCGGGAAAGTTCTGAATGTAGTCAGGGCCGTCCCCTTTGCCGAGATTAGGGTGGAGGAGAAGGCAGTCCACTTGCACTCCGGGGTCGCGGGAGAGGGCATTACGGATGAAGCGGTATTCCCAGCGAGGGAGGGTCTCGATGACGAGGACACGGATCGATTCTGGCTTGCCGCTCATCACGAATTCGGTGCTGTTATTTGTCTCGATGAGTTCGCCGTTTGCGACTGGGAGTGAGATCGTGAGTTTCGAGGCTCCCTCTTTCTCGATGCGCCAGAGGATGGAGTCATAGTGGGTGCTATTGGCTCGCAGGGTGATGTCTTTATAACGTTCCGCTCCGCTTTCGCTGCGAATGCGGATCTGGGTGCGGACATCGCGAGCGAGTGAGGACTCGATCGTGAAGGGGATTTGCACATTTTCACCCTCGATGCCGTAAGTGGGGGCATTGACCGAGACGAGCTCGAGATCTGGAAGGCGTTTATCTGATCCGGTGGCGAGAGTGTAGAGGGGGATGCCTTTGAGCCGGAATTGCTGAGCGGCGGCGAGGGGCGAGCTCCCCAGATTCCAGTCTCCATCACCAATGAAGATGGCGGCGCGGAGGTTTTGGCCGCCTTCGAGTGTTTTGGTGAGGGCTTGATTGATGTCGGTGCCGCTCATCGATTTTTCAAGAAGGTCTGCATCTTCAGGGGTGCCGCCGAAGGAGGAGCGGGTGACGCGGTTGCGCTCATTCGCCTCGAAGCTTTTCCAAAATTCGGTTTCGAGGAGGCGCTGGACTAAGTCACGGCGCTTTAGGATTTTTTCTGAGCCGGGGAGGGATTCAGGCTTACGAGCATCCTCGGTGCCCATGGAGAGGGATTCATCCCAGATGATCGCAATTTCAGGTTGCAGGTCAGATTCTTGGATGGTGCGCCACTCGGGCCCGAGAAGCATCGCGCAGACGAAGGCGACGCAAAGGACGCGCAGCGCCTCTAGGCTGCCGCTGCGCTTCGGGCGAGCGGAGCGGCGAATCGCGATGATGGCGAGCGTGAGAGTGACGGCGAGAACAAGCAGAATGAAGACGAGCGTGAGCGTGCTGGCCTGAAAGTGCAGAGGTCCAAGGTTGAAGTGCTTCACGAGGCAGGGGGAGGAGTGGGTTTAGCTGAGGAGGAGGGCGCTGAGGAGGAGGGCGCTGAAGGGGATCCCGCTCGGATGGGCGGGCCGCTGCGCTTTGGTTGGAGGCAGAGCAGGGCCTCGGCGATGAGGAAGAGGAGGACTGCGATGAGGAAGGCGCGCCAAGCTTCTGCGACGAGGTCGCTCTGGCGCTCGTCATTCTCGAAGAGGGTAAAATCGCTGCCAGCGAGGAGTTGTTCGAGTGCGCTTTGTTCGACTCGTTCTGGGAAGTTTTCGCCCACTGGGCGATTGACTGCCACTGTGCGCTCACCGAGCCGGTAGACGCCAGCACGGTATCCGCCGAGGGCTGGCTCGAAGTCTTCAAAGCTGTCTAGTCTTTCTCGTACTTCATCTCCTTTTGCCATCGCCTTGTCACGCCCTACGGTGGCCCGGTATCCTGCGTGGAGCCGATCTGAGCCTTTTTCGATGAGCCGCTGGATGGTGACGAGGTGCAGGGCTATGAACTCGATGTTCGACCAGCGCTCATCGGGCAGCGTGCCGATGAAGATGGCGGTCCCTTGGCCTTCCAGTTGGCGGTAGAGAAGAGGGGATCCATCATCCCAATCAGCAAGGGAGGAGCCTTCTCCTGAAATAGCACGGCGCTGCACGGCGCGGATTTGCTCAATGGGCATCGCGCTCCCATCGCGCCCATTTTTCCATGGTCCATCATCCTTAAGCCAGCTCCCATTGATGAAGAATTGCCCTGCGGGTGGGGATTGAAGATCACCCCAAGCAGTGCCGAAAATGACATTGCCCGTTGAGTTTCCGGTTTTTTGGGTGGGTGGGAAAAAGAGGACGGAGCCGCCAGAGCTGGCGAAGTCGCTCAGTTGAGAAGCCACCGCTCCGCTTGGGAGAGGGGCTTGCCAGATGATCAGTGAGGCGCTGGACCAATCGATCTGAGTGGTCTGAGTGGGGGAGAGGACGGAGGCCGAATAGCGCTCAAATCCAGCGGGTGCGGCGGCTTTGCGCAAATACTCTGCAATCTCGCTGGCGGGTTCATCTGAGATGATCCAGGTCTGCATCGCTTCTTTGCCCCCGAAGGCAAAATAGACGCTGTTATCGCGTGGGTTATTATCAGCGGGAAGGCCGATCCAGCCGTGGCCCTCGGCATCAGTGGGGGCGAGCGGAATGCGTTTTTGGAAGCGGAGTTCTTGCCCCGTGATGGTGACCCGTTCGGAGGAACGGGCTCCCTTGAGCGAGTATGTGATGGGGACGGTCGTGCTGCCTTTCCCTTCACGGCGGCTGAGCTTTAGGTCAAGGAAGAGCTCATCCTCAATGCGACGAGAGGCGAGAAGCTCGAGCGCGAAGTTCTCGACCACTTCACTGCCCGCGGTGAGGATGCGCAGCTTGGTCTGCGAGGGGAGGGAAGAGAGGGTGCTGCGGACGGCCTCCCAGCGGGAATCACTGGGCCGCCAATCGTTGCGTTGCAGATCGGAGGCTAGCCAGATCTCTGCCGGGCCGGGATTACTGTCTTCGAGATAAGTGATCGCTTTTATAAGAAGGGTGGGAATGTCTGCCTCGGTATCGGTGGCCTCGGTGATAGAAAGCTCGGTGAGGGCTTCAGGGTCAGGGATGTCTTGAATCTCGCCACTGGCGCTATCGAGCAAAACGAGGCGGGGAGAGCCTATTTTCTCGATGCTCGCGGAGATTTTATTCAGGACTGACTCGCGGTGGCTAGGCTGGCCACTGGCCGCCTTCGTCTCCATGCTGGCGGAGCGATCAAGGACCAGAAGAACGGTGCCCACGGAGCCGCTGCCAGAGCCCAAAAAGCCTCCCACGAGGGGGCGGGCGACGGCAAAGATGAGAGCGGCGATGGCGAGCGCACGACAAGCGAGGATGAGGAGGTGCTTGAGCTTTTTCTTACCCCGAGATTCGCGAGAAGCCCTCAGGAGGAAGGTGGTAGCAGCCCATTTGACCGTCCGAAAGCGCCGCCGATTCAGCAGGTGAATGATCACCGGAATGGCGGCTGCAAGAAGACCCCAGAGGATCGGCTGTGATAAGAAACTCAAGGGTGAAGCTTAGCGTTTTTTAGTGAGGCGTGAGGTGATGAAGTTCGAGACGATTTCTTCATAATCAGCGCTGGTTTGGAAGAGGTGGTAGTCGGCGTGGATGTCATGACACTTCTTCTCTACGTTTTCCAAAAATTCGCGAAGAGCGGCGTGGTATTCATCAGCAATGAGCTGTGGCTCGGCGACAATGGTGGTGCCGTCCTCGAGATCGACAAAACGGTGCGGACGTTGAAAATGGAAATCGACTTCCTGCGGGTCAAGGAGGTGAAACATCGCGACGTCGTGCTTGCGAAAGCGGAGGTGTTGGAGGGCGTCACCTAGTTCCTCCGTATCGACGAAGAGGTCGGAGAGAATGATGATGAGAGCGCGCTGCTGGGTCTTTTCTGCGATTTGATGGAGGGCTGGAATGAGCCCGGTTTCTCCCTGCGGTTCGAGGTCTTGGAGGGAGTCAAAAATTGCTTGGAGTTGGGCGGCGCGGCGGCTGGGAGGAATCTCGAGGTGGATTTTCTCATTACAGCAGCTCAGTCCCGCTGAGTCCCCTTGATTGACGATGAGGTAAGAAAGAGTCGCGGCAATGCGGCGCGCAAAATCGATCTTCGTCGGGTGCTCGGCGGAGGAAAAATTCATGGATGCCGAGGAATCAAGCACGAAGTAGGCACGGAGATTGGTATCAGCCTCGAACTCCTTAATATAGTAGCGATCTGAGCGTGCGTATGCCTTCCAATCAAGCCGGCGGGTGTCATCGCCCGGGACATACTTCCGATATTCGGCGAACTCGACGGATGAGCCGCGATGAGGGGAGCGGTGACGTCCCGCCACATTCCCGATCATGGGGGTGCGGGATTCGAGGGGGATCGCTCCAAGTCGGGCGAGCACCTCAGTGTCTAGGAAGTCGTATTTCATGCGGACGAGAAAGAATGCCAAATGGACCGAGGCCTGCGGCTGGGCAAATTAGGCATCGTCTCTCATCTCCTCGACGAGGCGGGCTACGATCTTCTTAGAAGTCATGCCTTGGGACTCGGCGGCGAAGTTGGTGAGGACGCGGTGGCCTAGGACGGGGCCGGCGACGGCCTCGATGTCCTCGAGCGATGCCATGTAAGTTCCGCGCAGGGCCGCACGGGCCTTACACCCTAGGATGAGGTATTGTACCGCGCGAGGTCCGGCTCCCCAGCCGACGTATTCTTTGATCCACTCCGGAGCGTCTTCGGTATCCGGACGTGTGCGGCGGACGATTTCTACGGCGTAGTCGTAAATATGATCGGGGACGGGAACGCGGCGGACGAGGCTCTGGAACTGGATCACCTCCTCTCCGCTGAGGAGTGCTTGGAGGCGGGCCTTGTCCACGCCTGTGGTCTCTCGAGCGATGCGTTTCTCTTCTTCGGCGCTGGGGTAGTCCACCTCGATGAGGAACATGAAGCGATCTAGCTGAGCTTCTGGTAGTGGGTAAGTGCCCTCTTGCTCGACTGGGTTTTGGGTGGCGAGGACGAAGAAGGGGGCATCGAGCTGATAAGTCCGCCCTAGCACGGTGACGGAGCGCTCTTGCATCGCCTCAAGCATCGCGGACTGAGTCTTGGCAGGCGCGCGGTTAATTTCATCAGCAAGGACGATGTTTGAAAAGATGGGGCCTTTGACGAACTGGAACTCGCGGCGGCCGGTATCTGATTCTTGAATGATGTCCGTTCCGGAGATGTCTGCGGGCATGAGATCCGGCGTGAATTGGATCCGATTAAATCCTAGATCCATGGTCTCGGCGATGGAGGAGACTAGGAGGGTTTTGGCAAGGCCGGGAACTCCCATGAGGAGGCCGTGGCCACGAGCAAAGAGACAGATGGCGAGTTGCTCGATGACTTGTTCTTGGCCGATGATGACCTTGGCGAGCTCGGATTTGAGAGCTTGGAATTTTTTTCCGAGTTGATCGACCGCCGCCACGTCATCCGCTGGGAGGGTGCTGGGCTGTGCTTGAGGGGGAGGGCTTGATTTTTCTGAGCTGTCTGAGCTTCCGCTGTTTGACTGGCTGGCTCGGCTTTCCTTGCCTTCTGCTTCTGCCTCGGGTGCTGGAGGTAGTTCCGTGGGATATTCTGAGGGAGTGGGGTATTCCGGTGTTGCGGGTGTTAAAGGGGAGGGAGCTTCGCGAAGGGGCGTGGAGTCATTGGCGGGAGCGGCGGCGCTTCTTGTTTCCGCCGTTGCGGGAGAAGTAGATGGAGTGGATGGAGTGAAGGGGGGCAGGGTTCCAAGGTAGTGCACGAGCCTTGGATTGATCAATTTAGGACGAGGGGGAGTGTATTTTTCTGGGATCGGGTATTCCGCTGAGGGAGTTGAAGGAGCGGAAGGGAAGGGGGACTCGGCGAAGGGCTGGGACTGATAATCTGCGGGCATATTCGGCGTTGGGTGGGAAAACTGCGATAAAAGGTGTTTGAGAAGTGTTGAGAAGTGAAACGAGTGTCTGGTGAGGTAGAATAATACCTGCTTGGAGATTAAACTCTATCCTGCATCTCAGGGTTCTTCGATAGATTACATTCAGAGAAACCTTTGGCAAGCGCCCGTCCTGCTTGAATGCGGGTCCCTTCCTACGAAGGTGGCATTGTTTAAAAAGAAGCGTGCCAAGGCTGGAAGTTTCTCGCGAAATTTGGCAAAGTCCCTCCGCAACGATGAGCGCTCCCTACGAGGTTTTACTCTATTATAAATACGTGCGGCTTGATGACCCGGTATCCTATGCCCGCGCGCATCAGGAGCTCTGCTCACGTCTCGGCTTGAAGGGGCGGATATTGATTGCGCATGAGGGCATCAATGGCACCCTTTCGGGAAGGTCGGAAAATTGTCGCGAATACCGGGAAGCCCTCGCCCAAGACCCCTTGACTGAGGGGATCGCTTGGAAGATCGATGAGGAAGCAGGGCATGTTTTTCCTAAGCTCTCCATCAAAGTTCGCGAGGAAGTGGTGAGTTTAGACCTGGGAGAGGAGGACTTCCACCCGAGTGAAAAGACGGCCACTCATTTAAAGCCCGCCGAGTGGCGCGAGGCCATGGCGGAAGATAATGTCGTGATCTTGGATGCTCGGAATGACTACGAGTGGGAGATTGGCCGCTTCGAGGGAGCCATCTTGCCTGACGTGCCCAGCTTCCGCGATCTCCCGAAGTGGGTGCGGGACCATCGCAAGGACCTAGAGGGAAAAAAAATCCTGACTTACTGCACGGGTGGGATTCGCTGTGAAAAATTCAGCGGGTTTTTATTAAACGAGGGCTTCTCAGAAGTGTATCAACTCGACGGAGGGATCGTGACCTACGGGAAGGATGATACGGTAAAGGGAGAGGGTTATGAGGGCGAGTGTTACGTCTTTGATGAACGACTGAGCGTGCCTGTGAATCGCACGGAGGGCGCTAAGATCATCTCGAGCTGCCGCCACTGCGGAGAGCCGAGCATCCGCTATCGCAATTGCGGATGGATGCCCTGCAATGCGCAATTTCTCCTCTGTGAGGCCTGTGAAAATACGCTGGGTCGATATTGCGCGAAGGTCTGCAAGGAGGTAGACCTTATGAGCCATGCTGCCGTGACGGGCATTTAGAAGAGAGGACCTTTCTCCAAATAAACCAAGCCAGCAGGAAGGCAAAAAGAGCGAGGCATAGCCAAGCCCACCACGGGAGGGGAAGCTCCGTGGTGAAAGACATCTCCATCTCCTCCTCAAGATGATCTTTTAAGAAAAAGGTCCAGCTGACGCTACGGCCATCTGCGCTAATGGCGTGGGCATTACTCTCCTTCACCTTTGCGGGCAGGTGCATGGTGTATTTAAAGCGCGACGGGCCCAGCATTGTTGGGCGCTTCGTCACGATGGGTGGGAACATCCCGATGAGGCTAATGGAGCGGGAGAATGTGGGAGTGAGGCCTTTTATGGTGAAGTCAATTTCCCCCGCAACGGCTGTCATTTGCTCAGGATCAGCCGAGGTCTCTTCCGCGAAGAGGGCCTCATTCCGCGCAGAAATATCAAGGAGTTCCCGAGCATCATGAAAGCTCGCCTCGAAGTGGAAAATCGCTTTGCCTCGGTTTTTTTTAAAGCTCAGTTCATGAATGCAAAGGCCCTCTTCTTTTTCATCGACCAGTCTTAAAGCCCGGATCATATCCTCCGGATCAGTCATCTGACTCAGTGCGACGAGGGGGATTTCATAATGAGCGATGACGCGCCCAGAACCATCCGCCTTAATCCATATTTCCTCTTCCCCTTCGACGCAGGAGCTGAGAAGCATGGCGGTGATGAAAAGGCTGAGCCCGCGAATGAGGTGATGCCAAGGAAGGAGTTGATTCAATGGCGCATTAGTGGGGGGATTAATAGTGGGGGGATTAATCATGTGAGATTCTGAGAGGGCTGGGATTCCGATTCGTCAATTCTGCTCTGCTCATTCTGCTCTGCCCCTTTCAGTCCGCTGAGAACTCAGGGCGCTTCAGGGCAGCTCAAGCTTGAAAGCTTCATCAAGGAGTCCGGCGCATATCACCTCTCTTTCAGCCTTCACTCTAGAGCTGGTCGTCAGCTTTTAGAGCCTTCGGTGGGCCTAAGATCTCCGCTAAGAGAAGAGCCTCGCGGGCCGCGGTGGGGCTAGCGAGGTGCCTTTTGACGCGCGCTTTGGTGGAGGTGCTTGAGCGACGTTTCGAGAGCGGGATGAGTTTCAGGTTTTCAAGCGCCGCCTTCTCCGCTGGGCTGAGCTTTGGGCCACTTGGCCTGCTTGCTGGACTGACTCCTGCGCCTTTTAGAGGGGAGCCGAAAGTGGGGCTGGAAAGTGAAGGAGAGGGTGCTGAAGGAGAGACGGTAGGGCGAGGCTCAAGCGGGAGAGAAGGTGGTGGCGTTTGAGCCTGAGCCTCCGTGATCGGCGGGGGGATCTCTAGCTCAGCGCGCTGTCTCTCTAGCTCGGCTTCATATTCGGCGTAAGGATCGCTGAAATCGTCCTCCTCTTCGAGACTTGGTGGCACGGAATTTGTGCCCTGGATTTTCTCAAGCAAGGCCTTGATCCCCGCGAAGATCACCATCGCAAAAACGATGATGACATTGGGATCAACAGGAAGTTCGGCGAGCGGGAACACGACTGGAAAGTGCAATTTAGGATGAGGAACTCTCAGGGGCTTCCTCGCCGATCGAGTCACGCATCTTGGTGTCAGCAATGACATTCTGATACTTCGCGTAGTCCATCACTCCGAGGTTTCCATTTCGGAAAGCCTCCGCAATCGCCATGGGGACGGTTGCCTCAGCTTCCACCACCTTAGCGCGCATCTCTTGGGTGCGAGCCGCCATTTCTTGCTCAGAAGCCACCGCAGCGGCGCGGCGCATCTCGGCCTTCGCTTGCGCGACTTGCTTATCAGCTTCCGCCTGCTCGGTTTGGAGACGGGCTCCCACGTTATCGGCCACATCGACATCGGCAATATCGATGGAGAGGATGGAAAAGGCGGTCGCTTCATCGACCCCTTTTTCCAGGACGAGGCGCGAGATGGAGTCCGGATTTTCTAAGACCGTCTTATAAGAGGCGGCGGAGCCCACGGAGGTCACGATTCCTTCGCCGACTCGAGCGATAATGGTCTCCTCGGTCGCACCGCCGACAAAGCGATCTAAGTTCGTCCGCACGGTGACGCGGGCGCGGACATTGACTCCGATGCCATCTTTCGCGACGGCGGTGATTTTAGTGACACCTGCGCCGGGGTTCGGGCAGTCAATGACCTTAGGGTTGATCGAGGTCCGCACCGCTTCGAGCACCGTTTTGCCGGTGTCCTTGGTGGCGAGGTCGATGGCGCAGGCTCGGTCGAACGAGAGCGCGATCCCGGCCTTTTCCGCGGCGACCAGAGCAAGGACCACATTAATGATGTCTCCTCCAGCGAGATAATGAGCCTCCAATTGATCCGTGGTATAATGGAGGCCCGCCTTAGCGGCTGTGATGCGGCTATTCACGATCGTTCCGGGGTGGACTTTTCGGAAGCGCATTAAGACGAGATTTGTGAGGCTCACGGGAGCTCCGGCGGCGCGGGCTTGGATCCAGAGGCCGAAGAAATTAATAAAAATAACGCCCACCACCAGTAGGACGAGAATGCCGACCGCGGCCAACACGAGTTCAAAAGGTATCTTAGCTAACATGTTGCGATCCTAGACCGATCGCGGCATCATGCAATTTGAAGTTTGAACTTTGCGCCCTTAAAAATGAAAGTCATGCCCGTGAGCGACGAGCAAAGGACGATTGGAGTGATCGCAGGGAATGGGATTTATCCCAGAACCTTCATTCAGGCTGCTCGTAAAAAGGGGGTCCGCATCGTAGTGGCGGCCTTTAAGGGCGAGACAGCTGATGAGCTGGCGGAAATCGCGGATGTGATTCAGTGGTTCCGTGTGGGGCAGCTCGGCGGCGTGATTAAATTTTTCCGAAAGCAAGGCGCGGGCGAGGCCATCATGGTGGGCCAAATCGCTCCTCGGAATCTCTTTGATCTCTGGCCGGATTTACGGACCTTAAAGGTGCTGCACTCGGTGAAAGAGCGGAATGCCGAATCACTCTTCGGGGCGATCGCGGCTGAGCTAGAGAAAGATCAAATCACCCTCCTCCCTGCCACCACCTTCTTAGAGGATCAACTCGCTGGGGCAGGGCACCTTTACGGTCCTGAGCCCCGCGAGCGAGACTGGGAAGATATCCGCTTCGGCCAGAAGATCGTGAAACAAACGAGCGCGCTCGATATTGGTCAAAGCATCATCGTGAGGCGGGGCACGGTCTTAGCGGTTGAGGCCTTCGAGGGGACTGATGAATGTATCAAGCGAGGCGGGAAATTAGGGAAGGGAACAGATGTGACTCTCGTAAAGGTCTCTAAGCCCGATCAAGACATGCGCTTTGATGTCCCCGTGATCGGGCCCCGCACCATCGAGAGCTGCCGTGAAGCAGGAGTGGGAATCATCGCAGTAGAAGCGGGGAAGACTCTTTTCCTCGGCCTCGATGAAATAGAAATGAAGTGCCGTGAGGCCAAAATTTCCATCGTGGGATTTTCCTAAGTTCTGAGCACAGGTGAGCTTGACAGCTGCCGCCCAAGAAGAAAGACTCCGCCCGCTTTCCAAGAGAAGCAGCCGGCGTGGCGGAATTGGTAGACGCGCGCGATTCAAAATCGCGTTTCTTCGGAAGTATGGGTTCGATTCCCATCGCCGGTATTTCTTCTCTGGTGCTTTAGGTATAACGATTTCGGGTTGGCGTGCTGTTTCGTGCTAACAATGTGCCACCATTTCAGGGCGTCCTAAATCGTCCGGAACTGTTTTTAGCCATTGGAGGGAGCTGTGGTGTTTTGGATCGTTGAATCGGTAAGAACGCCAAAGATACTCCGATGAAGCAGGGGTACGTGAGTAGACGAGATCCTATTTTAAGACACAGCTGTAATTCCGAGATCTTGTCATTCTGAAGGATTATACCCTCTAGCAAACGAGGTATATCTGACTTGGTGGAATAAGGTAAACGGTCAACAGAACCTCTCTATCCAAATCCAGTAGAGATGCCATAGCATGTTGGTCTATGGCATCTACACAAGAGGAGGTCGCGACCTCCATTATCAAAGCGGATCGACTTGGCCGCACTCATTACAGCTCGGAAT